>DATCGA010000521.1:0-2692 GCA_036509215.1 Trebonia sp.
GTCCACTCCCACGGGAGCAGCCAGATGCCACTTCCGGTGGCCGTATGGGACGTGCCAGAGCTAAGGAGCAGCACCAGTGCGCCGAGCACTCCGGCCAGCGGATGCGGGAATCGCGTGCCGATAGCGATCCCGGCCGCTCCCGCGGCGATCACCAGCAGCAGCCCGCCGCCCAGCACCGTGATGCTCGGGGCGCCGATAGCGCTGCGGACCTGCGCCACGGCGACGGGGGCGGCGATCAGCAGCAGGCTGGGGGGTTGCGGTCGTGGGAGCGGGGCCGACCGGGGTTGAGCTGGTCGGCCAGCTGGCTGAGCTAGCGCACCAGGTGCTGCCGAGGGACTACCGCTCAGTGGTCACGACGGAGGCGAGAATTCTGCTGGTCGAGGCAGGCCCCGCGATTCTGGGCGCGTTCCACCCGAAGCTGCAGCGCTACACCCAGCGGCGGCTGGAGAAGATGGGCGTCGAGGTGCGGCTGAACACCGCGGCGGTCGGGATAGGCCACGACAGTATCACCGTGCGGGATCCCAAGGGTGAGGAGCAGATTCCCGCCCGGACGAAGATCTGGGCGGCGGGGGTGCGGGCCTCGCCGCTCGCCAAGGTGCTCGCCGAGGCTACCGGCGCCGAGACCGACCGCGCGGGCCGGATTGCGGTGCTGGGGGACTGCAGCCTGCCTGGCCATCCGGAAATCTTCGCCGTCGTGGACATGATCTCGCTGAACCAGTTGCCCGGAGTCGCCCAGCCGGCGATCCAGGAGGGAAGGTATGTCGGCAAGCTGATCCGGACGCGGCTGGATGGCGGTACGCCAGTGAAGCCCTTCAGATACCTCGACAAGGGCAGCATGGCCACGATCGGCCACCTGTCCGCGGTCACGCAGTCCTTCGGTATGAAGTTCACTGGCGTGATTGGCTACACGATGTGGGGATTGGTCCACGTGCTTTATCTGATCGGATGGGGCAACCGGCTGGCTGCCGTCCCCCTGCTGGCCCGCAGCAAGACATAGCAGGATCAGGCAGCCGCCCGGCGTGCCAGCGCCGGGCGGGCCTGACGGCAGCAAGCGACCTCCTACCGCCGAGGCTCGTGGTTTCGCCGCGACTGGGTGAGTGGACTTGTGGCCATGTGATCCCTGTGGTCTCAACAGCTTCTTGACCGTGGTCTGACCGTCGTTCCGGGCATAGCCAGCGCGGCATTGGGCCGCAGGGGCCATCTCTGGCTGGCACGGGTGACCAGACCGGTCAGGAATCGAGAAGCGCCGGCCACAGAGCCCCAGTTAGCGTGACCGGCATGGCTTCCATCGAATCCGTCACCCTCGAAGTGGCCGACCCCGCGGCCGCCGGCCGCTTCTACACCGCCGCCTTCGGGTTGAGCACCCAGATACGCCTGCGGGCCTCGGAGGCCCCGGCGACCGGCTTCCGCGGGTTCACGATGTCGCTCACGGTGTCGCAGCCAGCCACCGTCAGCGGCCTCATCGGCGCCGCCCTGGACGCCGGCGCCACGCCGCTCAAGCCCGCCGCGAAGTCGTTCTGGGGCTACGGCGGCGTCGTGCAAGCCCCGGACGGGACGATCTGGAAGGTCGCGACCTCGGCGAAGAAGGACACCGGTCCGGCCACCCGGCAGATCGACCAGATCGTCCTCCTGCTCGGGGTCGCGGACATGGCCGCGAGCAAGCGGTTCTACGTCGACCGCGGCCTCACCGTGGCGAAGAGCTTCGGCCGTAAGTACGTCGAGTTCGCCACGGCGTCGAGTCCGGTTAAATTGGCGCTCTACGGGCGCCGTGCCCTCGCCAAGGATGCCGGCGTCCCTCCCGACGGCACCGGATCGCACCGGCTCGCGATTGACAGCGATGCCGGGCCCTTCACCGACCCGGACGGGTTCGCGTGGGAGGCCGCACCGCTGTGAGCCGGGCGGCGCAGCACAACGGCACCACCGCCATCACATGGGATCGCCCCAGTCCACCAGCTGTGCCAAGTCATGCGGGTCATGACTCGCCAGGGGGCGACGCCGTTACTCAAGGCTTGGCGCCGGCCGCACGGCCCCCTGCCGACTCCTGGGTACCGCAGCATTGCCAGGGCCGCCTCGATCCGTCGTATGCGCGTCTCGGCCTTAGCGCTCTCGATAGCGAGCACGTGCTCCCGCTCGCGGCTGCAGGGCAGGCGGTAGTCGGCGGTGCGGGCGACAGAGTCGCGTCCAGGGCGCGGGTGACGTCCGCGGGCTCGGCCACGACACGCGGCTCGGTATCGGTTGCGGCGCGACGTACGATCTTGCGTGTGACCAGCAGTCCCGCCGCCGAGCAGCACCTGCGCGACCTCGCGCGGTTGCGCCGGGTCCGCGACCGGATCGACCGGGAGTACGCGCAGCCGCTGGATGTCGAGGCGCTTGCCCGCGGCGTGCATGTGTCGGCTGGGCACCTCAGCCGCGAGTTCCGGCTCGCCTACGGCGAGTCGCCGTACAGCTACCTGATGACGCGGCGGATCGAGCGGGCGATGGCG
This sequence comes from Trebonia sp., assembly GCA_036509215.1. Lineage (GTDB taxonomy): Bacteria > Actinomycetota > Actinomycetes > Streptosporangiales > Streptosporangiaceae > Trebonia. Next base: position 2,484 of record DATCGA010000521.1, read on the forward strand.
CTGCTGCGCCGGGGCGGCCTCAGCGTCACCGAGGTCTGTTTCGCGGTCGGCTGCTCATCGCTGGGCACCTTCAGCAGCCGTTTCACCGAACTGGTCGGCATGCCGCCCAGCACCTACCGGCGCCACGCGGCGCGCGCGACGGCGGGGATGCCGGCGTGCGTGGCGAAACAGGTGACCAGACCGGTCAGGAATCGAGAAGCGCCGGTCAC
>DATCGA010000522.1:0-10215 GCA_036509215.1 Trebonia sp.
GTCGTCCATCGGCCGCTGCAGCGGCTCCACCAGCCAGGTCGCCCCGGGCCCGACGGCACCGGGCCGGTACCCGGCGCCGGACAGGTCGTCCAGCGACTGGCCGTCGGCGGGCACGAACGCGTCCAGGTAGACCAGGTGCGACACCCGGTCGGCGACGTGCTCGAGGGCGCCGGTCACGACCATGCCGCCATAGGAGAAGCCGAGCAGCACGATGTCGGTCAGGTCCTCGTAGAGGATCGTGTTCACCACGTCGAGCACGTGGGTGGACAGGTTGACCTGCGGCGACGTCAGGTGAGAGCGCTCCCCGATGCCGGTCAGGGACGGAGTGAACACCTCATGCCCCGCCTCGCGCAGCGGCCTGCGGACCAAACGGAATCCCCAGGAGCCGCCCCACGCCCCGTGCACCAGAACAATTGTCGTCATGGAGCGGACGCTAAACCCGCCCCGCCACTGCCGCAATGTGCGCCCGCCCCAATTTCGGCCGGCCCGGCGATGAGATCCGATCGCGGGTAACGTCATCACTCGCAGCCTGGGATGACGGCCAGGAAGGTCCTTCGGAGGTGCGTGGTGAGCGGCGCGAGCGCGGGCAACGGCAACGGCAAAGTGGTCGTGAACAGGTGCATGTCACTCGACGGGTTCATCGCCGGCCCGGGCGACGCGATGGACTGGGTCTTCGACTTCATGCCGGGCGGCACGGAGACGATGTTCCCCGAGGTGATGGCGGCCACCGGCGCCGCCCTGATCGGCCGGCGGACCCACGAGGTGGGGATGCGCATGTCCGACCCGGACAACGACGAACCCGAGCCCGGCTACGACGCGGGAGCCCTGTTCGTGCTCACCCACGAGCCGCCGGCCAAGCCGTACCCGGGAATCGCGTTCCTCACCACCGATATCAAGGACGCCGTCGCCACCGCGCTGCGCGCGGCCGGCGGCAAGAACCTCGAGATCCTCGGCGCCGACGTCGCCGCCCAGTGCCTGCGGGCCGGGCTGGTGGACGAGATCCTGGTGTTCGTCCTGCCGGTGCTGCTCGGCGACGGCGTCCGCTTCTTCTCGTCCCCGGGCCTGGACCGGATCGACCTGGAGCCGCTCGAGACCCAACGGTCGGGCGACCTCACCATGCTCCGGTTCCGCGTCCTCAAGTAGCCCCGGTGGACTACGAGGTGAGCCTCGTTGAGGCCGAGCGCCGTCCGACCGTCGTCGTGGCCGCCACGACGACGTGGCGAGACTTCCCTGCACTGTGGGGGCAGCTTCTCGGCGAGGTGTGGGACTGCCTGCACGCATGCGGGATCCACCGGGGATGCCGCAACGTCATGCTGTACCTGGACGGTGTGCCGAACGTGGAGGTCGGCGTCCTGCTCGGCGAGCCATGCGCGCTCACCGGCCGTGTGGCGGCATCCGCGCTGCCCGGGGGGACTACGGCCATGACCATCCACCATGGCCCCTTCGGGGACGTCGGGGCGGCCCATGAAGCCGTAGTTGACTGGTGCGCCACGCGCGGGCACCGGCCACGTGGCATCCGCTGGGAGATCTACGGGCCGCATAACGATGACCCGGCTCAGCAGCGGGTGGAGGTCTACTGGCTGCTGTCCTGACCGGCCAAGTCCGCGCTAGCGACCAACACCCAGGTCAACCTAGCCGAAGGCCCGGCCGGTCCGAAAACCGGCCAGGTCAAAGGGCGCCGCCGCCGAGCTCAGGCAGGCAGGTGCTTCTCGATCGCCGCCAGCACCTCGGGGTCGTCCGGCACGGTCTGCGGCCGGAACCGCGCGAGCACGGCCCCGTCCGGGTCGAGCAGGAACTTCTCGAAGTTCCACTGGACGTCGCCCGCCGCGCCGTCGGCGTCGGGGACCGCGGTCAGCTCGTCGTAGATCGGGTGCCGCCCCTCCCCGTTGACCTCGATCTTCTCGAACATCGGGAACGTGACCCCGTAGGTCGTCGAGCAGAACTGCTCGATCTCCTCGGCCGTTCCCGGCTCCTGCCCCATGAACTGGTTGCAGGGGAAGCCGACGACCGAGAAACCGCGGTCGGCCAGCCGTGCGTGCAGCGCCTCAAGCGCCGCGTACTGCGGGGTGAGCCCGCACTTGGAGGCGACGTTCACCACGAGCAGCGTCTTGCCCGCGAGCGCGCCGAGCGAGGAGTCCTCGCCGGACAGGGTCTTCACGGGAATGTCATAGAGAGTCACGCGCCAACGCTACCGGTCCTCGTCATCCTTCCTTGCCGTCAGCCGCGCGGCGAATTAGACTGAACATTCAGTCAAGGATTGAATGAATATTCAGTCAGTCAAGCTCCGGAAGAGGCGCCACCGTGCTCACCACGGCCAACAGCAGACTCGCCGACATCATCGCCGACCAGGAATCGATCTTCGTCAAGCGGCAGCCGAAATCAGCCCTGCTGGCCGCCCGGGCCAGGAGCGTGCTGGCGGGCGGCGTCACCTCCAGCTGGCAGATCACCCAGCCGCAGCCGGTCTGGCTCAGCCACGGGGTCGGGTCCAAGGTCTACGACGCCGACGGCAACGAGTACGTGGACCTGCACGGCGGCTACGGCGCGGCGCTGGCCGGCCACGCGCACCCGGCCATCGCCCGGGCGGTCCGCGACCAGGTCGGCCGGGGCACCCACTTCGCCCAGCCGACCGAGGACGCGATCGTGGTCGCGGGCGAGCTGGCCCGCCGCTGGGGCCTGCCGCGCTGGCGGTTCGCGAACTCCGGCACCGAGGCGACGATGGACGCGGTCCACCTGATGCGCTCCTACACCGGCCGCGACCTGATCATCAAGGTCGAGGGCGGCTACCACGGCCACCACGACTCGGTCCAGGTCTCGGTGATGCCCGACCCCGACGAGGCCGGCCCGCGCGAGCGCCCCAACCAGGTCCCCTCCTCGACCGGCATCCCGGCCGCGATCACCGACCTCACGCTGGTCGCGACCTTTAACGACCTGGACAGCGTCGCCCGGCTGCTGAACGAGCACCCAGGCAAGATCGCGGGCATGATCGTCGAGCCGATCATGATGAACGCGGGCATCATCCCGCCGCTCCCCGGCTACCTGGCCGGCCTCAAGGACCTGCTGCACGCCCACGGCGCGGTGCTCACGTTCGACGAGGTCAAGACCGGCCTCACGGTCGGCCCTGGCGGCGTCACGGCGCTCTCCGGGGTCACCCCGGACCTGGTTTGCCTGGCCAAGTCGCTCGGCGGGGGAGTGGCGGTGGCCGCCGTCGGCGGCAGCGCCGAGCTGATGGAGCACGTCGCCAACGGCGGCTACGAGATGGTCGGCACCTTCAACGGCAACCCGCTGGCGATGGCGGCCGCCCGGGCGATGCTGACCGAGGTCGCCACCGAGGCGGCCTACCGGCACATCGACGGGCTGCGCGTGCGGGCCGCCGAGGGGATCGGCGCGGTCATCGACGAGCTCGGGATGAACGGCCGGGTGGTCACGGCCGGGGCCAAGGGCTGCGTGGTGTTCGGGGCGGGCGAGGTCCGCGACTACCGCGAGTTCCTGGCGATCGACGACTCGATGAGCCACGCGCACTGGCTGTTCCAGCACAACGGCGGGGTCTTCCTGCCGCCGTGGGGCAAGGTCGAGCAGTGGCTGATCTCCGTCCAGCACGATGAATCGGACATAAACCGACTTGTCACGAACTTCCGGTCATTCGCCGCGACGGTAAGCGCGTAGCGCACGCCGCGGACGCCGCTTCTCCGGATACAGCCGCAATGCATTCTTAACAGACGAAATCTTGCGGCCGCGTCGGTCGGAGAGTCTAATTGACCGAACATTCAGTCAAGGTCGCGCCAGCGTAGGGAGACGGCCGTTGGTACACCCGCGTGAAGGCTGGCAGGGCCACGGCGTCCCGCGCCGTCGGTTCCTGAAGGGCGGCGTCGGCCTGTCCGCGCTCGCGGCGCTCGGCGCGGGCGGCGCGCTGACCGGATGCGCGTCGGACCTGACCGGCTCGGGCACGCTGCCGCTGCCCCGGCCGAACAATCCCGTGCAATGGCCGGTCTTCGACGGCAACGCCGCGATCAAACCGGGGCTGGCGCCCGAGCGGGACGCCACCCTCCAGGTTTTCATCTGGACCGCGTACATCAACCAGGCCTGCGTCAACGCCTTCGCGAAGAAGTACAAGTGCAAGGTCCAGCTGACCACGTTCGACACGATGGACGAGGCGCTGTCCAAGCTGCGCAGCGGGCTCAGCTTCGACCTGCTGATCGGCGCGACCCCGGACACGATGGGCCAGCTCGTCGAGGGCCAGCTGATCCAGCCGCTGAGCCACTCCTACATCCCCAACATCGCCCAGGCCTGGCCGGACTACACCGACCCCTTCTACGACAAGAAGTGGCAGTACACGGTCCCGTACACGATCTACACGACCGGGATCAGCTGGCGCAAGGACCTCGTTCACGAGAACCCCTACGCGATGGCGAACCCGTGGGCGATGCCGTGGCAGCCGAAGTACCGCGGCCGGGTGGCGATCCTCGACGACTACCGCGAGGGCATCTGCCTGGGGCTGATGAAGAACGGCATCTTCAACCTGAACACCGCCGACTACCAGCAGATCGCCCTGGCCAGGCAGGCGCTTCAGGACCTGAGCGGCCTCGTCAACCTGCGGATCGCCAACACCGACTACTCCGACGTCCCCGGCGGTCAGACGTGGATAACCAGCGCCTGGTCGGGCGACATGGCGGCCGCCGCGTCCTACGTGCCCAAGGGCGTCAACGTCGACGTGGTCGGCTACTGGGTCCCGACCGACGGGAGGTGCCCGGTCAACAACGACACGATGGTGGTGCTGAAGTCATCGGCCAGCCCGGTGCTCGCCCACCTGTTCCTCAACTACCTGCTCGACCTGCCGAACGCGCTCGAGAACATCTCCTGGAACGGCTACATGCAGCCCCTCAACGGGGTGACGCCGCAGGTGCTGGTCAAGGAGCAGATCCTGCCGCCGTCGCTCACCTCGACGGTGGTGACGCCGACCAACTTCCGCCAGGGCCTGTTCGAGCTCCAGCTCCCGGTCGACGCGGACGCGCTCTGGCAGCAGGCCTGGCTCGTGGTCAGCAACGGGGTCTAGGCGAGGGGCGACCATGAACAAGACGCGGAAAAACGCATTCTGGATCGCGCTCGCCGCGCCGGGGATCCTCTGGCTCCTGGTGCTGTTCATCGTGCCGGTGTACGCGGTGCTGGCGATCGCGCTGGGCAAGCTCGACCAGCTTATCGAGTCCCCGGTCGCGGTCTGGAACCCGCTCGACTGGTCGTCGTCGGCCGTCATCGACGTCTGGCGCGACATCTTCGGCAGCTCGGCGTTCGCCGGCCCGATCATTATCAGGACGCTCGTCTACACCGCGATCGCCTCGCTGCTGTGCCTGCTGATCGGCTACCCGGCGGCGTACTTCGTGGCCCGGTTCGCCGGCCGTCGCAAGGCGCTGTTCCTGGTGCTGCTGATCGCGCCGTTCTGGATCAGCTACATGATGCGGATGCTGGCCTGGATCGACCTGCTCTCCACCGGCGGCTACGTGAACAAGGCGCTCGGCTGGGTCGGCGTCTCCCCGGTGAACTGGCTCGGCGGCGAGTCGGTGACGGTCGTGCTCGGCCTCGTCTACGGCTACATCCCGTACCTGATTATCGTGCTGTACGCGGGCCTCGACCGGATCGACCCGGCCCTGCTCGAGGCCGGCCGCGACCTCGGCCTGGGCCGGTTCCGGACGTTCGTGCACGTCACGCTGCCGCTGTCGCGCCAGCCGATCCTGACCGGCCTGCTGATCACGGTGCTGCCGATGCTGGGCGACTACTACACGAACCAGATGCTGTCCGGCGCGGCGTCCACCTCGATGGTCGGCAACCTGATCCAGGGCCAGCTCGGCACGCCCGGCCTCGAGGGCCAGGGCGCGGTGCTCTCGCTGATGGTGCTGATCGTCCTGCTAATCCCGATGGTCTACTACGTGATCGCCACCAACCGGGAGGCCGCCCAGTGACCACGACCAACGCCCCCGCCGCCGACGCCCCGGCCACCGCGGTTCGCGAGCCGGAGACCGCGAAGAACCGACGGCCGTTCTGGCGCAACCCGTGGCGGCACCCGTGGTTCCTCGAGGGGTTCACCTGGCTCTACCTGATCTGGTCGCTGGCCCCGATCGCGATCGCGGTGCTGTTCTCGTTCAACAACGGCCGCTCGCAGTCGAGCTGGCAGGGCTTCTCCTGGCGCTGGTACTTCAGCGACCCGGTCAACTCGGTGCTGCACGACCCGCAGCTGCACGCCGCCGTCATCCAGACCGTCCGGCTCTCGGTGCTGACCACGATCATCGCGGTCCCGCTGGGCGTCGCGTTCGCGCTCGGCATCAACCGCTGGCGCGGCCCGATCCCGGCCACGTTCAACTTCGTGATGATCTTGTCCTACGTGATCCCCGAGCTGATCTTCGGCGTGTCGATGTTCTTCGTCTTCACCACGCTGTTCAGCTCGGTCCACCTGGGCACCGTGGCCGAGGTGCTCGGCCTGGTCACCTGGAACGTGAGCTGGCCCGCGATCGTCGTGCAGGCCCGCCTGGTCACGATCGGGCGGCATTACGAGGAGGCCGCCGCCGACCTTGGCGCGAACCAGTTCCAGGTCGCCCGCCGGGTGCTGCTGCCGCTGCTCGCCCCGGCCATCTTCGCCAGCGCGGTGCTGGTCTTCTCGGGCGTGATCGACGACTTCGTGATCGTCGACCTGCTCTCCTCGAGCGCGGGCAACACCCCGATGTCCGTGATCATCTACTCCACCCAGCACGGCGGCAACGGCGGCCCCGCCCTCAACGCGCTCGGCTCCATCATGCTGGCGATGTCCCTGATCATCGTCATCGTCGGCTACCTCGGCTACCGGCTCCTGTCCCGCGGTGAGGGCGGTAACGGCCTGGCCGCCCTCACCGCCATCTCCGGCGAGGGCTAGCCGCAAGACCAGTCAGTTCAGGCAGATCAAACCCATCATCTCGAACGGACCGTGACCGACTCCACGGGCTCAATTACCGTCGATAAGGCTGCTTCATTTACCCCCTGTCAGGGGCATAGCGAAGCGTTGCGCCACTGATTGAGGCGACAGAGTAGATAGGCGGATCCGGGTGAGCCGGTTAGGCGCGGGCCAGCCGATCCGACACCAGCCGGTTGAGACTCACATGCTGTTCGGCGGCATCGCGGGCAAGGCGACGGTGAACCTCTGCCGGGACACGCACCACGAACCTGCCTGAGTAATCGCGGACGCCGTAGGCCAGCTCTGGTACTTCCATTCGCCACTCGACTAGGGCGGGTCCGGGCCGAGGCTGGTCCAGCCGGTCAGCGTTCGCAATGAACGCGGCAGGCGGCTACCCGGATTTCGTCCTCGGCGATCTTGTCGATCAGTCGGTGCTCGTCGCGGCAAGATCATCTTTTCGAAATCCATGTCGTTTCCGGGACTATAGCACCTGAAACGCCATGGATCTTTTCGATCTTCTGGCTTAAACGGGAAGATTTGAGAGCGAGAGCGGGTAGACGGGCCACAGTGACGAGTGCCAGCGCGCGCCAGACTTAACGGCATTGTCGTACACAGCCCGCAACGGCCCACGCTCACGGGACGACGGGGCGCCAGCGCCAGCGCCGCTGCAGTGGTGCGAGTGTGACAGCCGGGTCGTATGCACCGCCAACAGGCAACGTTCGCGGAACGCATTCGCCGTGCAGTTCTCCGGCCAGGCTCTCGCCGCGCTGTCGGCGACATGCTCGTGTTGCGCTATCGCGCCGCCCTACCGGGTCGCGCCGGCCAGCGCCGCCCGGATCACGTCCGCGCTGGCGGGCGTGCCCTTCTCGTTGTCGAACGACCCGTACGGCGGCCCGTAGGCCGGCGTTCCCGGCTGATGGCGCCAGCCGTCGGCCAGCGACCCGGCGTCCACCGCCCCGTACCCGATCGCGTCGAGGAACGCGGTCACCGCCGCCTTGGCGGCCGCGTCGTCGCCCGCGATGGGCAGGTACGAGCGGTCCGCCGCCCCGGCCGGACGGGCCAGGTTCTTCAGGTGCTGAAAGAAGATGTTGTTGAAGACCTTCACCACCGAGGCACCCGGCAGCAACTGCGCGAGCAGCTCGCTGCTGGTGAGTGCTCCGCTGTCGAGCTCCGCCAGCTGCCCGTCGCGCTCGGGGTAGTAGTTGCCGGTGTCCATCACCGGCTTGCCCGCGAACGGCCCGGCGGGCAGGCCGGCGTAGGCCTTGACCGGGGTCGAGACCACCACCAGGTCACCCGCCTCGGCCGCCTCCGCCCAGGTGGCCGGCCGGCAGAGCGGGCCGAGCTCCGCCGCCAGGTCCTGCAGCGTCTCCGGGCCGCGCGAGTTGCTCAGCACCACGTTGTACCCGGCATCCACGGCCAGCGTCGCCAGCGTGCCGCCGATCATTCCGCTTCCGATGAGTCCCACAGTCGTCATAATCGCTGGCAACCAGACGGAACCGCCGGGCATTCCGCGCCGGATCGGCGGACGGATGGGATTTGGCGCACAGTGCCCGCTGGTAATGTCGGCCCGGTGCTGACTGAGACCTACCGTGAACTGCTCACGGCGGTGGCCACCTGCGCGGCCGGGCTGATCGGGCTGCTGTTCGTCGCGATCTCGGTCGCGCCGCGCGAGGGCAGGACGGTACGGCCGACCGTCATCCAGGAGATCCGCGCCGCCTCCGCCCTGGTGGCGTTCATCAGCGCTCTCGCGGTCTCGCTCTACGGCCTAGTGCCAGACGGCAACGCCGGGTACGCGGCCATCGTGTCGGGCTCGATCGGCGTCTTGTTCACCGCCGCGAGCGTGCGGTCGATCGTGACCAGCCCCACCGTGTCGCGGGAACAGGCGCTGCGGCAGGCCGGGTTGATCACGATCCTACTGGCGGCGTTCGGCGGCGAGCTCGCCTCCGGCATCGGGCTGACCTCAGGTCAGACCAGCGTGTTCGGCCCCGAGTTCCTCGGCTACGTCCTCGTCACGCTGCTACTCATCGGAATCACGCGTGCCTGGGAACTCGTCGGCAACAGGGACACTGGCATCCTCTCGTCGATCGCCGTTCTCACCGGCCGCGATCACGGCGCCATCGATCACAACGGTTCCGGTGACACCACTGAACCAGCGACTCCGGCGACCGACGACTGACTCCGGTACCGACTCAGCTCGCGAGCGACTCCGCCGCCTGGGTGGACTCGGAGACGTCGGCAGGCGCCAGCACCCGGATGCCGTCGGCCGGCAGGCAGCAGTGCACCGGGGTGCCCTGCGCCCACGTCGCCGCCGACTCGTCGTTGGGGATGACCGCCTGCAGCGACTCCCCGGTCGCGAGCCGCAGCATGACCTGCGTGGCCGCGCCCAGGTAGACCACCCGCTCGACCATGGCCGGCACCCGGTTCGGGCCCTCCGACCCGTGCGACTCCACCCGGATCCGCTCCGGCCGGATGACCGCCTGCGCCTTCTCGCCCGGCGAAGCCGGGACCACGCCGGACGTCGTCAGCACCGAATCGCCCAGCTTGAGGGTGGCGCTCGAGCCAACGGTCCGTTCGAGAACAGAGATTTCGATCAAGTTCGCGGCGCCGAGGAAGTCGGCCACGTAGGAGTCGGTCGGCTCCTCGTACACCTCGCGGGGGGTGCCGATCTGCGCGATCCGGCCGGCGTGCATGACCGCCAGCCGGTCGGACATCGTCAGCGCCTCCTCCTGGTCGTGGGTCACGTAGATGAACGTGATCCCGACCCGCTCCTGGAGCGCCTTGAGCTCGACCTTGAGCGACCGGCGGAGCTTGGCGTCCAGCGCCCCGAGCGGCTCGTCGAGCAGCAGCGCGGCCGGGTTAAGCACCAGCGCCCGGGCGAGCGCGATCCGCTGCTGCTGTCCGCCCGACAGCTGCGACGGACGTCGCGACGAGAACGAAGTCATGTCGACCAGCGCCAGCGCCTCGCCGACCCGCGTCTTCAGCTCGGCCTTGGAGCATGCCGCGTACTTCAGCCCGAACGCCACGTTGTCGGAGACCGACATGAACGGGAACAGCGCGTAGCTCTGGAACACCGTGTTGACGTTGCGCTTGTGCGGCGGAACGCCGGAGACGTCGACCCCGTCGAGCAGGATCCGGCCCGCCGTCGGCTCCTCGAACCCCGCGACCAGCCGCAGGGTGGTCGTCTTGCCGCAGCCGGACGGCCCCAGCAGCGAGAAGAACTCGCCGCCGGTCACCGACAGGTCGATATTGTCGACCGCGGCCGCGTGGCCGTGGTGGAACCGCTTCGTCAGCCCGACGAGGGC
>DATCGA010000523.1:0-14713 GCA_036509215.1 Trebonia sp.
GACCGCGCGGGCCGGTGGCACGTCGCGTTCGCGCACATCCCACACCCGGCGCCGGCGCCGGGCACTGGCGAGGTTGTCGGCGTGGACCGTGGCGTCAAGGTGACAGCCGCGCTGTCGACGGGCGAGATGCTGAGCTGCCCGGGCCTGAGCGCCCGCGAGCAACGCAGGCTCGTGAGGCTGGAACGGAAGCTCGCCAAGGCCGGGCGCGGGTCGAACCGGCGCGGCAAGGTCAAGGCCTCGGTCGCCCGGCTGAAAGCCCGCGAGACCGACCGGCGCAAGGACTGGGTGGAGAAGACCAGCACCGATCTCGCCCGCAGGTTCGACGTGATACGCGTCGAGGACCTCAAGATCACGAGCATGACCCGCTCGGCCAGCGGCACCAAAGACACGCCGGGCCGGAACGTCGCCCAGAAGACGGGCCTGAACCGGGGCATCGGCAAGTCCGGTTGGGGACTGCTCGCCTCCAGGCTTGAAGACAAGGCCCCCGGCCGGGTCGAGAAGGTACCAGCCGCGTACACGTCGCAGCGTTGCAGTGCGTGCGGGCACGTCGCCAGGGAGAACCGTGAGAGCCAAGCGGCATTCCTGTGCACGGCCTGCAACTTCGCCTGCAACGCTGACGTGAACGCGGCACGCAACATCGCCGCAGGGCATGCGGTGAAAGCGCGGGGAGGCGACGGCATCAGCCGGCCAATGAACCGCGAACCTCAACTCACGCTCCTAGCGTCGTAGTTGGAATGCCCCGCCTTCAGGCGGGGGAGGATGTCAACGCCCCTCCAGCACGCAGGCCAGGTTCTGCTGCAGCAGCGGCCCGCTGGTCGCGTGCCCGAGCGCCCGGCCCGCCCGGCCGGCCATGACCGCCTCGGCCGCGCACCCGATCCGCGCCAGCCCGGCCGCGAACATCGGGTTGCCGCAGAGCGCGCCGCCGGACGGGTTGACCTCGACCTCGGCGCCGAGCCCGAGCGCCCGGCGCAGCACGATCTCCTGGTGGGTGAACGGCGCGTGCAACTCGGCCACGTCAACCGACGGGCCGCCGGCGGGCCCGAGCGGCGGCAGCGCCAGCAGGTCCCGCGCCCCGAGCGACCCCGACTCGATCCGGTGACCGAACCAGCTGATCCAGGCCGGCCGCGCGCACACTTCGCGGGCCCGGTCCCCGGACGCCAGGATCACCACCGCCGCCCCGTCGCCGACCGGCGCGCAGTCGTGCGCCCGCAGCGGGTCGGCCACGTACGGCCGTCCGAGCAGTTCCTCAGCAGAGAAATCGCCCGACACCTGCGCGGCCGGGTTCGTGACCGCCGCCGCCCGGCTGCGCGCGGCCACCTCGGCCATGTCCTTCTCGGTCCACAGGCCCGCCTCGAGGCCGAGCCGGGCCTGCAGCGCGGCGACCGACACCGAGTCCGGCCACAGCGGCGCGACCAGGTACGGGTCGAGCTGCAGGGCGAGCACCCGCCGGAGCTCGGCCCCCGACGACTTGCCGAACCCGTAGGCGAGGGCGGTGTCGACCTCGCCGGTGGCGATCTTCACCCACGCCTCGTACAGCGCCCACGCACCGTCCATCTCCACGTGCGATTCCCTGATCGGGGGGACCGCGCCGATCGCGTCGACCGCCTGCACGAACGAGAACGCCCGCCCGGCCAGGTAGTCCGACGACCCCGAGCACCAGAACCCGATGTCGGCCTTGGCCAGCCCGGTCGCCCGGAACACGTCGGCGAAGATCGGCACCAGCATCTCCACCCCGCCGGTGGTCGCGTCCTCGCGGACCCGAACCGGCGACTGGGCGAAGCCGACCACGGCCACCTCGGTCAAATGAACCTCGCATAGGTCTCGTAGGGGGCGTCCGGCTCCCCGGCCGGCCCGAAGTGGCTGATGTTCTCGGCCGTCGTGTCCCGCTCATCCCGCGGTCGCCAGACCGCCCGCACCCGCATGCCGAGGTGCACCTCGGCCGGCTCGCAGCCGAGGATGAGGTGCTGGAACGCGATGTCGGCCCCGTCAAGCAGCACCGCCGCGGCCACGTAGGGCGGGGTGACCTTCTGCCCCGGGTACCCCACGTTGACGACGGAGAAGGTGGTGACGGTGCCGATGTCGGGCAGCTCGACCTGGCTGTCGGCGGGCACCCCGTCGGCTGGGCACACCCCCCGGGACGGGACGTACACCTTCCCGCAGGCGGGGCAGCGCTGGCCGATCAGCCTGCCTTCCGACAGCCCGCGCAGGTAGGCGCTCTCGGCGGCGGACGCGGTGTGCTCGTAACGCAGCCGGACGGGGGTGATCGTCATCGTGACCGGCGCTGCGTCGTCCGGAACGTCGTCGGTCGGCGCGGCGGCGGCCTCGCCCGGCTCGAAGCACGCGATGTCGCGGATGCTGCCGACCCGCTGGTGAGCCCACCGCGGCCGCACCCGCAGGCCGGTCCGCATCGCGGCGGCCGACCCGGCGTCGACCGCGTGCAGCAGCGCCGTGTCGGCGCCGTCGATCCGGATCAGCGCCCACCCGAACGGCCGGTCGAGCGGCTGCCCGGCCAGCGGCGCCGGCAGCCACGACCAGCTGATCACGGTCCCGGCCGGCCCCACCTCAATCAGCTCCGACGGTGGCAGGCTCGTCACCGGGTCGTACTCGAACGGCGGCGCGTGCACCCGGCCGTCCGCACCGCGCGCGGCGAGGATGCGCCGGTCCCGCAGGCCGGTCATGAACTCCCCGAGCACCGGCCCGAGCGACCGGGTGTAGTCGAAGGCGATCTCCATCGGCGCGTGCAGCTGCGTCTCGGTCACCCATCCATAGTAGAACGTGTTCTAGTAATTGCTTGTCCCAACTGAGAACGCGTTCTAGATTGGGCCCGTGAGCGACATCGGCTTGTGGACCATCGCAGCGCATGACCCGGACCGGGCGGCGGTGATCGAGCCCGACGGCACCGTGGTCAGCTACGCCGAGCTGGCCGCCCGCGCCGACCAAATCGGGCGGGGCCTGCAGGCGCTCGGGCTCGCCCCCGGCGCGACCGTGGCCGGGATGCTGCCCAACGGCGCCGACGCGCTCGCGCTGTTCTTCGCCGCGATGCAGACCGGGCTCTACGTGGTCCCGGTCAACTGGCACCTGACCGCGGCCGAGGTCGCCTACATCCTCGGCGACAGCGAGGCGGGCGCGTTCATCGCCCACCAGCGGTTCGCGGGCGTCGCGGCGGCCGCGGCCGACCTCGCCGGGATCGGCGCGAACGCCAGATTCTCGGTCGGTCACGTCCCCGGCTTCGCCCCGCTGGCCGAGCTCGGGGCCGGCGACTCCGGCCGCCCGGCCGAGCGCACGGCCGGCGCCCCGATGCTGTACACGTCGGGCACGTCGGGCCGCCCCAAGGGCGTGCGCCGGGCGCTGACGGGCGAGGACCCGGACGCGGTGCCGCCGTTCACGACCTGGTTCTTCGGCATCTTCGGGCTCAAGCCGTACGACGGCCACGTGCACCTGTGCTGCTCGCCGCTGTACCACACGGCGGTGCTGAACTTCGCGACGATCTCCATCACGCTCGGCCACCCGGTCGTGCTGATGGACCGCTTCGACCCGGAAACCCTGCTCGCGCTGGTCGAACGGCACCGGGTGACCAGCAGCCACATGGTGCCGACGCAGTTCAAGCGGCTGCTGGCGCTGCCCGACGCGGTCCGCGCCCAATACGACGTCAGCTCGCTGCGCTGCATGATCCACGCCGCCGCGCCGTGCCCGCAGGAGGTCAAGCGGCGGATGCTCGACTGGTGGGGGCCGGTCGTGGTCGAGTACTACGCGGCGACCGAGGGCGGCGGGAGCGTGATCACCGCCCGGGAGTGGCTCGAACGGCCGGGATCGGTCGGCGCCGCCTGGCCTGGTTCCGAGGTCCGGGTCCTCGACGACAGCGGCGACGACGCCCCGGCCGGCCAGCCCGGCCTGGTCTACCTGCGGATGGGCGCCTCCACGTTCGAGTATCACAAGGACCGGGAGAAGACGCTCGCGTCCCGCGCGCGGGGCATGTTCACCGTCGGCGACATCGGCTACCTCGACGCCGACGGCTACCTCTACCTGTGCGACCGCAAGGGCGACATGATCATCTCGGGCGGGGTCAACATCTACCCGGCCGAGATCGAGTCAGAGCTGTCCTGCCACCCGGCGGTCGCCGACGTCGCCGTCTTCGGCATCCCGCACGAGGAGTGGGGCGAGGAGATCAAGGCGGTGGTGCAGCCGGCCGACGGGGTCGCCCCCGGCCCCGAGCTGACCGCCGAGCTGCTCGGCTTCCTCGATGGCCGGATCGCCAAGTTCAAGCTGCCCCGCACGATCGACTACGTCGCCGAGCTGCCGCGCGACCCCAACGGGAAGCTGTACAAGCGGCGGCTGCGAGATCCGTACTGGGCCGCGCGCGATAAGTCGATATAAAGACAAATCAATTTTCTCGAACGGGCCCGGGCGACTCCCCGCCGTTCACGCGTCCCGGAACTCCGGCCCCCGTTTGTCCGCGAACGCGCGCGGCCCCTCCCGCGCGTCGTCGCTGGCGAACACCGCCGCCCCCAGCTTGGCCTCGATCTTGAAGGCGTCGTTCTCCGCCATGCCCTCGGTCTCCCGCATCGTCGCCAGGATCGCGCGCACCGCCACCGGCCCGTTGGCGGCGATCGCGTCGGCGATCTCCAGCGCCCTGGCCAGGGCCTGCCCGTCCGGGACGACGTGGCCGATCAGCCCCATCGACAGCGCCTCAGGCGCCTTGATATGCCGCCCGGTCAGCAGCAGGTCGGCCGCCAGGGTGTAGGGGATCTGCCGCGGCAGCCGGACCGCCGACCCGCCCAGCGGGAACAGCCCCCAGCGCGCCTCAGACACGCCGAACCGCGCGCTCTCGCCCGCGACCCGGATGTCGCACGCCTGCAGGATCTCGGTCCCGCCGGCGATGGCCGGCCCCTCCACCGCCGCGATCAGCGGCTTGGTCAGCCGCCGCCCCTTGAGCAGCGGCTCGATCACCGACAGGTCGAAGTCGCCCAGCCGCGAGCCGGGATGATCGCTGGTCATCGCCTTGAGGTCAGCCCCCGCGCAGAACGCGCCGCCCGCCCCGGTCAGCACGCAGACCCGGATGCCGGGGTCGGCGTCGACCTGGTCCCACGCCTGCCGCATCAGCGCCATCATCGACGGGCTGAGCGCGTTGCGCGCCTCCGGCCGGTTCATCGTGACGATAAGAACGTGTCCGCGCTGCTCAATCAGCGCATGGGGCAAGTCGCTCATGGTGTCTTTCCCGCCCGCCGTCCCGGCTTACCTATTGCCCTGAACAGTAACACGTTCTAGTTTCTACCCATGGCACTGAATATGGCCGATATCTTCGAGCACGCCGCCGACACGTTCCCTGACCGGGTCGCGCTGATCTACGGCGACCTGCAGGTCACCTACAGCGAGCTCGAAGAAGAGGCCAACCGGCTGGCCCACCACCTGGCCGCCCAGGGCGTCGGCCCCGGCGGTCACGTCGGCCTCTACGCCCATAACTCGGTCGAGGCGGTGGCCACGCTGCTGGCGGCGATCAAGCTCCGGGCGGTGGCCATCAACATCAACTTCCGCTACCTGGCCGACGAGCTCGCGTACCACCTGCGCGACTCCGACCTGTGCGCCCTCGTCCACGACCAGGCCCTAGCGCCGATCGTCGACGCGGTGGTGTCGCCGGGTCTGCCGAGGACGACGATCGGCGGCAACTACGGCGACGCGGTGCTGGCCGCGTCGGCCGCGCGCGACTTCGGCCCGCGCAGCGCCGACGACATCTACATCATCTACACCGGCGGGACCACCGGGCACCCGAAGGGCGTCATGTGGCGGCACGAGGACATCTGGCGCACGCTCGGCGGCGGCATCGACTTCGTCACCGGCGAGACCCTCGACGACGAGTGGTCGCAGTCCCGCACCGGGGCCGAGGACGACGGCATGGTCCGGATGGCGCCCGCGCCGCTCATCCACGGCGCCGCCATGGTCGCCACCCTGGCCAGCCTGTTCATCGGGGACACGGCCGTGATCCTCCCCAAGTTCGATCCGCACGCGGTCTGGGCGGCGGTGCAGCGGCACCAGGTCAACGTGCTGTCGATCATCGGCGACGCGATGGCGCGGCCGCTGATGGAGGCGCTCGCCGAAGGCGACTACGACACCTCCTCGCTGATCTCGCTCAACTCCACCGCGGCGCTGTTCTCGCCCGCGGTCAAGGAGGCGTGCGCCAAGGCGCTTCCCAACGCGTACCTCAGCGAGGCGATCGGCTCGACCGAGACCGGCTTCGCCGGCCTCGCGTTCGTCAACGTCGACGACGAGCACCGGGGCGGGCCCACCGTCAACGCCGGGCCCGACGTGATCGTGATCGACGAGGCCGGCGCGGTGTGCGGCCTGGAGCAGACCGGGAAGCTCGCGCGGGGCGGGCACATACCGCTCGGCTACTACAAGGACCCGGTCAAGACGGCCGAGATGTTCACCGAGGTGAACGGCCGGCGCTACGCGGTGCCTGGGGACTGGGCGCGGGTCGAGGCGGACGGCGCGATCACCATGCTCGGCCGGGGCAACACCTGCGTGAACACCGGCGGCGAGAAGGTCTACCCGGAGGAGGTCGAGGGCGCGCTGAAGTCGCATCCGGACGTGTTCGACGCCCTCGTCATCGGGGTGCCCGACGGCCGCCTCGGCCAGCGGGTGGCCGCGCTGGTCCAGCTCCGCCCCGGCGGCGCCGCCGACCCGGCCGCGCTCGAGGCGCACGTGCACGGCCGGCTGGCCGGCTACAAGGCGCCGCGCACGGTCTGGTTCGTCGACGCGGTCGGCCGCACCGTGTCGGGCAAGGCCGACTACGGCTGGGCCCGGCAGTACGTCGCCGAGCATCCGCCCGCCACCCCGGCCCAGGCAGAAAGGGCGCCGTGACCGTGCGGACGCCGATCTGCGAGCTGCTCGGCATCGAGCACCCGATCGTCGGGTTCACCCCGTCCGAGCACGTCGCCGCCGCGATCAGCCGGGCCGGCGGGCTGGGCGTGCTCGGCTGCGTCCGGTTCAACGACCCGGCCGAGCTGGACGCGGTGCTCGACTGGATGGACGCCAACACCGACGGACGGCCCTACGGCGTGGACGTGGTCATGCCCGCCCGGATGCCGGCCGAGGGCGCCGTCAGGGACCTGGAAGAGCTGATACCGCCCGGGCACCGGGACTTCGTCGAGCGGACGCTGCTCGAGCTCGGGGTGCCGCCGCTGCCGGACGGGGCGCCCGGCGGCGAGGGCGTGATCGGCTGGCTGCACTCGATCGCGCGCAAGCACGTCGAGGTCGCGCTCGCGCACCCGGCCCGGCTGATCGCCAACGCCCTCGGCCCGCCGCCGGCCGACGTCATCGCCAGCGCCCACGACCGCGGCATGCTGGTGGCGGCGCTGGCGGGCAAGGCGCAGCACGCCCGCGACCAGGTCGCGGGCGGGGTCGACATCGTCGTCGCCCAGGGATACGAGGCCGGCGGGCACACCGGCGAGATCGGCAGCATGGTGCTGATCCCTGAGATCGTCGACACGGTCGGCGACCGGGTGCCGGTGCTGGCCGCGGGCGGGATCGGCTGCGGCCGCCAGATCGCGGCCGCCCTCGCGCTCGGCGCGGCCGGCGTCTGGATGGGGTCGGCCTGGCTGCTGACCCAGGAGTACGAGCTGACCACCAGCGCCCCCGCCGTCCAGCAGGCGCTGCTGGCCGCCACCTCGTCCGACACCGTCCGCTCCCGGATCTACAGCGGCAAGCCCGCCCGGCTGCTGCGGAACCGCTGGACGGCCGCCTGGGAGCAGCCGGGCGCCCCCGCGCCGCTGCCGATGCCGCTGCAGAACGTGCTCGTGGCCCAGGCGCACCAGCGGCTCATGCGCGCGGGCGCGCCGGACGTGGTGCCGATGCCGGCCGGGCAGATCGTCGGCCGGATCACCGAGATCCGACCGGTCGCGGACGTGATCGCGACGCTCGTGCGGGAGACCGGCGAGGCGCTGGACCGGCTGCGGTGAGGACCGCCGTCGTCTCCGGCTACTGGGGCGCCGGGCCGCCGGCGGGCGCGGCCGACCTGTTCGACGCGGCCGAGCGCCTCGGGTTCGACCAGGTCTGGACGGCCGAGGCCTACGGCAGCGACGCGTGGACGCCGCTCGCCTGGTGGGGGTCGCGGACCTCGCGGGTCCAGCTCGGCACCTCGGTCTCGCAGCTGTCGGCCCGCCCGCCGACCACGCTGGCGATGACCGCGATGACCATGGACCACCTCACCGGCGGCCGGGTGCTGCTCGGGATCGGCACCAGCAACCCGCAGGTGGTGGAGGGCTGGTACGGCCAGCCGTACCCCCGGCCGCTCGAGCGCACCCGCGAGTACATCGACATCCTGCGGCTGGTCATCGCCCGCGGCGAGCCGGTCAGCTACGACGGCAGGCACTACCAGCTCCCGCTGCAGGCGGGCACCGGTCTTGGCAAGCCGCTGCGATCGATCCTGCACCCGTACCGGACCGAGATCCCGATCTACCTCGGCGCCGAGGGGCCCAAGAACGTCGCCCTGGCGGCCGAGATCGCCGACGGCTGGAACGTCATCTTCTTCTCGCCCGCGATGAACGACTTCTACGCCGCCGCCTTGGCCGAGGGCTTCGCCCGCCCCGGCGCCCGGCACGCGGCCGGCACCTTCGACGTCGTCGGCGGCCCGCTTGCGATCGTCCCCGATGACGACCTCGAGCGCGCCGCCGACCGGCTGCGGCCCACCCTCGCCCTCTACATCGGCGGGATGGGCGCCCGCGGCGTCAACTTCCACCACGAGGTCTTCGCCCGGATGGGCTACGAGGCCGAGGCCAAGACCATTCAGGACGCCTACCTGGCGGGCGACAAGCAGGGCGCGATCGCGGCGGTCCCCACCGCTCTGGTGGAGGACGTCGCCCTGATCGGTCCGTGGGCCAAGATCGCCGACGAGATCCAGCGCTGGAAGCAGACCGTCCTGACCACGTTCTCCGTCAGCTGCGACCCCCGCCACCTGGCCCGCGTGGCGGACCTCGTCCGTTCCTAGCGCAACGGCGAACGGCCCGGTCCCTGTGCAGGGGCCGGGCCGCCGCTTGACTAGCGTGCGGAGTTCTACGCCTTGTTACCCGGCGTCCAGCTCTCGCGCCTGGTCCCGAAGAACGACGACTTCCATACGAACCGGGCGATCAGCATCAGGACCAGGCCCACGACGAGGAAGCCGAGGAGCGAGTAATTCTGCGCGGCCGGCGCGGAGAGCATCGACTTGATCGCGACAAAGCCGAGGAAGACAATCGAGGCCAGCGGCAGCAGGCCGAGGGTGATCGCATCGCTGAGGTTGCTGAGCACGCGGCGCCGGTAGTAAACGATCGCCGCGAGCGCGGTGATGCAGTAGAACGTGGCGTAGAGGATTCCCGTGTTGTTCAGCACGTAGCTGAAAGCACTCTGCACCGAGGTCGTCAGCAGGTACACCCAGCCGAGCGCGAGCAGGATCAGGCTGGCAACGACGGTCGCCACGGCGGGCGTCCTGAACCGCTGGGAAACGTTGGCCAGACTCTCCGGCAACGCGCGGTAGCTGGCAATGCCGTAGGCGATCCGCGCGCTGAGCACAATTCCGACCCCGGTCGCGGCGATCACCGACAGGGCGAGCGCGAGGGCGGCTATCTGGCCGCCGTAGCTGTGCCCGGTCAGCGTGTCGCCCAGGTACACGAGCACCGAGGTGCTGTTGCTGTTGAGCTTGTTGTACGAGACCACGCCCTGCAGGCCGATCTGCGCGAGGATGAACAGGACCGCCGCGACGCCCACCGCCATCATCGCCGCCCGGCCCGGGTTCTCCCGCCGGTGCTTGACTTCCTCGTTGACGTAGAGCGTGCCGTCCCAGCCGCTGAACATGAACACGGTGATCAGGAAGCCCCCGACCAGGCTGCCCTGGCCGCCGATGCCGTGCAGGCTGAACCAGCCCGAGGTGATGTGAACGGTGCCCGCGTGGTGACCGAGGACCCACGTCAGGCCCCACACCGCGAGGACAATGAGGATCGCGTACTCGATGATCCCGATGACCACCTGGGTGCGCGCCGTCATTCTGATGCCGATGACGGAGATAGCCCCCATCACCACGATCAGGCCCGTGGCAATGGCGATGTTCGGCCACTTGCTGTTGGCCGGCTGGTTGAATACGGCCAGGACCGAGGGGCCGACCGCGGTAACCGGCGTCAGGGTGCCAAACAGCGTGCCGGCCAGCATCAGCCATCCGGTCATGTAGCCGAGATACGGGTTGATCGCCCGCCCGACCCACTCGAACGACGCGCCGCAGTTGGCGTTCCACAGGTTCAGCCGCCGATAGGCGTTCGCGATGATCAGCATCGGAATCGCCGTTATCAGCAGGATCAGCGGCGCCCCGTAGGCGGTAGCCGAGATAAGCAGGACCAGGCTGAAAGATATCGACACCGTTGGCCCGGTATCGGCCAGCCCAATCAGCGTATCCTGCGCGACGCTGATCGCGTCAGGCTCAAGGCGCGCGGGCGCGACACTTGTCGCGACAGGCGGCATGGTACGGTCACTCATCATATCTCCGGGCAGTTGGCATTTGGCAGATTATAGAGAGTTCTAGTCCAGTTTCAGGGGTTTCGGGTGACACCGTACAGGAACCGCGCCGCAACGTAAACAGCGGGCACCTAGTGTCACTCGGGGCCAAGCCCGAACAGTGCGTATAGACAATTGGCAAATTGCGCACTGAATAAGGATTCCGTCAGGCGCGACGCGCGGCGGCGTCGCCGGACATGAATTCGACAATGGTCGAGGAGATCGGGCGCTGTCGGCGAGCCTCCGACGGGCTAGTCGTTGACGAGAACGGCTGCCCCGTCGAAGGCGCCGGCCTTCAGGTCCTGCAGCGCCTGCTGGGCCTGCGCCATCGGGTAGATGTGCGTGGTGGCCCGCACGTGGTACCGCGCGGCCAGCGCCAGGAACTCCCGCCCGTCCTGCCGGGTGTTGGACGTGACGCTGCGCAGTTCCTTCTCGTAGAACAGCTCCCGCTCGTAGTTCAGCGGCGGGGTGTCGGTCAGGTGGATCCCGGCCACGGCGAGGACGCCGCCGCGGTCGAGCGCCCGCATGGCGACCGGGACCAGGTCCCCGACCGGCGCGAACAGGATCGCGCTGTCGAGCGGTTCCGGCGGCGCGTCGTAGGCGCCGCCGGCCGACGCCGCGCCGAGCTCGAGCGCCAGCCGCCGGGACGACTCGCCCCGGGTCAGGGCGTGCACGGTGGCGCCCTGGGCCAGCGCGACCTGGGCGGTCAGGTGAGCGCTGTCGCCGAACCCGTACAGTCCGAGCCGGCCGTGCTCCGGCAGCGACGCGCGCAGCAGCGCCCGGTAGCCGATGATCCCGGCGCACAGCAGCGGCGCCAGCTCGACGTCGTCGACGTCGGCCGGCAGCCGGTAAGCGAACGGGGCGGGAACGGTCGTGTAGTCCGCGTAGCCGCCGTCGGCGTCCCAGCCGGTGTAGAGCGAGTTGGGGCAGAGGTTCTCGTTCCCGCGGCGGCAGTAGCGGCACGTCCCGTCGGTGTGCCGCAGCCAGGCGACGCCCACCCGGTCGCCTTCCGCGTAGTCGCCGGCCCCCTCGCCGAGCGCCGCCACCGTGCCGACCACCATGTGGCCGGGCGTGACGTGCTCGCGGTGGACCGGCAGGTCGCCCTCGATGACGTGCAGGTCGGTCCGGCAGACGGCGCAGGCCAGCACCCGGACCAGCAGCTCGCCCGGCGCCGGGGCCGGCACCGGCTTCTGCACGTGCCGCAGCGGGCTGGTCTCCACCGGCGCCTGGCGGTCGACTACCCACGCCCGCATCGTCGTCGCGCCGCCGACAGTCATGACTTACCTCTACCACGGGCGGGCGCGGCCTCAACCATCCGGACTCCTTTGCATTCAGCCAAGGAAAGCCGGCCGGAAACAATTAGGGCAGAATGGTGAATAGTCCGCCGAGTAGATGGGTTTCGCACCGTGGGGCCAGCGAGCGCGTGGTGGGACGGCCGGACCGGGACCGCTGGCCGGCGGGGCATCCCGAGCCAGCGCGGAAGCTCCGAGCCGCTGTGGCGGGCGCTGGCGGTGTTCCGGTTCGCCAGCCTCGGCTACGCGATCGTGCGACTGGCCGTCATCGACCGCAGCATGTACTCCCGGCCGGGCTGGGCGTGGGGTGTCATCGGGGTGATGACGCTCTGGACGATCGGCACCACCGTCGCCTACGCGCGGCCCGACCGTCGCACCCGGCTGCTGCTCAGCGTCGACTTCGCGGTCACCGCCGCGCTGCTGCTGAGCACCGCGGCCCTGCAGTACCCGTCGGCCCTGCATCGCGGGGTGCCGCCGGTGACCGCGACCTGGCTGGCGGGACCGGTGCTGGCCTGGGCGATTCGCGACGGCCGGCGGGCCGGCCTGATCACCGCCGTGATCATGTCCGGCTGCGATCTCGCGCTGGCCCGCGGCACCGCGCTCAGCGTGGCGCTCAACGGCGTTGTGCTGCTGCTGCTGTCCGGGGTGATCGTCGGCCACCTGGCCAGGCTCGCGGCCGAGGTGGAGGCGGAACGGCAGCACGCGACCGAGGTCGAGGCGGCCAGCCGGGAGCGGGAACGACTGGCCCGCCACATCCACGACTCGGTCCTGCAGGTGCTGGCGCTGGTGCAGCGGAGGGGGGCCGAGGCGGGCGGCACCGCGGCCGAGCTCGGCCGCCTCGCGGGCCAGCAGGAGGCCGCGCTCCGGGCGCTGGTCGGAGGCGGGATCGAGGCCGCCCAGGCGGGCGCGCTGGCGGCGGGCGCGACGGAGGCGCTTGACCTGCGCGCGCTGCTGCTGCCGGCCCAGACCGATCGGGTCACCGTGTCGGTTCCGGCGCAGGCGGTGCTGGTCGACAGGACCGAGGCGGACGAACTGGCGAGGGCGATGCGGGCGGCGCTGGACAACGTGCGGCGCCATGGCGGCGAGCAGGCCCGCGCGTGGGTGCTCGTCGAGGAAGAGCCGGGGCTGGTCACGGTGACGATCAGAGACGACGGCCCCGGTATCCCGGACGGCCGGCTGGCCGAGGCGGCCGCGGCCGGACGGCTCGGCGTCACCCACTCCATCCGCGGCCGGCTGCGCGACCTGGGCGGTTCGGCCACCATCAGCTCCGCCCCGGGCGAGGGCACCGAGGTGGCGCTCCGGCTGCCGCGGCGGGCGGGCGTATCGGTGGCGCGGTCGCCGGAACGGGCTTAAGGTGCGGACGTGGGACGCAGCGGACCGATTCGGGTCATGGTGGTCGACGACCATCCGATGTGGCGCGACGCGGTCGCGCGGGACCTGGCCGAGGCCGGCTACGACGTCGTCGCGACGGCCGCCGACGGCGCCCAGGCGCTGCGGGTCGCCGGCGCCGCCCGGCCGGACGTCGTCGTGCTCGACCTGCAGCTGCCGGACATGTCCGGCGTCGAGGTGACCAGCGGCCTGCGCGCGGCCCACCCAGGCGTGCGCGTGCTGGTGCTCTCCGCCAGCGGCGAGCAGCAGGACGTGCTCGACGCGGTGAAGGCGGGCGCGGTCGGCTACCTGCTCAAGTCCTCCGCCCGGGCGGAGTTCGTCGACGCGGTGCGGCGCACCGCCGACGGCGACGCGGTGTTCACCCCCGGGCTCGCCGCCCTCGTCCTGGGCGAGTTCCGGCGGCTGGCCGCCGCCCCGGCCGCCGACGGCGGCGACGCGCCGCGGCTGTCGGAACGCGAGACCGAGATCCTCCGCATGGTCGCCACCGGGCTGTCCTACAAGCAGATCGCCTCGCGGCTGGCGCTGTCGCACCGCACCGTCCAGAACCACGTGCAGAACACCCTGGGCAAGCTCCAGCTGCACAACCGGATCGAGCTGGTCCGCTACGCGATCGAGCACGGCCTGACGGGGGAGTCCGGGCAGACCTAGGCTACTCATGAGTAGCTTTGCCTCACGGTTGAGTACGCGCGCCGATGCAGCGCGGGCGGCCGGCCGCGAGGCTGATGGTCATGAACACTTCCGCGCACGCCGCCGCGGGCGGCCTGTACAGCTTCAAGTCCTGGTACGCGGACCGGCTGGCGCCGGTCCGCCGACGTCTGATCGCCGTGAACGTGCGGCCCGCTGCCATCACGCTGACGGGGATCGCCTTCGGCGGCGGCGCGGGGGCCGCGCTGGCCGTGCTCCGGCCGGGGCCGGCCGCGGCCGTGGCGGTGGCCGCGCTGCTGGCCGCCAGGCTCGCCTGCGCCAACCTCGACGGTGCGGTCGCCCGGGAGGGCGGCCGGACCACTCCCTTCGGCTCGGTCCTGAACGAGGTCGGTGACCGCGCCGCCGAGCTGGCCGCGCTGGCCGGCTGCCTCGCGTTCGCGCCGCCCGCGCTCGTCCTCGCGGCGGCGCTGGCGGCCACGCTGCCGTCCTGGGTGGCGCTGGCCGGCGCGGCGGCGGGCCTGGGCCGGATCCAGGGCGGCCCGGTCGGCAAGACCGAGCGCTGCCTGCTGCTGGCGCTGCTGGCGGCGGTCGGGTTCCCCGTCGTGTTCCTCTCGGCGCTGGCCGTCGGCTCGGCCGTGACCGCGCTGGTCCGGCTCGCGCGGCTAGCGCGGACGGCGAGGGCCGCGCGGTGAGCGGGCTCGCAGGGACGGCGGAGTGCCTGGCCGGCGCGCTGGCGCTGGGCGGCATGGCCGCACTGGCGTCGCGGAGCGAGGAGGTGATGCGCAAGTGGCGCACCTGGATGGTGTCGGCGCCGCTGGCGGCCGGCTGCCTGTGGCTCGGCGCCCCCGGCGCGGCGCTGCTGGCGGCCGGCCTCG
>DATCGA010000524.1:0-9876 GCA_036509215.1 Trebonia sp.
GCCGGCGACTCCCGCCGCGCCAGCCCCTGGGCCGCCGACCTCTACGACAAGGCCATCGCCCGCGGCTGCGACCACCCCCACCCCGTCCGCATCCTCGCCCGCGCCTGGGCCCACGTCATCTGGCGCTGCTGGCAAGACCACACCCCCTACGACCCCGCCGCCCACAACAGCCTCCAGACAATCCTCAAACAACGCCAGCCAATCGCCACCTGACGAAGAAGGGCTTGACACAGGGCAACTCATGCGCGCTCCTGCATCGATACGGTCGCCGCGTAGCCGGGGCTGCTCACACCAGCATTACCCCGCCGTCGACCTGAAGGGTGTGCCCGGTGACGAACCCGGCCTGGTCGGACGCGAGGTACACGGCGGCGGCGCCGATCTCGGGCGGCCGCGCATGCTGGCGGGTCAGGGCGGTGGCGCGGCCGATCGACCGCATGCGCTCCGGGTTCTCCGCCATGGCCAGCGGGAACACGCCGGTCTCCGGATGCATCCGGCTGCCGCTGCTCATATCGCTGTAGGGGTCGTCCGACCGGGTGCCGTAGGGGGCGATGGCGTTCACCGTGATCCCGCTCTGGCCCAGTTCGAGCGCGAGCACCCGGGTGAACGCGTGCACCCCGCCCTTCGCCGCCGAGTAGACCGCCAGGAACCGGTCGCCGATGAAGCCCGCGGTCGAGCCGATGTTGATGATCCGCCCGCTGCCCTCGTCGAGCATCGTGGGCAGCACCCGGTGGGTGCAGCGGAACATGGTCATCAGGTTGAGCTCCAGGTCGGCCCGCTACTGCTCGGGGGTCGAGGACGCGAACGGGGTGACCGCCACGTTCCCGCCGACGGTGTTGACCAGCACGTCGATCCGGCCGAAGGCGACCAGGGTGTCGGCCACCATGCCCGCCACCTCGTCCTCGACGGTCAGGTCGCATGGGCGCCAGAGCGCGTCGGCCGCTCCCTGCTCGCGTGCGAGCTTCGCCACCAGCTCGCCCGCGACGGCGTCGCGGCCGACGATCACCACCCGGGCGCCCTCGGCGGCGAACGCCAGCGCGATCCCGCGGCCGATATTCGCGGTCGCGGCGGTGACGATGACGACCTTGCCTGCAAGTCCCGTCTGCACGGACTCTCCTGCCTGAGCGTCGGCCCGCTGTACTGCGGAAAACTATATCAGTATGATGAAACAACTGAAACTACCCAATGAGCGCGATTCCTCCCCGGGATCGGGAACGGGCAGGCAACTCATGTCATCGCTCCTCAACGAGGACGAACGCGCGCTGCGCGATGCGGTTCGGTCGTTTCTCGACCGGAAGGTGGCGCCGCTGGTAGCGGAGCACGAGCGGGCGCGGACGTTCCCGTGGGAGCTGCTGTCGCAGCTCTACGACTTCGGCTACGTCCGCGGCGGGGTGCCTGAGGCGGCCGGGGGAGACGCGCTGCCGATGATCATGCAGGCGATCCTGATGGAGGAGGCCGGCCGCTGCTGGGGGTCGCTGCGGACCACCCTCAACGTGCAGGGGATGGTCGCCCGGGTGCTTGCCGCGGCGGCCGACGAAGGCCAGTCTGAGCGGTTCCTGCAGCCTCTGCTAGCGGGACGCAGGTTCGGCTGGTTCGGGCTGACCGAGCCGGACGCGGGCTCGGACGCCGGCGCGCTGCGCACCACCGCTCGGCGTACCGGGGACGGCCTGGTGGTCAACGGCAGCAAGCTCTACATCACCAACGCGCTTGGATGCGATTTCGGCATCCTGTTCGCCCGTCTGACCGATGAGGACGGCACCGATCACGGGGTGACCGGACTGCTGATCGACGCGGCGGAATCGAAGTTCGGCGTGCATGACATCCCGCACATGCCGCTGCGCTCCACCACCAGCTGCGAGCTGACCTTCGACGACACCTTCATTCCGGCCCGCAACGTGCTCGGCAGGCCCGGCGGCGGCCTGTCGCTCGGCATGGCGGCGGTCAACGCGGGCCGGCTGAACATGGCGATGGGAGCCGTGGGGCTGTCCCAGGCGTGCCTGGAGGAGTCGATCAGGTTCTGCCGTCAGCGCGAGCAGTTCGGCAAGCCCATCGCCGGGTTCCAGCTGGTCCAGCAGATGGTGGTGGAGATCGCGACCCTGACCGAGACATCGCGACTGCTCGGGTACCACGCCGCCAGGAGCATCGACGCGGGCGAGCCGGGTCGCTACGAGTGCTCGATGGCGAAGTACTACTGCGGCGAGTCGGCCGGCCGCGCGGCGACGCTGGCGCTGCAGTTGCACGGGGGAGCCGGGCTGATGGAGGAGTCGCCGGTCGAGCGGTACTTCCGCGACGCCCGCGAGGCGACGATCCCCGAGGGCACCAGCCAGATCCAGATCCTGCACCTCGGCAAGGCGCTGCTCGGCCACTCGGCCCTCCGCTGAGCGCGCTTGCCACCGCTGAACTAACTCACTATATTAGTTATACAAATAGACTCTTCGTCGTCCACCGGGAGCCCGACCGCCCATGTCATCAGCCGCCGGCCCAGCCGCCGCGTCCGAAGACGTCCTGGTCCGCCGTGAGAACGGCGTCCTGATCATCACCATCAACCGGCCGCGGCAGCGCAACGCGGTGAACGGCGCGGTGTCGGCCGGCATCGCCCGCGCCCTCGACCTGCTTGACAGTTCGTCCGAGCTCCGGGTGGGCGTGCTGCACGGCGCAGGCGCCGCCTTCTGCGCCGGGATGGACCTCAAGGCGTTCGCGGCCGGGGAACAGGTCAGAGACCCGTCGCGCGGCTTCGCCGGAATCGTCGAGCGGCCGCCCGCTAAGCCCCTGATCGCCGCCGTCGAAGGGTGGGCACTCGGCGGTGGATTCGAGATCGTGCTCTGCTGCGACCTGGTGACGGCGGGCAAGGGCGCCCGATTCGGGCTGCCGGAGGTGCGCCGCGGCCTCGCCGCGCGTGGCGGCGGCGTGTTCCGGCTGCCGCGCCGCCTCCCGCACGCGCTCGCGATGGAACTCCTCGTCACCGGGGCGCCGCTCGAAGCGGCCCGCGCCGAACACTTCGGCCTGGTTAACCGCCTGGTCGACGACGGCCAGGCGCTGGCCGCCGCGCTCGAGCTGGCGGCGCAGGTCGCCGCGAACGCGCCGATGTCCGTCCGCGCCTCCAAGGCCGTCGCCATCGAGTCGGCCGACTGGCCGCTGGCCGAGGGCTTCCAGCGGCAACGGGACTATCTGGAGCCGGTGTTCGCCTCGCAGGACGCGGCCGAGGGCGTGGCCGCGTTCCGTGAGCGCCGCGACCCGGTCTGGCAGGACCGATGATCGGGGCAGCCAGCCCGGACGCCAGCCCGGATCTGGCCGACGTTCACCGGGGCAGGGTAGCGCTGATCACCGGCGGCGGCCGGGGCTTCGGCAAGGCCTTCGGTATAGGGCTGGCGGCGCGCGGCGCCCACGTGGTGCTGGCCGACATCGACGCCGACGCCGCCGAGGCGGCGGCGAAGGAGATCACGGACAACGGCGGCAGCGCGTCCGGCGCGGCCTGCGACGTGGCCGACGAGGCCGCCGTCGCGGCGATGATCGATGAGGTGACGGCCAACCACGGCGGCATCGACATCCTCGTCAACAACGCGGGACTGCACTCGGCCGCCTACAACAAGCCGTCCGCTGACATCGGGATCGCGGGCCTGCGGCGGCTGTTCGACGTCAACGTGATCGGCGTGTACATCTGCTCGCTCGCCGCCCGGGCGGCGATGAGCGGCCGGGACGGCGCCGCCGTGGTCAACATCTCGTCGTCCGCCGCCTACGCCAACCGCGCCGCCTACGGGGTCTCCAAGCTCGCCGTGCGGGGCGTGACGGTCCAGCTCGCGCGGGAGTTCGCGGCCGACGGCATCCGGGTGAACGCCATTGCGCCCGGCCTCATCTTCACCGACACTATCCGGGCAGAGCTTGGCCGCGACGAGGCAACCCGGGTGATGGCGCAGCAGGTCCTGCCGCGCGAAGGCGAGGAACGCGACATCGTCGACGCGCTGCTGTTCCTCGTCTCGCCCGCGGCGTCGTTCGTCACCGGGGAAACGCTGCGGGTCAGCGGCGGCTTCGCGCTCTCGGTCTGACCCAAACGCTCATCGGAAGGAGCAGCTCGTGCGTGATGCCGTAATCGTAGACGCGGTGCGTGCGCCCATCGGCCGCCGCAAGGGGACGCTCAAGGGCGTGCATCCGGTTGACCTGTCGGCGTCGGTGCTGACCGCGCTCGCCAGCCGGAATCAGCTCGACCCGGAGCTGATCGAGGACATCATCTGGGGCTGCGTCACGCAGATCGCCGAGCAGTCGACCAACGTCGGCCGGCTGGCGGTGCTCGCGGCCGGCTGGCCCGAGACCATCCCCGGCGTAACCCTTGATCGCGCCTGCGGGTCGAGCCAACAGGCGGTGCACTTCGCCGCCGCCAGCGTCGTGGCCGGCCACTACGAAATCGTCGTGGCGGGCGGGGTGGAATCGATGAGCAGGGTCCCGCTTGGCGCCGCGCGGGCGATGGGTGAGCCGTTCGGCCCGCGGGTGAAGGAACGCTACCAGCGCGACAGCTTCAGCCAGGGCCTCGGCGCCGAGGACATCGCCCGCCGCTGGGGCCTGTCCCGCCTCCAGCTCGACGAGTTCGCACTCGAGTCCCACCGCAAGGCGGCCGCTGCGACCGACGCCGGCGCCTTCGACGGCCAGCTCGTCCCCGTCACCGGCCCGGACGGCGAGCTCACCGCCGACGAGGGCATCCGGCGGGAAACCTCGCTTGAGAAACTCGCGGCGCTCAAGCCCGCCTTCCTCGACGACGGCGTCATCCACGCGGGCAACAGCTCGCAGATCTCCGACGGGTGCGCGGCGCTGCTCATCACCACCAGCGAGCGGGCGGCCGAGCTCGGCCTGCGGCCGCTGGCGCGGTTCCATTCCGGCGCGGTGACCGGCGACGACCCGGTGACCATGCTGACCGCGCCGATTCCGGCGACCGCGAAGGTGCTCAAGCGGGCCGGCCTGACGATCGACGACATCGGGGTGTTCGAGGTCAACGAGGCGTTCGCGAGCGTCCCGCTGGCCTGGGAGGCGGAAACCGGAGCCGATCACGAGCGGCTCAACCCGCTCGGCGGCGCGATCGCCGTCGGGCACCCCCTCGGCGCCTCGGGTGCCATCTTGATGACCCGGATGGTGCACCACATGCGGGCCAACGGGATCCGCTACGGCCTGCAGACAATGTGCGAGGCCGGCGGCATGGCCAACGCCACCGTCATCGAACTGCTCGCCGACTGACCATTTCTCTGACGCCCTCGAAGGAGTGCAGCCGTGCACCTCGATTCCATCTCCGCCCTGGTCACCGGCGGATCGTCCGGTCTTGGCCTGGCGACCGTCCGCCGGCTGCTCGCAGCCGGCGCCCGGGTCGGCATCGCCGACCTCAACCCGCCGTCCGACGAGGATCTGGCCGGCCTCGGCGCGGGGGTGGTCTACGCCAAGACCGACATCACCGACGAGGCCGCGGTAACCGCCGCCCTCGACGCCGTCGAGGCCGCGCACGGCCCGCTGCGGGCGGTCGTGCACTGCGCAGGGCGGGGCGGCGACCGGGTGCGCATCCTCGACAAGGAAGGCAACCCGGGCTCGCTCGAGACCTTCGCCGAGGTGATCCGGGTGAACCTGGTCGGCACCTACAACATCCTGCGGCTGGGCGCGGCCCGGATCGCCCGCTCGGAGCCGGTGGTCGGCGAGCGCGGCGCGATCGTCCTCACCGCGTCGGTCGCCGCCTTCGACGGCCAGATCGGCCAGACGTCCTACACCGCCGCCAAGGCGGCCGTCCACGGCATCACCCTGGTCGCCGCCCGTGACCTCGCCAGCAGGCAGATCCGGGTCAACACGATCGCGCCGGGCGTCTTCGACACGCCGATGCTGGCCCGGCTGCGGCCGGACATCCGGGCGGCGCTCGAGCAGAGCGTGCCGAACCCGAGCCGCCTGGGAGCGCCCGACGACTACGCCCACATGGCGATCAGCCTGCTGGAGAACCCCTACGTCAACGGCGAGACGATCCGCCTCGACGGCGCCATCCGGATGCCGCCGCGCTAACCACGGCGGGGGAGGACGAGGATGCGCATCGAACCAGGACGGACCGCCGTCGTGACCGGCGGCGCGAGCGGGATCGGCTACGCGCTGGCCGCCGCTGCGGCCGGGCGCGGGATGCGGATGGTGCTGGTCGACGTCCGCCCCGACGCACTGGAAGCCGCCGCCCAGCGGCTTCGGGCGGCAGGGGCCGCGCTGACCGCCGTCGTCGCCGACGTCTCATGCCCGGACGACATCGAGCGCGTCGCGCGGGCAGCGTTTGAGTCCGGCCGCGTCCAGCTCGTCTGCTCCAACGCCGGCATCGTCCGGCACGGCCGCGCCTGGGAGATATCCGCCGCCGACTGGGAACGGGTGATCGGGGTGAATTTCATGGCCACGGTCCACCTGATTCGCGCCTTCGTGCCCCGGCTGCTCGAAGCCGGCGAGCCCGCCCAGTTCCTCGTCACCGGGTCGATGGCCGCGGTCACTGCCCGGGCCGGCATTAGCCCCTACGTAGCGGCCAAGCACGCGCTGCTCGGCCTGTGCGAGTCGCTCGGTCAAGAGCTGGCAGCCGTGACCGATGCGGTCGGGGTGACACTGCTGTTGCCGGGCAAGGTGTCGACCGGCATGAGCCGCTCCGAGTACCCGGACGCGATCACCGCCGACGAGGCGGCACGGATCGCCTTCGACGCCGTCGCCGACCGGCGGCCGGTCGCATTCACGCACGCTGACCGGATCCCGGAAGCCGAGCGGCGGTTCACGGCGATGGTGGCCGGCGGACGGCCGGCGCCTCGTTGAAGACCGGATGGGTCAGCAGGTCGACCGCGGCATCCCTGAACCGCTCGAGAACCACCGGATCCGACAGCGACAGGCCGAGCATCTGCTCGATGAGCGGGCCGAAGACGATGTGCGCCAGGTTGATGGCCCGGTACAGCACCAGCCCGACGTCCGGGTCGGGCAGCGGTCGCGCGATCTTCGCCTCGACCAGGCTCTGCATCTCGCTCCGCACCAGATCGAACGCCTCGGTGAAGAGCGCCAGGCCGGCCGGCCCGCCCTCCAGGGTGGCCCGCCTGATGTACCCGCCAATGGCCGGGTTGTCGGCGATGAGCTGGTCGAACGCCTGGCGCCGAGCGCGGGCGG
This sequence comes from Trebonia sp., assembly GCA_036509215.1. Classification (GTDB taxonomy): domain Bacteria; phylum Actinomycetota; class Actinomycetes; order Streptosporangiales; family Streptosporangiaceae; genus Trebonia. The sequence goes on from DATCGA010000524.1 coordinate 7,132, forward strand.
CGGCCGGCGGCGGCTGGTCGAGCCCGACGCCGTTGACGACCTCGCGGATCTTGGCCACCACCGCGTGCTGGACCGCCTCGGCCAGCTCGTCCTTGGTCTTGAAGTGGTGCATGACGGCGCCGGCCGACATGTTGGCCTCCACCGCCACCATCCGGATAGACGTGGCCTGGAAGCCGTGCTCGGCGTACAGGCGCAGCGCCGCCTCGCGGATCCGGGCCCGCGGGGCGAGATCGGCCGGACCAAAAGTAAGGCTGGGATTCGCCATCAAGGCTCACCTCTAGTGCGCAAACACCGAAACATCTGTATGGCAAACAATACAGGTGTATGCACGTTCGAACGCCTGCTAAAGGAGCAACCGATGGACGACGTGGGCATCGAGTACCAGACCGTGCTCGGATATCCCCCGGTGGAATTCGTGCACCTGGCGGCCGACCTGGGCTGCCACGCCATCTCGATGAAGGCCCGCACCGGCCCGTACAACGCCGCCAACCCGTACGGGTACAGCGATTTCTCCTTCCTCGATGACGCCAGCGCGCGACGGCAGATGGCCGCCGCGCTGCAGGAACGGGCAGTGGCGATCTCGCTGGCCGAAGGATTCGTCGTGATCCCCGGCAGCGACCTGACCGATGACCTGGCCGGTCTCGACGTGATGGGTGAGCTCGGGGCAACGCGAGCCAACGTGGTCACGATGGACCCCGATCTCGGCCGCAGCTTCGATCAGTTCGCGGCGTTCGCTGCAGCCGCGGCCGACCGCGGCCTGCAGACCACGCTCGAGTTCGCGAAGTCGCTCGCGCTGACCGACCTGGAGACCGCCGTGGCCGCGGTCCGCTACGTGGGACGGCCCGATTTCAGGCTGCTGATCGACACCATGCACGTGGTCCGGTCGGGTTCGACAGCGGCCGACCTGGCCGCGCTCGATCCGTCGCTGTTCGGGTACGTGCAGCTGAGCGACAGCACACTGGAACAGCGGGGCGCGGCCTACCGGGACGACTCCAGCGACCGCCTCGCTCCGGGTGAGGGCGAGCTGCCGCTGGTCGACCTCCTGCTCGCGCTGCCCGACTGGCTACCGGTCGGCGTAGAGGTCCCCATGCGTTCCCGTGTCACCGCGGGCGTGTCCGCACGGACGTGCGCCCGGCTGGCGGTCGAGGGCGCCCGTGGCGTGCTCGCCCAGGTCAGGGCGGAGCGAACGAGCAGAGAGGACGTTGCCGAATGAGCAACCCGGTCGACTGTAGGAGCCTGCATCCGCGGGTGGCGGTGAGCGGCCTGTGCTTCCCGGACCTGTCGGCGGTGGAATCGATCGCGGCGCTGGGCACCCTCGGCGTCACCAAGACCTCCATGACCTCGGCCAAGCTGCTCGAATCGGGGACCGGGGCCGTGGTCGACGCCTGCCGGAGCAACGGGGTCGACGTCGTGACGACCACGGCGCTGGCCCGGTTCGACTTGTCGCCCGGGGCCGACGTCTCCGGGCAGCTGCAACGGGCCCGCGAGGATATCGCCCGCGCCGAGGCGGTGGGCGCGACGTCGGTGTACACCCTCACCGGGCCCCGTGCCTACCCGGACTGGGCCGACAATGTCGACGCCTACGCCCGGGTCGTGGCCGAACTGGCCGACTACGCCGCGGCAAGGAGCGTCGCGATCGCGGTCGAGCCGACCAGCTGGCTCTACGCCGACTTCAGCTTCGTGCACAGCTTCCACGATGCCATCGCGTTCGCGGCCCGCACCGGCCTGCAGGTGTGCCTCGACCTCTTCCACGTGTGGACCGAGGCCGACCTCCGCCAGGACATCGAGCGCCATGTTGGTCTCGTCAGCCATGTGCAGCTCAGTGACATGCAGCGCGGCTCCCGGTCGCTGCCCTGCCGGGCCGTGCCCGGGGACGGCGACATACCGATCCGGGCCATCGTGCAGTGGCTGCTCGACGCCGGCTACCAGGGCGCCTTCGACGTCGAGCTCAGCGGGCCGAGCATTGACCAGCGAGGGCACTACGAGGCGGCCAGGCGCTCCGCCCACTGGCTGGACGCGCTCCTGGCCGAACTGGGCGCCTAGGCGCGCGGCTCCCGCGGCGAGGAGGAACGGACCTAGCCGTCCTTCATCGGGCCGGGAGCGGCTTTGCTCTGCTCGGACAGAGCCCGGACGGGCGGGGCGCCACCGCCCAGGACCTGCCGCTCCACAACCGCGGAGCAAAGAACCTCGCCGATCAGCCCCAGGTCAGCCCCTGCCCGCTCGGCGACCGCACGCACGACGCTCACGTCCTTGGCCATGAGCTCGCCCAGGCGTGTCCCCACCGCATTCGCCCCGATCCAGGCCACGCTGCTCAGCGCGCGGCTGGCGCCGCTGCCCTGCGCCTCGATGGGGATCTCCGAGGATCTGATCCTCGGAGATCCCCATCGAGCCGGCCAGCCGAACGGCGTCGACCGCCAGGCCAACCTGGGCGACGAACAGCGCGTTGTTAATGAGCTTGATCCGCTGACCGTTGCCGACCGGGCCAGCGAACATGACCGGCGACGCGTAGCAGTCAAGCAGCGGACGCACCTCCGCCAGCGCTCGCTCCTCGCCTCCCGCCCATACGGTGAGCTGGCCGGCGGCGACGTCGCGCGGGTTGTCCGGACAGCGCCGCGTCAAGCACCCTGATGCCTCGGCTGGCCGCCGTTTCCGCGAGCAGCGTCATGGTCGCCGAATCGCAGGTCGTGTGCTGGACGAGGATTCCGTCGGCGGGCATGGCCGCGATCAGGCCGGCTGGGCCGAGGG
>DATCGA010000525.1:0-7172 GCA_036509215.1 Trebonia sp.
GATGCCGTACGTCGCCGCCGTCCGCGCCACCTCGGCGGTGTCGCGCGAACCGTCGAGCAGCGAGACGATCGCGGCGGCCTTGCCCAGGCCGGTCAGCGCCCGGGCGCGGCGGGGGTCGACCCCGATTTGCAGCGTGTCACGGTCCCGCCAGAGCGGTCGCAGTCCTGCCTTCAGTGCTGGTCTCATGCGACAAATCGTGACGCTTGATACCGACATTCCGGCCGAAACGGGACGCTTTCGCGGCGGGTGGTGGCTGTCGGCTACGCCAGCGACAGCGCCTATTGGGGTCGCTGGCGTAGGTGACAGGATTGCGTTTCCGGTCGATGGCGTAGGTGACAGGCTTCGCCCAATGCGCCGTTACGAGAACCCGTGCAAGAGCGTCTCGGCGATCGCCTGAACCCGCTCCAGCGTGATGCCGGTTCGCTGCTCCACGGCGAGAGGATGATCGGTCGGCTCGAGTTCTATGAGCGGTCGCGTGCCGGCCGACTGAGTGTGCACATGAGCCTTGAGCTGCAACGTAGTCGGCTGATAGAGCGGCAGTCCGGTGGAGAGCCATCCGAAGTAGGGCGGCTCGTCCGACCGACTCGGCGACGTCAAGAGCGACACCGCCCGGTGGAAGTTCTCCCGGCTCAGCGATACCCAGGCACCCCACTCGAACTCGCCCCCGTCGGGCGCGTCGATAACCGGGATGACAATGCGGCCGCGAATGAAGAAGTGCTCGTTATTGATGACGCACAGTTCCTGATCGAGCACGCTCGACTTGCGGTCGGCCAATGACTGGTCCCAGTAATCCGGGGCAGCGACTCCGTAGGCAAGCGGAGCGCTGTCATGGCGTTCGCCGCAGCGCTCGCAACGGTAGGTCGTCTGGCTAGACATATCGCTCACCGTACGCGGTCTTAGCGCGTTGGCTGCGCCGGCTCACGGCAGGCGTCCGCGCACTTCGCACCACGCGCTGAGCTGGGCTCTTCCCGGTCCAGGCGGCAAGTAGCCGATGAGTCTGTCCAGGTGGCGGGTCAGGTTCTTGTGCCGTCGCAGTTCACGTATCTGCTCGATCGGAAGCGTCTGCCAGGACGTCGAGGCCGCGTCGGCCTGGCCGGGGTCGAGGGTGAGCGCGGCCAGGGTGTCGGCCGCCAGCGCCTCGGGGTTCCAGTCCGGGTCGGCGTCGTCGGGACCTACACGCTCAATGATCCACGTGCGGAGCATGAAGTCCACCGTGAGCATGCCAGCCCGGTCCCGCGAACTGTCACATTGCAGCTTTCGGTTGGCGGCCAGGGACAACTTGGCCCAGCGGAGCCGGGCGGGCCGGTCCTTGTCGGACTGGTAGGCATCAAACTCGGCGCTCTCCCGGATCGTTTCGAGTTCCCTGCTGCCGGGGGCCAATTCCGCCACGCGCGCTTCGAGGCGCTCGACGCTCCACTCGCTGGATTCGCTCACGGTCGTCCGCCGCCATGTCGGTTATCCCGAACGAGTGGAGGCTTCCATCTACGCTCGAATGAGATTCGCTCGCTGTCGGTAATGATCTCGTCAACGGCCGCCTCGTCCAAGTTCAGACGATAGGCCGCTGTCGCAGCCATCAAGGACCTAAGCAAAAAACTTTGACCAGGGATGATGCCGCCGACTTCAACAATCCCGCTCGCGTCATACTCGCCTCAGAAGAGTCGGCGCAAGATTACCTGACTGACAAGCTCGACTACCGCAGGCTCGTCATTGTTCCAGCCCGGCCGGTCGCCGTTAAGCGTGCCCTGAAGCTCTTTTCGCAGCTCCTGCTGATTCAAAAACAATGCTCGCAGCCACCGACCGATATGCGTACGCGGCTTCGCGCGATGTTGCAACCACGATCGGTATGGCATTCCAAATACTCTCCTCGCGATGCCTGCGCAGACACTACTAGCCATAGGCGGCGCTCGTCGATAGCACGAGCTTTTCGGGTCGGCCCGCCTCGCGACCCATCTCACGCCCCGATCGATCAGCGATCACATCTAAGCTGGCCAATCAGATAAATCGTACATACATTTGATTTGTTGAAACCGCCGCGCAGACAGGTCACGCGTACGGCGGAGCTACAGTCATAAGCATGGCGGACAGTGTAGAAGCGGGCGACGTCCCCAAGAAGGGCGATGTCCCCCGCGGCAGCGTGCAGCGGACCGCCAAGCTGGCCGGGCTCCCGCTCGGGTACTTCGGACGGACCGCACTCGGGTTCGGCAAGCGGATCGGTGGCATCTCGGCCGAGATCGTCGGCCAGGAGATCCAGCAGCGCACCGCCGACCAGGTGTTCCGGGTCCTCGGCGAGCTCAAGGGCGGGGCGATGAAGTTCGGCCAGGCGCTGTCGATCTTCGAGGCGGCGCTGCCGCCCGAGATCGCCGAGCCGTACCGGGCGACGCTGACCAAGCTGCAGGAGTCCGCGCCGCCGCTGCCGGTCAGCACCGTGCACCGGGTGCTCGCGGCCGACCTGGGCGAAGACTGGCAGGCCGAGTTCGCCTCGTTCGACGACAGCCCGGCCGCCGCCGCCTCGATCGGCCAGGTGCACCGGGCCGTCTGGAAGGACGGCAGGCGGGTCGCGGTCAAGATCCAGTATCCCGGGGCGGGCAAGGCCCTGATCAACGACTTCACGCAGCTCGCCCGGGTCGGCAGGCTATTCGGCCTGATGATGCCCGGGCTCGATGTCAAGCCGCTGCTCGACGAACTCCGCGACCGGGTGGCGGAGGAGCTCGACTACCACCTCGAGGCCGCCGCCCAGCAGGCCTTCGCCGACGCCTACGCCGACGACCCTGACATCTACGTGCCGCCGGTCGTCATGGAAACCGATCACGTGCTGGTCACCGAGTGGATGGACGGCACCCCGCTCTCGAAGATCATCAGCGACGGGTCTAAGACCGAGCGCGACCGGGCCGGCATCCTGCTGACCAGGTTCCTGTTCTCCGGCCCGGCCCGGGCCGGGCTGCTGCACGCCGACCCCCACCCTGGCAATTTCCGGCTGCTGGACGACGGGCGGCTCGGCGTGCTCGACTTCGGCGCGGTGGACCGGCTTCCCGACGGGCTGCCGCCGATCTTCGGGCGGCTGCTGAGGATCATGCACGACCCTGACCCTGACATCGACGAGGTCGAGCGGGAGCTGCGGGCGGACAACTTCCTGCGGCCCGGCATCGCGGTCGACCTCGACGCGCTGCGCGCGTTCCTGGCCCCGCTGGCCGAGCCGTCGAGCGTCGAGACGTTCCAGTTCAGCCGGGAGTGGATGCGCGAGGAGGCCAGCCGGATGACCGACTTGAACGCGGTCGCACGCAAGTTCAACCTGCCGCCGTCCTACGTGCTGATCCACCGGGTGTCGACTGCCGGGATCGGCGTGCTCTGCCAGCTCGAGTGCGAGGGCCCCTTCCGGGCCGAGGTGGTCCGCTGGGTCCCCGGCTACGCCGACGACAGCGTGGGAATCTAGACCCGCGCCGGAAATAGCGAAGGACCCGGGATGGCCCTCGCGCATCCCGGGTCCTCACTGGTGGTTACGGCCGGCTGGCCGCGTCCGGCTAGCGGACGGCCTGGATCACCGACCGGAGGTGGTCCACGGCCTGCCAGGCGTGGAGGAGCTCGCGCTCGGCCCGCTCCTGCCGCCTCTCCATCCGGTGGAGCTCGGCTACCTGGCTCGCGGTCCTTTCGTCGTGCGCCTGCCTAAGGCGCTCGGAGTGTCGCTCGCTGGCGAGGCACTGTTCGATATACATGGTGGTGAAAACCTCTTCGCATGGTGGTGTGCGTACGTTTCGGGCATGACTGCTTGTCGCATCAATTACCAGAAGATGTGTTCGTCAGTTAAGACGTCGGTTAGGCGGCCTGTTCATCGGTCTTGGCCGCACTACTTAGCTCTTCGGCGGACGCCTTGCGAGGACGGCCCCTGGGCCGCTTGCGCGGGACCACGATGCCGCGCAGGAGTAGTTCCCCGCCCCAGACACCCCACGGCTCACGCCGTTCGAGCGCGCCCTCGAGGCAGACTTCGCGGGCCCGGCAGCCCTTGCACAGGGCCTTCGCGGCCTCGACGTCCGCCGGCGCCTCGGCGAAGAACTTCTCTGGGTCGTCCGCGCACGGCAGATCGAGGCCCGTAGGAACCTCGGCCTGACCGAGCATCGTCGCGATCCCGGTAGCGGTAGCGCCCTGTCCGGCGTGCTCGTCGATGTACCGGTCGATCACGCCGACCGCCTCTGACCTCGACGATATTGACTCGAACCCCGCCGCGCTTGTCGCGCTCGCGGAGGCATCGGGCCGCAGCATCGGTGCCATCCCCTCTCGCTTGCTGGTCCAGTTGTGCTGGTCTGACGGGACCGTGCCTGCGAAATAAATCGGGCCACGGACCCTGTGTTCGGGTCCGCGGCCTGAGGGGATTCTCACCGGCCTAAGTTAGGCCGGTTCCCGTTCTGGATGCGGACCCGATGCGCCATCGCCGCCGGCGTTAACGCGGGTCTTGTAGACGTTGTGCTTACGGTTGTCAGTAGCGGTGGGCAGACTGGTCGGCATAGCGACAAGCTGCTTCCGCGTCATGGCCGGAATCTGCTCGAGCGCGGCGAGACGCGCTTCGGCAGCCAGGGCGACCGGAACGGGGTACGGCGTGCGGACATAGTCCAACGCCACGGCGGACAGGCCAGCGGCCTGCAGGGTCCACGGCGAGCGGGCACCCGGGAACTCGGCGCCGCACGGGGCAGCCGTCACGTCAATCGTGTTGTTCAGCACCGGGGCACCTCCTTCCACAGGGGTCTTGGCTCTGGCCCACGGACATGACGTAACTCTACGAGAGCCTTCACAGCAGGGCAACACATTTTTGACCTGGGATTTCTCTCCTGGAGAGAGATTTTCTTCCCTGGGCCGATTGGTCCGCGTAAGCGGTCAGTAATTGGACTTTGGAGTGGTGCGGATGAGCCCCTCTTGGACCACAGAGACGACCAGATCGCCGTCGACGGTGAACACCTCACCCCGAGCGAGGCCGCGCGCCCCCGAGGCCGATGTTGACTCCTGGGCGTACAGCAGCCACTGGTCGGCCCGGAACGGCCGGTGGAACCACATCGCGTGGTCCAGGCTCGCCCCCACGGCGGTCCCGTTGTGCCAACTCAGGCCCAGATCGAGGAGCACCGTGTCGAGCAGGGTGAGATCTGAGGCGTAGGTCATCAGGCAGACGTGCAGCAGCGGGTCGTCCGGCAGTTCGCCGTTCACCCGCAGCCAGACGAGGTTGGCCGCGGCGGGCTGCAACGACGGGTCGACCGCCACCTCGACCGACATCGGGCCGACCGAGCGGACGTCGATCGGGCTTTCCCGCACGTGCGCGGGGAGCGTGACGCCGATCGCCTCCGCGAACCGCTCCGAGTTGGGACGCAGCAGCTCGGGCGATGGCGCGGCCGGCATCGGGAGGGCGAACTCGGGGCCGGGCTCCGGATGGTGGAACGAGGCCGAGAGCGTGAAGATCGCCTTGCCGTGCTGGATCGCGGTCACCCGGCGGGTCGTGAACGAGCGCCCGTCCCTAACTCGGTCCACGCTGTAGATGAGCGGGACGGTCGGGTCGCCCGGCCTGATGAAGTACGCGTGCAGCGAGTGCACCGGCCGGTCGTCGGGCACGGTCCGCCCGGCGGCGACCAGCGCCTGCCCGGCGACCTGCCCGCCGTAGACCCGCTGGACCCGCTCGTCGGGCGACCGGCCGCGGAAGATGTTGACCTCGATCTGCTCCAGGTCGAGCAGGTCGAGGAGCTTGTCAAGCGAGTCGCTCATGCGCCCGCCGCCACGGCCGGCACCGGCGGGAACAGCGCCGCCAGGAAGCGCGACCGCTGTCGCGACGCCTCCGCGCCCGGGGTGCGGGCCGGCGCCCAGGAGAGCACGAGGCGGACCCGCGCCCTGGTCACCGCGACGTAGAGCAGTCGCCGCTCTTCCTCGATGGCCTCGGCCGTTCTCGCGTGCACGATGGGCATTATGCCCTCAACGAGCCCGGGGATCAGCACCGCGTCCCATTCCAGGCCCTTGGCCGCGTGCATCGTGGCCAAGGTCACGGCGGCGGCGACGGGGGCGTGCCCGGTGTCCTCCCGTTCGATGAGCTCGGCGGCGAACTCGGCCAGCGTCGCCGTCGGCCGCGCCGCGGCCAGGTCGTCGGCCAGCCCGGCGATCGCGGCCAGGGACTCCCACCGTTCCCTGACGGAGCCGCGCGCGGCCGGCGGCGCCGAGGTGAGCCCGGCCGACGCGAGCACGTGCCGGACGGCCGCGGGCAGCTCCCCGGGCGGCCCGCTCGCGTCCGTGCCCGCTCCGTCGGCCCTGGCCGCGCCGCGGATCAGCACCACCGCCTGGCGGACCTCGGGCCGGTCGTAGAAGCGCTCGGCGCCGCGGACCACGTAGGGCACCTTCGCGTCGGCCAGCGCCCGCTCAAACCGCTCCATATGGGCGTTTATCCGCAAAAGGACGGCGATCTCGTGCGCTGGCACCGACTGGCCGATCAACTGCGCCGCCGCGGCGGCGACCCCGGCCGCCTCCGCCTCCTCGTCGGGGTACCGCGTCATCACCGGATCCGGCCCGCCGGGCCGTTGCGCCACCAGCTCCCCGGACGACTCGGCCGGCGCGAGCCGCCCGGCTCCCCCGGCCGTAAGCCGGTTCGCCGCCGCCACCACCTGGGGCGTGGATCGATAGTCGCGGACCAGCCGGACGACGGCGGCGCTGGGGAAGTCCTGGCCGAACCCCCGCAGGTACTGCGACGTGGCACCGGTGAACGAGTAGATCGTCTGCTGCGGGTCGCCCACCACGCACAGCTCCTCACGGCCGCCCAGCCAGGCGTCGAGCAGCAGCTTCTGCAGCGAGTTGACGTCCTGGAACTCATCCACGGTGAAGTAGCGGAAGGTGCCGTGCACCTCGCGGGCGACGGCCGGCTCGGTCAGCAGGATCGCCGCCGTCAGCTCGAGCACCGACTCGAAGTCGATCAGCTGCCGGTCCCTGCGCAGCGCCTCGTAGGCCTGGTACAGCCGCCCGACCTCCTCCAGGCCGGCCGACGGCGATCGGCCGGCCTCGGCCGCCGCGAACACGTAAGAGTCCGGATGCGTCTGGCAGACCTTCGCCCACTCGATCTCGGTCACCGCCTCCGCCAGCGCGCCTCCCGCGACCGAGAGCCCGAGGTCACGGGCCGCCTCGCGGACAATCGGCAGCTTGGACTCCACCAGCTTCGGCGG
>DATCGA010000526.1:0-4762 GCA_036509215.1 Trebonia sp.
CGCAGTGCGGTGTCAGCACCGTGTTCGGCGTGCTCAGAAGCGGAGACGTGGACGGCAGCGGTTCCTCGGCGAAGACGTCCAGGCCCGCCCCTGTGACGTGTCCGCTGTGCAGCGCGTCCGCCAGCGCCGACTCGTCGATGAGGCCGCCGCGAGAGACGTTGACCACCACGGCACCGGACGGCAGGAGGCCCAGCTCGCGCGCGCCAATCAGGCCGCGCGTCGAGTCGGACAGCGGCAGGTGCAGGCTCAGCGCCGCGCTGCGGGCGAGCAGGTCGTCAAGGCCGGCCGCCGGCTCAGCACCGGCCGGGACCGGCACCGGCGCGGCATCGTAGATCAGGACCTGGCGCACCAGGGGCCGCACTCGTTCCACGAAGGCGTTCCCGATCCGGCCGCACCCGAGGACGCCGACAGTGACCTCGTCCAGCGGCTGGATCCCGTCCAGGGCAGCCGGGCCGGCCCACCCGGACCTGACGTACCGGTCGGCGGCCAGCAGCCGGCGCTGAACAGCCAGCAGCAGGGCCAGGGCGTGAGAGGCAACCTCCTGCGCACCGTAGGCGGGTTGATTAACAACGGTTATGCCGCGGCTGGCCGCGGCGGCCAGGTCGATCGTGTCCAGCCCGACGCCGCCCCGGCCGATGACCCGGACGGACGGTCCGAAGGCGGCGATGATCTCTGCCGACAGCCGCTGCAAGGTGACCACCACGGCATCGGCGCCCGCCGTGGACTGCCGGGCCGCGGCGGCGCAGGATAGGTCCGCCCAGCGGATCGCGGCCCGCCCGCCGAATTCACGCTCGATCGTATGCCGCCCGGAGAAGGCACCGTCGGCCACCGCGATCACCGGATTGGTCATGACCCGCCTTTCCCTCTGCGCCGCAGGTCAGCCCACAGCCTGGCCGACACGCGGAGCCGCCCCGGCGGCTGCGCCGCGGCGTGCCGGGCCTCCACGTCGCCCGGCATCAGCACTGGTGCGCCGGGATCGGCCGGCCGGCTGGCCAGGATCCGGTCACGGCACTCGTCCACACGGGCGGTGAAGTCAGCGGGCTCCCGCAGCCCGGCCGGCGAAAAGGCCAGCAGCACCAGGCCGTTGGCGGCCGCAGACCGAGGGTCATCCGGGCGACCCCCTCCGGCCAGTGCCTCGCCAAGCAGCTGGATGACGACACTGAGCCCGTATCCCTTGTGGGCGCCGAAGGGCAGGATCGAGCCACCCGCGTAGAACTCGCGAGGATCGGTCGTCGCCTGCCCGTCAGCGGTCTGCAGGACCCCGGCGGGGGCCGGACGGCCGGCCTGGGCGGCCACGCGTATCTTGCCCTCGGCCACTCCTGCGGTGGCGAAGTCCAGGACTACCGGGCGCTCCTCGTCGCCGGTCGGGATGGCGACCGCCAGCGGGTTCGTGCCCAGTACGCGCTCCACCCCGCCCAGCGGGGCGACGGCCGGGCCGCAGCTGAGGAAACCCGCACCGATCAGTCCGTTCCCGGCTATGTACTCGACCCACTCGCCCAGCCGACCGCTGTGGTTGCAGTTGCGCACCGCTACCAGGCCCACGCCGGTATCGCCGGCGATCTCGGTCGCCGTGCGGGCGCCAAGCTCGGCCGCGAGGTGTCCCCATCCCCAGCGGCCATCCACGACGGCGGTGGAGCCGGCCCGCGAGGCGACGACCGGAGTCTCAGCCGGCCGGACCTGGCCATCGGCGACCGCGTCGAGGTACTCGATGACGCGCATCAGGCCATGCGATGCGTGGCCGAGCAGCTCGGCTAGCACGAGCGAGTGTGCGATGGCCTGCGCCGCAGTCGCCGGGGTCCCCGCTGACCGGAGCAATTCCGCGGCCAGCATGCGGGCTTCGTCGAGCGACGGATAGGCCGCCTCGGTGTTCACCGCCGCGGCGCTCATCCTGCCTGGCCGTTCCCCGCGTGCAGCTTTTCCATTGCGCTGGCCGCGGCCACGGATATCAGCCTGGTGTCGCTGGTCGCCGTGACCATGTCGAAGCCCAGCCCGCCCCAGTGCAGGGCGTCGCCGGGATCAGCGGTGTGCGCGATCGCGAGCTTTCCGGCGCGGCGGCACGACTCGAGAACGCGCTCGGACAGCTCATGCAAGACGGCGTTGTCGGCGCGCCAGCTGAGTGGGCCGCCATTCGACAGGGAGAGATCCTGGGGGCCGATGTAGGCCCCGTCTATTCCGGGCACCGCCACGATAGCGTCCAGGTTGTCGATCGCTGCCCGGGTCTCGATCTGCACCAGGCACAGCACCCGCCGGTCGCCATCGTCGGTTGTGTAGCCGGGAATCTGCAGCGCGGCTCGCCATGGCCCGAAGCTGCGGTAGCCGGCCGGCGGGTACCGGCAGGCACCCGCTATCCGCGCGGCTTCATCGGGTGTGTCGAGCATCGGCACGATGAGTCCCTGCGCGCCCGCGTCCAGGGCGGCCATGGCCGTTCCGTAATCGGTCTTCCAGGGGATGCGCACCAGGGTCGGGGTGCTGCCGGTCGCCCGGAGCATGGCGGCGAGCTGCTCCGATCCCCCGGTGGGCGCGTGCTGCAGGTCGATCACCAGCCAGTCGAAGCCGGCCTGGGCCATGAACTCGGCCGCAAGCGCGCTGTTGGAGCAGATGAACGCTCCCCACAGCGGCCGTCGGTCAAGCTCGTCTCGCAGGTTCCGCATAACCGAGGTGACCTCCGGCTCAGGTCTGGGCGAGGCATCAACATCGATGCGTTGAACCTAAGACTGGCGACTGTGAACTGTCAACAATTATCCAGATCCCTGCGACTTCCGGGTCAAGGCGGATTTGGACCGGTAGAGGATCATCCGCTGGCGGGATATCGCGGGCATGCGGAGGAGGGGTCGCCCGAGCCCGCCGGAACGAGTCAGGGCGCGCAGGAAGCCGGGCACGGCGCCGGGCCCACCCCTGATCGCGCCCCAGGCCGAGCCGGCAACTCGGCGGTACGAGCCCGGGTCAGGATCTGCCGCGGCGACAGCGGCCGTCCAGTACGAGATCTCCCAAGCGCGAGCAGAGGCCTCATCCCGGCCCGGGGGTGCCGCCCGCGTTGAGCGCCGTGTTGCCACCATCCACGGGGAGCACCACTCCCGTCACGAAGCGCGCGGCATCGCTGGCCAGAAAGTGGATGACATCGGCAATCTCGCCGGGCTCGGCGAGCCGGCCCAGCGGGATGCCCCGGATGAAGCGCTGCTCCACCGCCCCGCCGTCGAAGCGCTGATCCGCTAGCAGCGAGCCGATCGCTGCCGTGCGCACCTGGCAGGGCGCGACCGCATTGACGCGAATGCCATGTCCGGCCCATTCGACCGCGAGCTCACGGGTGAGCTGGTTGACCCCTGCCTTGGCCACGCTGTAGGCGAAGTTACCCCGCCCCAGCGCGCTGAGCCCGGCGATCGAGCTGACGTTGACGATGCTCCCGCCGCGTCCCTGCCGGATCATCGCCCGGCCCGCCTCGCGCGCGGCTATGGCGTAACCCGTGATGCTGACCGCCATGACGTGCTCCCACTCGGCCAGGCTGAGATCTTCCGGCCGGGTGTGGCTTCCCGCTCCCGCGTTGTTGACCAGGATGTCTACTGGTCCCATCGTGTCAGCGATCGTCGCGAATGCTGATTCGATCGCCGCCGCGTCACCGGTGTCGCAGCCGATGAAGACGGCCTCGCCCCCCTCGGCACCGAGTTCACGGGCAGTTCTTTCCCCAGATTGCGCGTCGATGTCGAGCCCGGCGACGCGGGCGCCGGCCCGGGCGAACGCGGTGGCGGTGGCCCGGCCGATTCCGGCGCCGAAGCCAGTGATCACGGCCAGCCGGCCGGCCAGGGACCAAGGCGGCACGACCGTCATGAGCCCTCCCCGACGACTGGGTTAGCCAGCTCCGTCACGCCATCAATGCTGATCACCAGGGTGCCGCCCGGCTGGAGAAATCGCGGCGGCGTCCGGGCGGCGCCGATCCCTGACGGCGTGCCGGTGGCGATGACTTCGACGGGGAGCAAAGTCATCGTCTGGCTGAGGTACGCGATCAGGTCACCGGGTCGCATCGGTCGCAGTAATCATCGTCACAACGGGATCCTCCTGCTCATAGGGGGTGGGGGGAGTCTCGGGGGCGACCGCAGCCGCGGCCTCGCTCACCGAGTTCAGGTAGTTCTGCAGGATGCGCTCGTGCGCGAAGGTGATGTGTTCCCTGATCGTCTGGGCGGCCAGGCTCTCTTGTCCCGTCTTGATGATCCGCACGATCTCGGCGTGCCCGGACACCGTCGCATTACGCCAGTCGGGACTGGCGACGTTACGCGACAGCATGAACCAGTAGGCCGGCAGCCTGATCTGCTCCCATGCGCTGGACAGGCGCTGATGATGCGCGGCCTGGTAGATGGTGTCATGGAACTGCACGTCCATCCGCGCCGCGTCGCGCTCGGTGATCCGGCCGTCGAAGGCCGAGCTCATCTCCGCGAGGCTGGCATCGATGTCAGCGAGATCGCTAATGCTTCCGCGCTGGATCGCCAACGTGATCGCCAGCGGTTCCAGCGCCGATCGCAGCGTGTATATCTCCTCCAGGTCGTTGCGGGTCAGCTCGACGACCGAGACGCCGCGGCGTGACGACCGCACCATGCCGTCGCGCTCGAGCAGTACGAAAGCAGCGCGCACCGGAGCCCTGCTGACGCGCAAGCGCTCGCTTAGCTCTTCCTCGCGCAGGCGCTGTCCGGGGCTCAGCTCGCCATGCAGGATCGCCTCGCGGAGCCGATCGGCGACGTCCTCTCCCAGGCTCTTGCGAGTGGCCGGTGTCAGC
>DATCGA010000527.1:0-20231 GCA_036509215.1 Trebonia sp.
CCCGCCCCGGCCGCTGCCGCGCCCGCCCCGGCCGCTGCCGCCACGCTGTGCGACTTCCAGACCAGCCTGGTAGACGTCGACGCCTACACGGTCCAGAACAACGAGTGGGGATCGAGCGCCCCCGAGTGCATCAGCACCGACGGCGGCACCGACTTCACGGTGGCGAACTCCTCGATCGCGAACCCGACCGACAGCTATCCCGGCGGCTACCCGTCCATTTACAAGGGCTGCCACTGGGGCGCGTGCACGTTCGGCAGCGGCCTGCCCATCCGGGCGTCGGCGATCAAGGCCGGCACGGTGACCACCAGCTGGAGCACTTCCCAGCCCGGCGGCGGCAACGACTACGACGTGGCCTACGACATCTGGTTCAACCAGACGCCCACCACCAGCGGCCAGCCCAACGGCACCGAGCTGATGATCTGGCTGAACCACCACGGTCCCGTGCAGCCGTTCGGCTCCCAGGTCGCCACCGACGTCAGCCTCGGCGGCCGCAGCTACAACGTCTGGTACGGCAGGCAGACCTGGGACGAGGTCGCGTACACGCTGACCGCCGGCACCACCTCGGTCAGCAACCTGGACCTGCAGCCCCTGGTGGCCGACGCGATCGCCCGCGGCTACCTCAGCCGCTCGTGGTACCTGATCGACGTGGAGGCCGGGTTCGAGGTCTGGAACGGCGGGGCCGGCCTGGCCACCAACTCGTTCTCCGTGCACGTCACCGGAGGCGGCGGGCCGTGGCCGAGCCCGATCCCTGTGCACCACCGCGGTCCCGTCCCCGGCCGCTACGTCGCTGCCGCAATATCGTTAGCGCGCATAATAGTTGCCATTAGACAAGTATCGGCTAGGCTTACCAGACGTGGCTACGACGAGCGCGAACACGGCGGACAAGCAGGACGACCAAGGCAAGCAGAGCGGACAAGGCCGGGGCAGCGCGGGCGGCGGCAGGGCCTACAAGTGGGTGGCCCTGTCCAACACCACCCTCGCGATGACGATGGCGACGATCGACGCGTCGATCGTCATCGTGTCGATGCCGGCGATCTTCCGCGGCATCGGCCTTAACCCGCTGACCCCCGGCAACGTGACCTACCTGCTGTGGATGATCATGGGCTACCTGCTGGTGCAGTCGGTGCTGGTGGTCAGCCTCGGCCGGTTGGGCGACATGTTCGGCCGGGTCAAGATCTACAACCTCGGCTTCGTCGTCTTCACGGCCGCGTCGGTCGCGCTCTCGCTTGACCCGCTGGTCGGCGCGCACGGCGCGCTTTGGCTGATCGGGTGGCGGTTCGTCCAGGCCTTCGGCGGCGCGATGCTGATGTCCAACTCGGCCGCGATCCTCACCGACGCCTTCCCCCCAGGCCAGCGCGGCATGGCGCTCGGCATCAACCAGGTGGCCGGCATCTCCGGCCAGTTCGTCGGCCTGCTCCTCGGCGGGCTGCTGTCGGCCTTTGATTGGCGGGCGGTGTTCTGGATCAACGTGCCGTTCGGGCTGTTCGGCACCGTCTGGGCCTACAAGTCGCTGCGGGAGATCGCGACCACCCGCAAGGCGCGGATCGACTGGCTCGGCAACCTCACGTTCGCGGCGGGCGCGGGCATCCTGCTCACCTCGATCACGTTCGGCATCCGGCCCTACGGCGCCTCGGCGACGGGCTGGGGCAACCCGATGGTCTTCGGCGGCCTGATCCTCGGCGTCGCGCTGCTGGTGCTGTTCTGCTTCATCGAGACCTGGGTGAAGGACCCGATGTTCCGCCTGTCGCTGTTCCGCATCCGCGCCTTCGCGGCCGGCAACATCGCCTCGCTGCTCGGCGCCATCGCCCGCGGCGGCCTGCAGTTCATGCTGGTCATCTGGCTGGCCGGCATCTGGCTGCCGCTGCACGGCTACGACTTCACCGTCACCCCGCTCTGGGCCGGCATCTACATGCTGCCGCTGACGGCCGGGTTCCTGATCGCGGGGCCGCTGTCGGGCATCTTGTCCGACCGGTACGGCGCCCGCCCGTTCGCGACCGGCGGGCTGCTGGTGGCGGCGTGCTGCTTCACCGGCCTGATGCTGCTGCCGATCAACTTCTCCTACTGGGTGTTCGCGCTGCTGATCTTCGGCAACGGCGTCGGCTCGGGCCTGTTCGCCTCGCCCAACACGGCGGCGATCATGTCCTCGGTCCCTGCCCACGATCGCGGCGCGGCGTCCGGCATGCGGTCCACGTTCCAGAACTCCGGCATGTCGCTGTCGATCGGCATATTCTTCTCGCTGCTGATCGCCGGCCTGGCCAACACGCTCCCGAAGACGCTCACGGCCGGGCTCACCGCGCAGGGCGTGCCGCTGGCGCAGGCGGTCAAGATCGCGCACCTGCCCCCGGTCTCGACCGTCTTCTCGGCCATGCTCGGCTACAACCCGGTGCAGAACCTGCTCGCGCCGACCGGCCTGCTGCGCACGCTGCCGGCCAAGAACGTCGCCACGCTGACCGGGCGGACCTTCTTCCCGTCGCTCATCTCCGGTCCGTTCCACCGCGGCCTGATGATCGTGTTCATCGCCGCCGCGCTGATGGCGCTGATCGGCGCGGCGGTCTCGTGGATGCGCGGCGGCAAGCCGGAGCTGGAAGAGCCGTCGGCGAGCGAGCCGGCGGCCGTCCCCGCCGCGGTCAGCGAGCCGGCGGCGGCCGAGACGGCGACCTCCAGCGCCGCCCTGACCCCCTCCGACGCCGAGGCGTAAAGGTCAGAACCGGTCGAGTCGGAGTACACTCTGCCTCGTGCCTCGATACGAATTCCGCTGCCGCGCCTGCGGCGACACCTTCCTGGTGACCCGCCCGATGAGCGAGTCGGGCGTCCCGGCGGCCTGCCCGCAGGGCCACGACGACACGGTCAAGCTGCTGTCTACGGTCGCCGTCGGCGGCCGCGCGAGCGGTCCGTCCAGCGCACCGCCCGCCGCTCTCGGCGGTGGCGGGGGCTGCTGCGGCGGCTCCTGCGGCTGCGGCTGATTTTCAAGGCTTATATCGAACGGACGCGTGACTTCGCGGTCACGCGCCCGTTACTCGTTCTCCCGTGGCTAGCGGCTGCGCTCCCGCGGTCTGCGGCTGCCGCCGCTTCTTGCTGTTATCTCTTGGGAGCACCGACCGGCTGAGGATCGCGGAAGGTTTGCACGCGCCTAGCGTGCCTTCCTTCCGTCAGGAAAAGGCTTCCATGATCTTTTGACGATCACGGGCGGTTCTTGCTGTTATCCGACTTCCTAGATATCGGCGCCGGCCTTGATCGCGGTGGCCTTGGCCCACTGGGTGGTGGCGATGACGCCGAGGACGAGGACGGCGTAGCCGCACCCGGCCATGATCCACCAGCCCGCGTGCGCGGCCTCGAGGAAGCCGCCGTGCAGGGAGCCGCGCAGCGACGCCGCCAGCACCGAGCCGACGATCGCGACGCCGAGGGACTGGCCGAGCTGACGGCTGGAGGAGTTCATCCCCGAGGCGACGCCGGCCTGGGACTTGGGCACGCCCGACATGACGCCGTTGGAGATCGGCACGTTCACCATCCCGGCCCCGACGCCGAACAGGCCGTAGGTCGCGATCAGGAACAGCGGGCCGCTGCTGACCGAGAGCTGCGAGAGCGCCGCTGTGGACAGGGTGAGTGCGGCGCCGGCGATCACGAACGGCACCCGAGACCCGTGCCGGGCCAGGATCCGGCCGGAGATCGGCGAGCAGACCGCCATCATGATCGGCATCGGAAGCAGGGTCAGGCCGGCCCGCAGCGCGCTGAAGCCGCGCACGTCCTGCAGGTAGAGCGTGGTCAGGAACAGGAACCCGGCGCTGGCCGCGATCGCGCAGACGGCGGTTGCGTTGGCCGCGCTGAACGGGATCGACTTGAAGAAGCGCAGGTCGATCAGCGGGTCCGGGCGGCGCGGCTCGTACCTGAGCAGGATCAGCAGGGCGGTGACCGACACGAGGAAGAACCCGAGGGTCTGGACCGAGAACCAGCCGTTGGCGGGCCCCTGGATGATCGCGTAGGCGAGCGAGGCGAGCATGGTGATGACGAGGATCTGCCCGAGCGGGTCGGCCCGGCGGCCCTTGGGCGCCCGCGAATCCGGCACCAGCAGCGCGGTCATCGCGATCGCGGCCAGCCCGACCGGGATGTTGGCCCAGAAGATGCCGCGCCAGCCGACCGTCCCGACCAGGATGCCGCCGATGACCGGCCCGAGCGCCATCGACAATCCCGACACCCCGTCCCAGACGCCGATGGCCTTGGCCCGGTCGGACGGGGTGATGAACGTGTTGGTGATGATGCCCAGCGCGGCCGGGTTGAGCATCGAGCCGCCGACGCCCTGCAGCACCCGGAAGCCGATCAGCCAGCTGAGGCTGGGCGCCAGCGAGCACAGCCAGGAACCGAGGGTGAACAGGCTCAGGCCGACCTGGAAGATCGTCCTGCGGCCGATCCGGTCGGCCAGCGCGCCGGAGAACATCAGCATCGAGGCCAGCACGATCGTGTAGCCGGCCACTGTCCACTGCAATCCGGCCACGGAGGTGTGCAGTGATTTCCCGATTTCCGGCAAGCCGACGTTCACGATCGTGTTGTCGAGCCCGACCATGAAAAGGGCCGAACAGCAGACGCCGAGCACCACCGCGCGATGCGGCGAACCGACAGCTACGGAAAGTGATGGACCGGGATCGTGAACCACCGTGGCCACTGAGGCCGTTATTGGAGTGGAAGCCGGGACTATTTCACCATGTGATCGCAAGGACACGTTCTGTAGCTGAGATTGGACAGCGGAGACCGACCGCATTGCGCACCGCCTGGGGGGTCAGCGAGTGTTATACGCATATGACACTACATTGCTGCACGCTGTAGTCAATAGGTAACGCTTCGGAATGTGGCCGAATCACCGACAGTGACCACCCCGCCCGAGTCGTTCCTGCACGGTTCCGCTATGTTCAGGCAACGGAAGCGGCTAGGTCGGTCTACATTTATGCAGGATGCCGGCGCGGTCGGCATCAGCGCATGGTATTTCGGGCGGGGCGTATGACGAACGAAGGTGTTGACGTGGCGGAGGGGGGCTACGTGAGCCGCAGGCTGCTTCAGCTTGTGATGCCGATCTTCCCCGATCGCCGCATGTTCCGTATTCACGACCCCGAGGTTCACCCGGACGCGCCGGGCGGCCCGCTGCCGCCGATCGGCGTGCTCGTGTCGGCCACCCGCGAGCAGCTCTGGGTGGGCAGCCTGCAGCAGGACATCGACGTCCGGCTCGTGCTCGAGGAGTGGGACGGCCAGCCGCTGCTCCCCGACGCCTGGGACGAGGAGGCCAAGGCCCGGCTCTACCTGCGCGGCGGCCTGTCCATCGACATGGGGACGGCGGGCACCGCGGTCTCCTCCCTGCGGCTGTCCGGCGGCGTCGGCAACTATGAGGTCCGCGTGTACGCGCGCTACCGCGAGGCCGTCGTACAGATGTACAAGGACCTGTTCGCCCAGCACAAGGATCCGCTCAGCGACGATTTCCAGCGGGAGAAGCGCAAGCTCGAGGGCGTGGAGCGGCACCTGGTCCAGCTCTGGCGCGACTCGTTACAGCCGCCAGGGGGTTGATTACCGCTAGCCTGCGGCGTGCGAGCTTGCGGTGCTCTTGTGGACGGTCGACGCGCTCGACGGCGCGCTCACCGACGAGGTCGTGGCGGGCAGCTTGGTCTTCTGGCCGTAGGCGCGGAACGGCGTTATGGCATAGACCGTGATCCCGATGACTGCGAGCAAGACGATCGTGCATATGGAGCCGAGAATCTTGCCCCGTCTGGTCCGGAGCCCGGCGGCCGGCCCTGGCCTCCGGAAAGAGGACAGCCTGGTGGCCAGACCAGGGTCCTGCGCGGCGAGTCGCCGCTCTATCTCCGCGAGCATCCGCTGCTCGTCCATGGATAGCGCCATTGCGCCGTACCTCCGCGTCCCGCGCGCCGATGGGAACTGACCCTTAGTGTCCCCCAAGGGGGAAGGTTTATCCAATCGTTCCTACTTTGTATCTGAGTCTTTTTGGAACCGGTAAGGACTGACTACTCAACGCGTTCTCTCGCGATTAGATTCGTTACTAGTCGTCACATCGCCTGGTTATCGCAGCGAACACGTGTTTGACTCGATCGAACGGGTCTTCTACACTGACTCTCATGCGCTGGGACAACCTGCGAATCGATTCGACTTCCGGCAACGACGCCGACCCGGCCTCGGCCGGGGGCACGCCGGTCGGCGGAACGCTGCCGCTGATCGAGCGGAACGCCGTCGTTCGGACCTTCGACACGCCCGGGTTCCGCGGCATGACCTTCTACGAGGTCCAGGCGAAGTCGATCGTGTCCCGCGTCCCGGCGTCGTCGATGGTCCCGTTCACCCATACCATCAATCCCTATCGGGGATGCCAGCATGCGTGCGCCTACTGTGCTGTCGGGGATACGCCTATCTTGATGGCGGATGGGAGCGCCAAACCGCTTGCTGATGTGCGCGTGGGCGACGCGATCTATGGCACCGTTCGGGAGGGCCACTACCTTCGATACGCGATCACTGAGGTCCTTGCGCACTGGTCCACGGTCAAGGCCGCCTACCGGGTCACGCTCGAGGACGGCACCAAGCTCGTGACGAGCGGCGACCACCGGTTCCTGACAGAGCGCGGCTGGAAGCACGTCACCGGCGCCGAGCAGGGACCGGACCAGCGTCCGTTCCTTACGACCAACAACAAGCTCATGGGCTTTGGCGGGCTCCCTGAGCCGCCGAAGGAATCTGCCGATTACCGGCGCGGCTACCTGTGCGGCATGGTTCGTGGAGATGGCCACCTTCGCAGCGGCAGTTACCAGAACCGGCTGGGCGAGACGTACAAGCTCAACCAGTTCAGGCTAGCTCTCGCGGACACCGAGGCGCTCGACAGAAGTCGCGGTTACCTCAGCCGGGTAGGCATCGGCGTCACGGAGTTTGCCTTCTCGCCGGCGTCCGACACACGCAGAGCTATCACCGCCATCCGGTGCTCGTCACGGGACACCGTGCGGGCGATCCAGTGGCTCATAGGTTGGCCGACCGATCCGGGGCCGGACTGGCTCAAGGGCTTCCTGGCCGGCATCTTTGATGCTGAGGGCAGCTACAGCCGAGGCGTCTGGCGCTTGCATAACACCGATCCCGAAATCATCAAGTGGACCCGCATTGGGCTCGACAGACTCAACTTCAACTACGTGCTCGAGTCTGTGAAGAAGCAGGACCGCATGGTCGTCGTCCGACTGCGGGGAGGCCTCAAGGAGGCGATGCGGTTCTTCCACACCACAGATCCGGCGATCATGCGGAAGCGGTCGATCGACGGGGTGGCCATCAAGAGTGATGCGAAGCTGCGGGTCGCGGCGATCGAGCCGCTCGGCCTGGAGATGCCGATGTACGACATCACGACGGGGACGGGCGACTTCATCGCCAACGGGGTCGTGAGCCACAACTGCTTCGCGCGGAACACGCATACGTACCTGGACCTGGACGCGGGGCAGGACTTTAACTCCAAGGTGATCGTGAAGGTGAACGCGCCGGAGCTGCTGCGGGCGAAGCTGAGCTCGCGGGGGTGGGCGGGCGAGCACATCGCGATGGGCACCAACGTGGACTGCTACCAGCGGGCCGAGGGGCGCTATGAGCTGATGCGCGGCATCATCGCGGCGCTGCGGGACGCGCACAACCCATTCTCGATCCTCACCAAGGGGACGCTGATCCTGCGCGACCTCGACCTACTGCTCGAGTCGGCCGAGGTGACCGACGTCGGGCTGAACGTGTCGGCCGGCTTCGTCGACAAGGACCTGTGGCGGGCGATCGAGCCGGGCACCCCCGCCCCGCAGCGCCGGCTCGACGCGTGCGCCGCCCTCAACGACGCCGGGCTGCGCTGCGGGGTGCTGATGGGGCCGGTCGTGCCGTACCTGTGCGACTCCCCCGCGCAGCTCGAGGCGGCCGTCCGGCAGGCCGCCGCGGCCGGCGCGGCCCACGTGACCCCGATCGTGCTGCACCTGCGGCCGGGCGCCCGCGAGTGGTTCCTGGGCTGGCTTGGCCAGGCGCACCCGGCCCTGGTCCCCCGGTACGCCGAGCTGTACGGGCGCGGCGCCTACGCGCGCAAGGACTACCAGGCGCGGATCGCGGCCGAGGTCCGCGAGCTCGCTCAGCGGTACGGCATCGGCCGCAGCCGCGGTGTTCGCGGCGAGCGGGTGGCGGTCGAGCGGGGCGGCAGCGGCGAGCGAGGCAGCCGCGGCGAGCGGGGCGGCGGCCGCGGGCCCGATGGACTGGGCGCGGGCACGGGCACGGGCAGCGGCGGCGGGCCGGACGGCGGCGCGGCTGCCGAGCGCGAGCAGCTGGCGCTCTTCTGAGACGCTTCTGACCAGGCTACGAAGAACCAAACATCATAGATCAGTATCGATCCTCATTACACAAGCAAAAATTACTTGCGGGTAGCCTTTTAGCGTGTAAAACGTTTTAGCCGATTCCGGCGGCCGGAGACCCGCCGGAAAGCGGTTTCCGGTGCGCGACTGCCCCTTGTTAACGGATTCCGCACGCAGTGCCCGATAGGGCGCCGATTACGCGCCAGCCGAAATGGCACCCGGTGCCTCCCGCGGGCGCCCGAAGGAGGCAAACTCCCAGCCAGAGCCGCCCGTTTTGGTCGGCTGCGGGGACTAGCCATAAGAATGGGCGCTGAATGGCAACCCGCCCGCGATGCCACCGTTGATATAGGTGATGTCACGTTATCGCCAGATCGGTGGCAAGACGGCTGTGTTGCACGCGAGTATTGGGCCCATGACGATTCCAGCGGAGCTCATCGCGGAGACTTCCCTTGAGTTTCCTTGCCCACCGCTTGGCGCGGCCGAACTGACGGCCTCCGAGGCCGAGCGCATGGCCGGCATGTTCAAAGCGCTGGCCGACCCGGTCCGGCTGCGGCTGTTCTCCCGGGTCGCTGCTCATCAGAGCGGGGAAGCCTCCGTGTGCGACATACAGAACGTGGGCGTCTCTCAGCCCACGGTCAGCCATCATCTAAAGAAACTGAGGGAGGCAGGTCTGATCATCTCCGAGCGCCGCGGTACGTGGGTGTACTGCCGGGTCGCGCCCGGCGTGCTCCCGGCCATGGCGCAGATGCTCTCCCCCCGAGAGAGCCTGGACTGAGGCCGGGCAACGCGACCGGAGGGGCTGCTCATCGGGAGCGGGGAGCAGGCCGGGGATGGCCGCCTGGCGGCGGGCGAGCACGCCGCCAGGCGGCCATTAGAATTGGCAGTCATGTCAGACCGTCTGCTGGTGCGAAGCACGCCCATCCCCGACCCGGGCGAGGGCTTCTGCCGCCAGATCCCCGTCCCCGAGGCCCTCGCGTGGATCCGGCAGGGCGCTGGCCTGGTCGGATGGGGCGAGGCGGCGCGAGTCACGCTGCCGGCCGGAGCGGACCGGTTCGCCGACGGCGAGAAGTGGCTACGCGAGATCATCGATGGCGCGCAGGTCGACGATGAGGTACGCCGACGCGGTTCGGGCCTGGTCGCGTTCGGCAGCTTCACCTTCGACGACGCGTCCGACGGCTCGGTGCTCATCGTGCCGAGGGCCATCCTCGGCCGCGACGGCACCGGGAACGCCTGGCTGACCACCATCACCCCGGATGGCGAGGCCCCTTGGCAGCCCGCTCCGTTCGAGCCCGCCGAGCAGCCGGACATCGTCAGCTGGCACGACGGCGCGCTGTCGCCCCCGGAGTGGGAGCAGGCCGTCGGCGAGGCGGTGCGCCGCATCAAGCACTCGCAATTGTCTTCGCGGGGGATACGGGGGCCAGGGGGTACGGGGGGCGGGAGCCCCTCGTGCGAGAAGGCTGTCCCCCCGCCAGACAGCAGTCTTCGCAAGGTCGTGCTCGCGCGCGACCTCTACGCCACCGCCAACCGCGCGATTGACGCGCGGGCGCTGATCGACCGGCTGTCGAGCCGGTACCCGGGCTGCTACACGTTCGCCTGCGACGGCCTCGTCGGCGCCACCCCCGAGCTGCTGATCAGCCGGGATGGCTGGCGGGTGAGCTCGCTGGTCCTGGCCGGGACCACGCCGCGCGGCGCCACCCCGGCCGAGGACTCCGACCTGGCGACCGCTCTGATGGGCTCGGCCAAGGAGAACGAGGAGCACCAGTACGCGGCGGCGTCGCTGGAGAACGCCCTCGCCCCGCTCTGCCAGGCCATGTACGTCGCCCCACAGCCCGCGCTGATCCGGCTGCCCAACCTCCAGCACCTCGGCACCCGGGTCCGGGGCACCCTGCGCTCGGCCGACCGGTCAGCCCTGGGCCTGGCGGCCGCGGTGCACCCGACGGCAGCGGTCGGCGGCACCCCGACCGACGCCGCGGTCGAGCTGATCCGCGAGCTCGAGTCGATGGACCGCGAGCGGTACGCGGGCCCGGTCGGCTGGGTCGACGCCGACGGCAACGGCGAGTGGGGCATCGCGCTGCGCTGCGCGCAGCTCGACGGCACCAGGGCGCGCCTGGTGGCCGGCTGCGGCATCGTCGCGGGCTCCGACCCGGCGGCCGAGCTGGCCGAGACGATCACGAAGTTCCGCCCCATGCGCACGGCCTTGGAATAGTTCTGATTTGTCACTTATGTGATCGTTTGCGTTTCATTCTGCGACACGATAGTTACTTTTCGTTGACCCAGCTTTGATGACGCTGCGTCATGATGCTTATATAGGGAGTAACTACGGCTCCCGCTCGGGGATCGCGCGCCGGACGCCATGGCCGGATCGCGCCGAGTACTGACTACTCATAGTAAGGAGCTGCGCACAATGGGTGCATTCCCATCGACGCGCCGCCGCCGGACCCGCGGACTACTAGCTGTGACCTGCGGCGTGGCGGCCATCGCGATCACCGCGGCCGCCTGCGGGTCAAGCGGAAGCAGCAGCCCGACTGCTGCGGCCACAGGCGGCACGCCCGTCGCGGGCGGGACGGCGACCTACGCGCTACCGCCCTCGACGGTGCCGAACTACATCTTCCCGTTCGACAGCAGCACCTACTTCAGCGTGGTCAACGCCGAGGACTTCCAGTACCTGCTGTACCGGCCGCTCTACTGGTTCGGCAACGGGGCCAGCCCGACGCTCAACCCAAAGCTCAGCGCGGCCGACGCGCCGGTGTACAACGGCAACAACGTCACGATCACCATGAAAGGCTGGAAGTGGTCTAACGGGACGCCCGTGTCCGCTCAGAACGTGGTGTTCTGGATCCACATGATGCAGGCGGTCGCCAGCACCGACTGGGGGGCGTTCGTCCCTGGCGGCTTCCCGACCAACGTCAGCAACGTCAAGGCGACCAGCGCGACCACGCTGACCATGACGATGAACAAGGCGTACAACCAGACCTGGTTCACCTCCAACGAGCTGAGCCAGATCACCCCGATGCCCGAGGCGTGGGACCGGACGGCCTCGGGCCCGAGCCACTGCACCACCACGGTCTCTGACTGCGCCGCCGTCTACAGCTACCTGGACAGCCAGTCCAAGCAACTGTCCAGCTGGGCAGGGTCGCCGATCTGGTCGATCGTCGACGGCCCGTGGCAGCTCAAGAGCTTCAACTCCGACGGCAACTCCACGTTCGTGCCCAACAAGGCCTACTCGGGCCCGGTCAAGGCGAAGCTGGCGGAATTCCAGGAGGTGCCGTTCACCACCGAGACGGCCGAGTACAACGTGCTCCAGGCAGGCTCGCACGGCGGCAACCAGATCGACGTCGGCTACCTGCCCACCACCGACGCGCCCCCCACCAAGGCGCCCAACATAATCGGAACCAACCCGGTCAGCGGGTACACCCTGTCCCCGCTGTTCTCGTGGTCGATCAACTACTTCCCGCTCAACTATCAGTCCACAACCGGCAACGGCCCGATCATCAAGCAGCTGTACTTCCGTCAGGCCCTGCAGTACCTGATGAACCAGGCGGCGGTGATCTCGGGGCCGCTCAAGGGGTACGGCTACCCGACGGTCGGCCCGGTCGGGTCCTTCCCGGCGACCCCCTACCTCTCGCCGACCGGCAAGCAGGGCGACCCGTGGCCCTATAACCCGACCAAGGCAAAGGACCTGCTCTCAAGCAACGGCTGGAAGGTGGTGCCGGGCGGGACCACGACCTGCACCGACCCCGCCAAGTGCGGTGCCGGCATCAAGCAGGGCCAGGCGCTCTCCTTCACCCTGCCGTACGCGACGGGGACCAACTGGATCGCGCAAGAGATGACCCAGCTCCAGTCCAACGCCGCCGGCGCCGGCATCAAGCTGAGCCTCGCCCCCAAGCCGTTCAACCAGGTGACCGCGCTCGCCGCAGGCAACTGCGTGGTCGCGCACATCTCCTGCAACTGGGACATGGGCAACTGGGGCGGCGGCTGGACGTTCGTGCCCGACTACTACCCGTCGGGCGAGACGCTGTTCCTGTCCGGATCTGGGGCCAACTCCGGCGGTTACACCAACGCCAAGAACGACTCGCTGATCAACCAGACGTTGACCAACAACTCGACCGGTCCGCTGTTCTCGTGGCAGGACTACCTGGCGCAGCAGCTGCCCGTCGTCTGGCAGCCGAACGGGGTCTACCAGCTCACCGAGATCGTCAACAAACTGGGCGGCGTCATCCCGCAGTCCACGACGCTCAACATCAACCCGGAGGAGTGGTTCTTCACCAAGAGCTAGCGGTGAGGGGGACACCCCGGGGCGGCGGTGGCTGCCCCGGGGTGGCGGCAGTTGAGGGCTAACTGGGACCACGGGACCGTTCGGAGGAAAGGTTTTGATTGGTTTTCTCATTAGGCGAATCCTGCAGGCGGCCGTGGTCGTGCTGATAGTCACGGTGATCGTCTTCATTCTGCTGCGCGCCATCCCGGGCAACATCGCGGTGGCGATCCTCGGGCCCGCCGCGTACCGCAACCCGGCCGCGCTCGCGGCGTTCAACGCGCAGTACGGGTTCGACAAGCCGTGGTACTCCCAGTACCTGCTCTGGCTGGGCCACCTGCTCCAGGGCAACCTCGGGTTCTCGTTTACGCTCGACCAGTCCGTCTCGTCGCTGCTCGGGCAGCGGCTGCCCAAGACCATCATCCTGGTCGGGATCTCCACGATCGTCGCGCTGATCATCGCGGTGCCGGTCGGCCTCTTGCAGGCCGTGCGGCGCAACAAGCCCGTCGACTACACCTTCACCGGGCTGTCGTTCCTGTTCTACGCGGCGCCCACGTTCTTCGTGGGAACGGTGCTGATCCTGGTGTTCTCGGTCAAGCTGGGGTGGTTCGGCCCGGAGGCGCCGCAGGGCGGGATCGTGAATGACTTCACCGACTGGC
Organism: Trebonia sp.; assembly: GCA_036509215.1. GTDB lineage: Bacteria > Actinomycetota > Actinomycetes > Streptosporangiales > Streptosporangiaceae > Trebonia. Next base: position 13,239 of record DATCGA010000527.1, read on the forward strand.
GCGACCTGACGTTGCCGGTGGTGACCCTTGCCCTGGTGACGATCGCGCTGTTCAGCCGGTACATGCGCTCCTCGGTGCTTGACAACATCAGCGAGGACTACGTGCGTACCGCCCGGGCCAAGGGCGCATCGCGGCAGCGCGTGCTGTGGCGGCACGTGATGCGCAACTCGCTGATCCCGATCGCCACCCTGCTCGGCCTGTCCATCCCCGGCATCTTCGCCGGGGCGCTGATCACCGAGTCGGTGTTCAACTACCCGGGCATGGGCTATCTCTTCTTCCAGTCAGCGCAGAAGCAGGATTACCCCGTATTGCTGGGCTTTATTGTCGTCGTCGCGATCGCCACCGTCGTCGGGTCGCTGCTGGCCGACGTCGCGTACGCGGTCCTCGACCCGAGGGTGAGGTACGCATGACCGCCGCCACTTCCCCCGCACAAGGCGCACCGGGCGCACCCCCGGCGGCTGCCGCGCTGCCGGCGACCAAGCCGCGCGGCATGTTCGTCCGCGGGCTCGAGGTGTTCCTGGAGAACAAGCTCGCGGTCGTCGGCGCCGTCGTCCTAGTGCTGATCGTTGGATTCTGCTTCCTCGGGCCGTACTTCTACCACACCGACCAGGTCACGGTGAACCTGGCGAATGAGAACCTTCCGCCCGCCGCCGGGCGTCCGCTTGGCACCGACCAGAGCGGTTACGACGTTCTGGGCAGGCTCATGGTCGCCGGGCAGATCTCGCTTGAGGTCGGGCTGGCCGCCGCCATCCTCGCGACCGTCGTCGGCACGCTCTGGGGCGCCATCGCCGGCTACTTCGGCGGGGTCACCGACGCGATCATGATGCGCCTCGTCGACGCGCTGCTCTCGATCCCGACGCTGTTCCTCGCGCTCGTCGTGGTCTCCCTGTTCCCGCCCACCGAGACCGAGCTGATCGTGGTCATCGCGCTGACGTCGTGGCTGACCACGTCCCGGCTGATCCGCGGCGAGGCGCTGGCGCTACGGGTGCGCGACTACGTGCAGGCGATGCGGGTGATGGGCGGCGGCTCGGCGCGCGCGGTATTCAGGCACATCGCACCCAACGCCATCGGCACCATCATCGTCAACGCAACCTTCCAGGTGGCCGACGCGATCCTGCTCGTCGTCGCGCTCTCCTACCTGGGGCTCGGCATCAGGCCGCCGCAGACCGACTGGGGCGGCATGCTCAACGCGGGCATCAACGCGGTCTACGACGGCTACTGGTGGCAGATCTTCCCGGCTGGCATCGCGATCATCCTGGTCGTCATCGCGATCAACTTCATCGGCGACGCGCTCCGGGACTCGTTCGAGGTCCGTCTGCAGCGGCGCTGATTTCTCTTGGGGGGACTTTCGTTGGCTCCGCTTCTCGACATCCAGGATCTGCGCACCGAGATCCGGCTGCGCCGCGCCACCGTGCACGCCATCGACGGCGTGTCGCTGTCGCTGGCGCCCGGCGAGTGCCTCGGCATCGTCGGGGAGTCCGGCTCGGGCAAGACGATGACCGCGCTGTCGATCATGCGGCTGCTGCCCGGCGGCGGCGAGGTCGTCGGCGGCCGGATCGTCGTCGACGGGGTGGACGTCGCCGCGCTGTCGGAGACCGGCATGGAGGACGTCCGCGGGAACCTGATCGGGATGATCTTCCAGGACCCGCTGACCTCGCTCAACCCGACGATGAGCATCGGCGACCAGATCGCGGAGTCGGTCCGGCTGCACCGCGGCGCGTCGAAGGCGGCCGCGCTGGAGCGGGCGATCGAGGTACTCGGGCTGGTCGGCATGCCGCGGCCCGCCGAGCGGGTGTCGCAGTACCCGCACCAGCTGTCGGGCGGGATGCGGCAGCGGGTCATGATCGCGATGGCGCTCGCCTGCGAGCCGAAGCTGCTCATCGCGGACGAGCCGACGACGGCGCTCGACGTGACGATCCAGAAGCAGATCCTGGAGCTGATCGACTCACTGCGGCGGCGGCTGGGGATGGCGGTGATCCTGGTCACGCACGACCTCGGCGTGATCGCGGGCACGGCCGACCGGGTCGCGGTGATGTACGCCGGCCGGATCGTCGAGACGGGCAGCACCGCGTCGATCTTCGCCAACCCTCGGCACCCGTACACGGAGGCGCTGTTCGAGGCGCTGCCGGAGCGGGCCGTGGTCCTCGCCGAGGACAGCGAGCTGGTCAGCGGGCGGGCCGGCCGACGGCTTTACAACATTCCCGGCCAGCCGCCGGACCTGACCGCCCCGCCCCATGGGTGCAAGTTCGCGGCCAGGTGCCGGTACGTGCGGGAGGAATGCAGGCAAACGGAGCCATCGCTAACGGAGGCGGGCGGCTCGCATGCGTACCGCTGCTTCTTTCCAGTCGGGCGGGACATCGATCTTGGCGTGCCGGCGGCTCACGATCTCGAAGGTCTACAGGTTGCTGGGGATTCTCAAGATCAAAGGCTTCCAGATCAAAATCAGAAAGCACGCGGGGGCGACGGGGGCCTTGGGGAATATATCAGCCGACGCTCCTCCGGAAGGTCGGCGGAAATATCCCCGGCGGCCTCCGCCTCGCCTGAAGCGGGGGATGTGCTTGGCGATGGCGTGACTGATCCTGAGTCGCTTCGCGATGGCTCTGGGACGTCGGGTGTGCCTGCGGGCGGGCGTGTGCCCGCGGGGGGAGGCGCGGCCGCCGATAGTGGAGCGGCTCGCGGTGATTCCGCTGCGCTGCGCGATGGGTCTGCGGTGGGCGGGGACGGTGCGGCTGGGGCTGGTGCGGCCGGGGTTGTGGTGGCTGGGAATGGAGCCGTCCGGGACACGTCTGGCTCGGCTGGGGACGCGGTCCTTGTGGTGTCTCACCTGATTAAGAACTTCAGGGTTACGGCCGGGGCGGTGATTCAGCGGCGGGTGGGGGAGGTTTCCGCGGTCGCCGACGTGTCCTTTGCGATTCCCACCGGGTCGACGTTCGGGCTGGTGGGCGAGTCTGGCTGCGGCAAGACCACGGTCGGGCGGCTGATCGTGGGGCTGGAGAAGCCGTCCGGCGGGTCGATCGTGCTTGGCGGGCGGGATCTCGCGTCGCTGCCCCGGCGGGAGCGACGCCGGCAGGCGCGGCTGGTGCAGATGATGTTCCAGGACTCCTACGCGTCGATGGACCCCCGGATGCGCGTGGGGACGATCCTGCGCGAGCCGATGATCATTCAGCGCGACGGGAACCGGGCTTCGCAGACCAAGCGGGTCTCGGCGCTGCTGGAGGAGGTGGGACTGCCGGCCGCCTCGGCCGAGCGGTACCCGCATGAGTTCTCCGGCGGGCAGCGGCAGCGGCTCGGGCTCGCCCGGGCACTGATGCTGCGGCCGTCGATGATCGTGGCCGACGAGCCGGTCTCTGCCCTCGACGTCTCGATCCAGGCCCAGATCCTCAACCTGATGCTCGATCTTCAGCGCGAGTACGGCCTGACGTACCTATTCATCTCGCACGACCTGTCCGTCGTCCGTTACATGGCCGACGTGATCGGCGTGATGTACCTCGGCAAGCTGGTCGAGGTCGGTCCGGCCGACGGCGTCTACTCCACCCCGGTTCACCCGTACACCCGCGGGCTCATCGACACCGTGCCGGTCGCCGACCCCGCGCTCGAACGGGCCAAGGAGCATCAGGGTGTGCGCGGCGAACTCCCCTCGGCGGTCGCTCCCCCGTCCGGCTGCCGCTTCCGCACCCGCTGCCCGCGCGCCCAGGACCTGTGCGCCGCGGAGGAGCCGCCGCTGCGCCCGTTCACCGCCGACGGCCACCTGGCCGCGTGCCACTTCCCCTTGTACGAGCCGGACGCTAGCGTTTAGGCGCTCTTCGCGCTTCTTGCTGTTATCGCGACATGGGCTGCGGCCGGGGGTAGGGCCGGCCGAGGGCCGGGGGGTTCCACGGGCGCGAAGGCCAGCCCTCAGGCGCGACGGTGGGTGTGAAGACCACTCCTGACTCCTGACTCCTGACTCCTGACGGCGGGAACCACCAATGGCTCAGTCGCAAGTGCTAGAGAAGTCCCACGTGCAGGAGAAGTCGCAGAAGCGGGACCGCGTGGTGATCGTGGGGGCCGGTTTTGCCGGTTTCAACGCCGCGCGGGAGCTGTCGAGCCTGGTGGGTGACACGACCGAGATCGTGGTGATCAACTCAACCGACTACTTCTTGTACCTGCCGCTGATGCCGCAGGTGGCAGGGGGGCTGGTGGAGCCCGCGCACGTGTGCGTGTCGCTGCCGCGGCGGCTGCCCAAGGCGCAGTTCGTGCTCGGCACGGTGAGCCACGTCGACGCCCGGCAAAAGATGGTCAGCTGGGCTGGCCCTGACGGCTCATCCGGTGAGATCGGCTACGACCGGATCATCCTGACGGCGGGCAGCGTGAACAAGCTGCTGCCGATCCCCGGCATCGCCGACTACGCGCACGGGTTCCGGAGCATCGCCGAGGCGATGTTCCTTCGCGATGAGATCACCCGGCAGCTCGAGCTGGCCGCCGTCGCCACCGATCCGGCCGAGCGCGACGCGCGGTGCACCTTCGTGGTGGTTGGCGCGGGGTACACCGGCACCGAGGTCGTGGCCCAGGGTCAGCTGCTGACCACTCGGCTGGCCAAGAACATGCCTGGCCTGGTTGGTCAGCAGATCCGCTGGATGCTGCTCGACACCGCGCCGCGGTTGCTGCCAGAACTAGATCCGCGCTTGTCGAACACCGCCGACCGGGTGCTGCGGCGGCGCGGGGTTGAGGTACGCACCGGCCAGTCGGTCACCGAGGCGATGCCCGGCTATGTGGTCCTGTCGACCGGGGAAAAGGTGCCGACCCGGTGCCTGATCTGGTGCGTCGGGGTCCGCCCGGATCCGCTGGTAGACGGGCTGGATCTCAAGACCGACCGCGGGCGACTGGTGGTCGACGAGTTCATGTCGGTGCCCGGCGCCCCGGACAACTACGCATGCGGGGACTGCGCCGCCGTGCCCGACCTAACCCGCCCCGGCCAGGTCTGCGGCATGACCGCACAGCACGCCGTCCGGCAGGGCAGGCAGGTCGCCAGGAACGTCGCCGCGTCCCTCGGTCAAGGCACCGCGAAGCGGTACGAACACCACGACGAGGGCTTCCTGGTCGATCTGGGCGGGGCCGCCGCCGCCGCGAACCCGCTGAACGTCCCGCTGTCCGGTCCGGCCGCCAATGCCGTCACCCGCGGTTACCACCTATCCGCGATGTCAGGCAACCGCATGCGGATTCTCGCCGACTGGGCCCTGAACGCGGTCACGCGACCGGAAGGGATTTCGTTCGAGGTGATCAGCGCGGCCTCCGTACCCCTCGACGCGGAAAAACCACGAGCCTGACGCGACCGGGTACCCATCGAAGAAAGGACCGCCATGGCCCTCGGAACCGCAGTAATCGTCGGCGTCGGACCCGGCCTCGGCCTCGCGCTCGCCCACACGTTCGCCGATGCCGGACACCCGATCGCCATGCTCGCGCGGGGCAAGGCGCAGCTGAACGTCTACGCGGCCGAGCTCACCTCGGCCGGCCAGGACGCCCGCGGCTACGTCACCGACGCCTCCGATCCCGATAACCTGCGCGCCGCGATTCATTCCGCGATCACCGAGATGGGCGCTCCCGACGTGCTCGTGTACAACGTCGGGGTGCTCACCCCGGATTCGCCGATCGGCGGCGACGACCATGATTGGGCGCACAATACGGCCATCAACATCCTCGGCGCCCGGGTCGCGGCCGATGCCATCCTGCCCGAGCTGCGTGACGGCCGCGGGACTCTCCTGTTCACCGGAGGCGGCTATGCACTGCATCCCTCCAAGGAATTCTCCTCCCTGTCCGTGGGCAAGGCCAGGCTGCGCGCCTACGTGCAAGTGCGGCACGACCAGCTGGCGGGGACGGGCGTCCACGCGACCAGCATCACGATCACGGCGGGGATCGGCAGCACACCGCGCTTCGAACCAACCGAGATCGCCAAGGCATACCTGAAGCTCGACAACCAGCCCGACAGCGAGTGGCAGCACGAGTTCGTCTACTGAACGACGCTCAGACGGGGTAACGCTTGGGGCCTTGGGTGTAGGTGCGGCCTCGGGGGGTGGTCCATTGGTGCCAGCCGGGCTTTGGCTGGGTGACGTTCCAGCCGGGTGACTGCTTGACCCGGTGGCATTTCCTGCTTCGCGCGCCGGCGTTGCAGGCGCAGGTCCGGCCGCCCTGGTCGTACGGGACGGCGTGCTCGAAGTCGCTCTCGCGCGCGTGCCGTGAGCAGGTCGGGAACGTGCAGGTGTAATCGCGGATCTGGACCAGGTGGCGCAGCGTTGCGTTGGGTTTGTACGCGTGCGATTCGTTGCGGTGGTCGCAGTCGATGGTCGGGACGGGAGCGAGGTCCACGGCGGATTCCAGGCCACTGGGCAGGGTGAGGGCCCAGGTGCCGCACCAGACTGGGTCGCCTGGCGGGCCGACGTCTCGCCGGGCGAACGCCCGGCCGGTCTCCTGCGGTCCGGGTGGCGTGGTCTTGCACGACCTGCGTGGCCCGGGTGGTGCGAGTGGCGCGAGTGGCCCGGCTGGAGCGTCCTCCGGTTGCAGGCGTAGTTCAGCCAGGCGGGTAGCGGTGATGGTTAGGTTCATCCTGGCCGGAAGCCCGACCAGGGGCGGAGGTGGCCCGCCGGGCGGGCGGGCGAGTCGGCCGGTTTTGACGCAGCCGTGGCCGATGGCTATCCCGTCGTCGTCCGTGACGGTGACGCAGAGGGTGGTGTGGAGGCTAAGGACTGCGATGGCAGCCAGGCGACGGCACAGGCCCGGGTCGAAGGGTCCGAGGCCGTGTCCTTCGCCGGGCCGCTCGGCGAGGCCGAGGAGGGTGACGAGCGGGAGGACGAGGTCGGTGAGCGTCGGGGTGGGGTCGTCGGGCGGGGCGGGGAGCGGCGGTAGCGGCGCGGGCGGTGCGGTTCCGGGGCGGGGGTCGTCGGTGGCGGTCCCGCCGTCGGGATGAGCGCCCTCCGGATGGTGATTGCCGTGGCCGCCGGGCGGGCGGTCGCCGTCGGGGCG
>DATCGA010000528.1:0-2667 GCA_036509215.1 Trebonia sp.
TCGTGTCACTGCTCAGCCGCGAAGCCGCCGACGAACTCGGCCTGGAGCCAGGAATGCTCGCAGTCGCCGCCGTCAAAGCCACCAACGTCTCCGTCGAAATCCCCAAGAGCAGCTGAACTGGGTCCCCCGGCACGTGCCAGATCCGTGCCAGAACGGGCGGACGCCGAGGGCCCGCGGCGGTCACTCGCGGACACCCATCCCGCCAGGTTGAGTGAGGCGGTCAGGGGTGGGTGGCTTCGCGGAGCCAGGTTTGGGCGCCCGCCTGGATGGCGTCCCAGGGACTGCCTAGGGGCGGGGTGTAGGACAGGTCGAGGTCGCTGAGCCCGTCCACGGTCATGGAGTGGAAGATGGCGGTGGCCGCGATGTCGACGCGTTTGGCGATCTCGGCGTGCCGGTGGCCGAACAGCTGGACGCCGAGCAGCCGGCCGGTGGTGCGGTCGCCGGTGAACCGCATCGTGATGCGGTGGCTGCCGGGATAGTAGGCCTTGTGGTCGTCGGCTTCGGACTGGACAGTGACCGGGTCGTACCCGGCCGCGGCAGCCTCGTGATCGCGCAGCCCCGTGCGCGCGGCGGCCTGATCGAAGATCTTCACCACCTGGGTGCCCAGGCTCCCGGCGAACTCCCGGGTGCCGCCGAGAGCGTTCTCACCCGCGACGCGGCCCTGCTTGTGCGCGGTGGTGCCGAGCGGCAGGTAGGCCTCGCCGAGCAGCCGGTGCCGGGTCACTACGCAGTCCCCGGCGGCGAACACGTGGGGGAGATTGGTCCGCATGCCCCGGTCCACCGCGATCGCGCCCCGGGCACCCAGGGTCGCCCCGGCGCTGGCGGCGAGGCTGGTGTCGGGGCGGACGCCGACGACGACCAGGACCATGTCGGCCAGCCGGGTCACCGTCGTGCCATCGGCGGCGGTGGCCTCGACCTGAAGCCGTCCCGTCTGGCCGCTGGTGCGGATGATCTGGCGGACCGTGGTGCCGGTCAGGACCTCGACGCCGCGGTCGGCGAGCTGGCCGTGGACCAGGGCGCCGAGAGGAGGGTCGACGGTGGGCAGCACCTCGGGGAGCTGTTCCATCTGGATGACGTGCAGGCCGCGGGTGGTGAGGGCGTCGGCCATCTCCAGGCCGATGTACCCGGCACCGACGATGACCGCGGTGGCCGGTGTCTTGTCCTCGAGGGTGCGCATGACGGCGAAGGTGTCGCCCATTGAGTGCAGCAGGTGCACGCCGTCATCGGGGCCCAGGGCGTCGAGGCCGCCAATCGGGGGGCGGACCGGCACGGCGCCGGTGCCGATGACCAGCTTGTCGTAGGCGAGCAGTTCCTCGTCGCCGTCGGGGGTGGTGACGAGGAGTTTGCGGCCGCCGGCGTCGATCCGGCGTGCGGTGGTGTCGAGCCGCAGCCGCATCCCGGTGGCTTCCAGGTCCGCGGTGCTGCGGTGGGCGAGATTGCGCCAGTGGGTCACCTCGCCGGACACGTAGTAGGGGATGCCGCAGATCGAGAAGTTCGGGAAGGCGTCCGCGACGACCACGCTGACCTCGGCGCCGGGGTCGAGCTCGCGGGCCCGCAGCGCGGCGCTGATCCCGGCGTCGCTGCCGCCGATCATGACCAGGTGCATGACTGGATCCCTCCGGGCCGGTGCTCAGTGAGGCGCGTCGCGGCCGGTCGGTGAGGTGGCGCCGTCGCAGGCGGCGCGGTCCTGCGCTGCCGCGGCCTGGCTGGCGTGGTGGGGGACGATGATGTCGGAGGCCTGCGCCGGGGTGAGCCGGGGATACAGCGCCCGGATCACGACCAGGGCGAGGGCACCCCCGATGATCTGGGCGCCGATGAACGCGGGCACCGACGATGGGGCGATGCCCGCGAAGGTGTCGGAGAACATCCGGCCGACGGTGATGGCCGGATTGGCGAAGCTGGTCGAGGACGCGAAGAAGTACGCGGCACCTATATACGCGCCCACAGCTGCGGGAGCGGAGCGGCTGCGGCCGGAGCGGGCCAGGGCGAAGATGACCAGGATCAGGCCGAGGGTGGCGATCACCTCGGACAGGAAATGCGCGGGCGTCGCCCGGTGCTTGGCCGAGATGCTGACCGCGGCCTGGGCGAACATCAGGTTCGCCGCGACCGCACCGAGGATGCAGCCTGCCACCTGAGCGGGCAGGTAAGCGGCTGCGTCGCGCCAGCGCAGCCCGCCGAACGCCGCATCCACGAACGACACCACCGGGTTGAAATGGCCGCCCGAAACGGGGCCGAACATCAAGATGATCGCGAACAGCCCGGCAGCGGTCGCGGCCGCGTTTTCCAGCAACTCCAGGCCGGTGGCGCCGGGAGACAGGCGCTGGGCGGCGATGCCGGAGCCGATCACCACCGCGGCGAGGAACGCGCTGCCCAGCAACTCGGCCAGCAGCCGCCGCCACAGCGCCACCTCGGTCACCGCGTCCGCCCCTCCCGGCTGCCCTTATCGATAAACATCTATGCAGACGATGCCACCTTGCCAGGCTGGATAGATAACCGTCAAGATAGGGGAATGTCGATGCAGGCGGAGAGTTCCCCGGCAGCTTTCATCCCCGCCGCCGAGCTGCGGGTCGTGGTCGACGCGTGTTCCACGCCGCTGGTTGGGGAGCCGGTCAGCGAGAGTGCGGCGGCCGGGCTGGCGCAGGTGTTCAAGGCCCTGGGTGACCCGGT
>DATCGA010000529.1:0-3128 GCA_036509215.1 Trebonia sp.
CGAGGCCGCCGGCGGCACCATCACCTCGCTCAGCGCCCAGTCGACCGCCTCGGTCAGGAACGCCGCGCCGGACCTGAACGAGTCGGCCAGGTCGGCGCTGACCACCGCCACCACGCCGCGGGGCCACAGCAGGACGCCGACCGCGAAGCTCACGGCGCAGCCGATCGCCACGTCCTCGACCCGGAGCAGCCCGACCGTCCAGCCCACCGGGTCGAGCAAGTTGAACAGCACCACGACGGTCACCGTGAAGGCGGCCTGGCCGACCAGGAACGGCGTGGTACCCGGAGCGTACGCGGCGACCAGCACCGCCACCGGGAACACCGCCCACAGCACGGCGTGATTGGTCCCGATGCCGACCAGCAGCGCCGCGCCGATCACGAACCCGACCGCGGTGCCCGCCAGCCCCCGCCACGCCGTCGACCCGGTGGCCGAGGCGCTGGTGCGCAGCACCGACAGCGTGCCGAGTACGACCCAGAACGCGTGCTGCACCCCGGACGCGTCGGCGATGGCGACGGCCGCCGCCAGCGCGATCGCCGCCCGCAGCGAGTTCAGGAACCAGACCGAGCGGACCGACGCGTGCCGCCGCACCAGCGTGGTCGCGGCCGTGAGCGAGGCGACCCCCGGCGTCCGCGCCAGCGCGGCCGCGGCCCTGGCCGGCGCCGACCCCGGCTCGGCCCCTGGCGACTTGTACCAGTGCCGCCGGGCGGCCTCGATCGTCTCCTCGGACGCGCGGTGGGTGACGATCAGCGCGTCGGCGGCGACCGAGCGGGCCACGACCGCGATCCCCTGCGCGTGCACCGCCTGCGCGGTCGCGATCCGCGCGTCCGGCTCGCCCGCCCGGCCGGACAGCTCGCTGAGATGCGCGGCCGACGCGGCCCGCGCGTTCTCGAGCGCGTCGAAGTCCGGATCCGCGGCCTGGCCGGTCAGCAGCGCCTGGGTGTCGCTGAACAGGTCGCCCGCCGCCAGCAGCAGCGCCCGGTCCTGCGGGCAGGCCTGGCTCAGGTCGATGTGCCCGTCGAACGCCTCCGCGACCTGGGTCGAGCTCCACTCGAGCAGCTGCACCATGCTCCCGAGGGCCTGGTCGGAGGTGGCAAGCCCGGTCGGGCGGTACGGCGCGGCCGTGAACGCGGCCCGCAGCCGGCCGGCCGCCGCCGCCATCGCGTCGGGACTGCTCACCTCGCCCGCCGCGGCCGCCCGGACCCGGCCCGCCAGCTCGCCCGACAGCTGGGCGACGGCGGCGCGCAGTTTGTTACCCGGGGCAGACGGCGACAGCAGCAGCACCGCGATCGTGCCGGCCGCCGACGCCAGCAACCAGCCTTCCAGCCGGCTGGGGATGTCGGCCGCGCCGCCGACCGACACGACCGGCAGCACGTAGGCGAACATGGCCGCGATGGTGCCGGAGGCGGGGTTGGGGCCGATGATCCCGGCAAAGAAGATCGCGAACGTGACCGGAAGCGTGACCACCGCCGCGATCCAGGCCGTCGAGCTGACCATCGTGCCGATGATCAGCGCGAGGCTGCCGACCAGGGCGAGGCCGACGTGCCCGGCCAGCTTGTCCTTCCTGGTCCCGCCGAAGGCGGCGATGACCAGCGTCGCGAACCCGCCGAAGGTGGCGAACAGCGTCATCTGCGGGTCGCCGATCACCTTCAGGCAGATCGCGAACAGGGCCGGGATGACCAGCGTCGCCCGGAGGGCGCGCAGTCCGGCCGGCACAGTCCAGAGAGGCTTCCACCAAGGGCGCATGGGGGCTAATCCTACGTACATGGGACAGGCCGGGGCCAGTGGGGCTAAGGCTCGGCCGGGCTGGGCAGGTCGACCTCGACCGTCAGCCCGCCCCCGGGGGTATCGGCCAGCCTGATCGCGCCGCCGTTGGCCGTGACCAGGCGGTGCACGATCGCGAGGCCGAGCCCGGTGCCGTTCTGGCTGCCGGTGGTGTAGCGCAGGAACGCCCGCGACCGCTCCTGGGCGGTCATCCCCGGGCCGTCGTCGGCCACCGTCAGCAGCGTTCCGGTCTCCGTGCCGGCCGCCGAGATGCGGACGGAGCCGCCGGCCGGGCCCGCGTTCGGCTCCGTGAGCGCGTCGATCGCGTTGTCGATCAGGTTGTCGAGGATCTGCTCCAGGTGCCCGGCCCCGAGCGCGACCATCGGCCGGCCGGCCGTGGCGTCCCTGCCCGGGTCGGCGCTCACCTCGGCGATGAGCTTCACATCGTGGCCGTCGGCGACCGGCTGCCAGGCCGCGACCCGCTCGGCGACCGCCTCGATCACGTCGATGGTCTCCAGCTGCTCGGTCATCGCCTCGGCCCGCGCGGTGGCCAGCAGCCCGTCTACCAGCCGCGACAGCCGGGCGATCTCCTCCTGCGCGCCGGCCAGCTCGGCCGCGGTGGACGGCGAGGCGTCGGTGGCGAGCAGGTCGAGGCGGAGCCTGAGCGCGGTCAGCGGGGTGCGGAGCTGGTGCGAGGCGTCGGCCAGCATCGCCCGGTGCCCGTGCACCAGGGCCTCAAGCCGTCCGGCCATCATGTTGAAGGTGGCGGCCATCCGGCGCAGCTCCGGCGGCCCGTACCCGGCCCTGGCGCGGACGGTGAGGTCGCCGTCGGCGATCTTGCCCGCGGCCGCGTCGAGCCGCGCCAGCGGCCGGCTGACCCAGCGGGCGAGGTAGATGGCGACCAGCACGGCGGCGGCGAGGGCGGCGCCCGCCAGCACGATCAGGTACAGCCAGAGGTTGTCGATGTTCTGGTTGAGCGGGCCGGTGGGCCGTTCGAGGACCACGGTCCCGATCTGCTGGCCGCTCAGCTTCCCGGTGCCGTAGACGGTCGCGACCGCGTAGGCCGCGTTCTTGGTCAGCTCGGTGGTGGGGCTCTGCTGGTTGGCCGCCTCGCCGACCAGCTCGTGGTAGATGCGGTACGGCGGCGAGCCACGGGAGAGCCGGGGCTCCGGCTGGAGGCGCTTGTTCAGCACCAGCACCTGGTCGCTATTGCGCCCGGCGTCTTGCATCGCCTCCGACAGCGCCGCGAAGTCGGCGTGGTCCTCGTGCCCGTTGGTCTGCAGCGGCCCCCGCGCGAGCAGCGCGATCGAGCTGGCGGTGCCTGCGGTGTCCTGGACGAACGCGTCCCGCTCGTGAGCGATCGCGCC
>DATCGA010000530.1:0-4225 GCA_036509215.1 Trebonia sp.
CGCCGCCGTAGAGGTACCACTCGCCGGCCGCGTTGGCCTCGATGATCACGCTGCCGTTCGGCCTCGGCATCGCGAGGATGAACGAGGCGATGATCCAGCCGAGGGCCGGGAGGATGCCGGCCGCGTAGGTGCGCAGCCCCCACCCGGCCAGCACGCAGGTCGCGAACAGGATCAGGATGAGGACGATCGCGATCAGCGGGACCGGGCTCCGGTTGTACTGGAAGCTGCCGATCAGGCCCTGCGCCAGGCCGAGCACGAAGAGCGCCAGGTAGCCCAGGCCGGTAATCAGCGAGCGCTGCGAGGTCCCCATGAATCTGGAGGCTACCGCGTGAACAGGTCGCGCTCGCACGGTTTCCCGGCCGAGCGGGGGGCGGCCGGGCCTGAGGCCCCCCAGAGCGTGTAGTACTCGGTCCCGAGCGCCCGCCGGCCGACCTCGTCCGAGAGCGCGTAGAACTGGCCGTCGACGGTGATCTGGGTCTCGTGCGCCTTCATCGCGGCCAGCTTGGCGGGCAGGTAGGCGGTCGCGTCGATCTCGGTCGTGACCTGCTCGTCGGGGACGCTCACGGACAGGTCCGAGCTGCGCACGAACCAGGAGTCGTCCGGCAGTTGCACCGCCGTCGCCAGCGCCGAGCGCGGCATCGCGGTGGCGTAGAACCTCGCCGTCGCCCCGGTCAGCTGGTTGGCCCGCCACGCGACCCGGTGCGCCTGGATGTGATCGGGGTGACCGTAGAAGCCGTTGGCGTCGTAGGTCACGATGACGTCGGGCGCGACCTCCTCGATGACCTTGACCAGGTCGGCGGCGGCCTCCTCGACCGACGCGCGCCAGAAGCAGCGCGGGTCGTCGTTGTCCGGCAGCCCCATCATGCCCGAGTCCCGGTACTTGCCCTCGCCGCCGAGGAACCGGTGGTCCTCGACCCCCAGCGCCCGGCAGGCGCGGTCGAGCTCGACGATCCGGTGCTGGCCGAGCTCGTCCGGGAGCAGATGGCTCAGGTCGGGCGGGATGATCTCGCCGAGCTCGCCCAGCGTGCAGGTCACCAGCGTGACCCGGACCCCCTCGGCGGCGTACTTCGCCATCGTCGCCCCGGTCCCGATCGACTCGTCATCGGGGTGCGCGTGCACCAGCAGCAGGCTTCTGTTAACCACCAGACGATTATGCCGCTCACCCGACCTGGCATGATCGGGGACCATGACGGAGAGCTTTCCCAGGCAGCAGGCGCGCACGCGCGGTTTTCGGCTCGGTGTGCCCCGGGCGTTCCAGGTATCGGCAGACGGCGACAGGGTCACGTTCCTGCGCTCGCGGGCGGGCGACGACCCGGTGACCTGCCTGTGGGAAGCGGATACGGTCACCGGCGCCGAGCGGCTGGTCGCCGACCCGAGGGCGCTGGGCGCGGACGAGGAGAACCTCCCGCCGGAGGAACGAGCCCGGCGCGAGCGGGTCCGCGAGACCGCCGCCGGGATCGTGGCCTACGCGACCGACCGGGCCGGGGAGATCGCCGTCTTCGCGCTCTCGGGCCAGGTCTACGCGGTCCCGCTGGGCGAGGACGCGCCGACGCCGCGGCTGGTCGCCACCCGGACCCCCGCGCTCGACCCGCGCCCGGACTCGACCGGGACCAAGGTCGCCTACGTGCACGACGGCGCGCTCCGCGTCGTCGACCTGGTCAGCGGCGATGACTCGGTGATCGCCGAGCCCGCCGGGCAAGACGCGGTCACGTTCGGCCTGGCCGAGTTCGTCGCGGCCGAGGAGATGGGCCGCTCCCGCGGCTACTGGTGGTCACCCGACGGCAGCCAGATCCTCGTCGCCCGGGTCGACGAGTCCCCGGTCAAGCGGTGGTACATCGCCGATCCGGCCAACCCGGACAAGGCGCCGGCCGAGGTGCGCTACCCGGCTACCGGCACCGCCAACGCCGAGGTGTCGCTGCTGCTCGCCACCATCGCCAAGGACCCCGGCGACGGGACCAGCGCGACGCTCGAGGAGATCGGCTGGGACCGGGCCGCCTTCCCGTACCTGACCTCCGTGTCCTGGGGCGAGGCGCCGCTGATCGTGGTGTGCTCCCGCGATCAGCGGGTCACGCGGCTGATCAACGCCGCCACCGGCCAGGTGCTGCGCGAGGACGCCGACCCGGACTGGACCGACGTCATCGACGGCCTGCCCGCCCAGCTCGCCAACGGGGACATCGTCTGGACCGGGATCAACGGCGACACCCGGGGGCTCATCGTCGCTGCGGCCGCCGGGCTCCAGGACGCCACGCCCCTCACCCCGCCCGGCCTGCAGGTCCTCGGCATCCTCGGCACCGACGGCGACGACGTGCTGTTCGCGGGCGCGACCGAGCCGACCGAGATCGGCGTCTGGCGCTACGGCCGAGGCGGGCTCACCGAGCTGGCGACCGAGCCCGGCGTGCACTACGCGACCGTCGGGGGCGGCGCCACCGTGCTCGCCCGCCGCGACCTGGCCAGCAACGAGGTGTCGGTCACGGTCAGCAAGCACGGCGCCGGGGGCGGGAAGCCGCACCGGATCGCGTCGCTCGCGCCGGCCCCGAGCCTGCCCCACCCGCAGCCGAAGTTCCTGCAGGCGGGCCCGGCCGGCATCCGCACCGCGGTGCTCTTCCCGTCCTGGCACCAGCCCGGCACCAGGCTCCCGGTTCTGATGGACCCCTACGGCGGCCCGCACCACCAGAAGGTGATGAAGGCCACCGGCGCCTTCCTCGCCTCCCAGTGGCTGGCCGAGCAGGGGTTCGCGGTCGTCGTGGCCGACGGCCGGGGCACCGGCGGCCGCGGTCCGGCCTGGGACCGGGCGGTGGCAGGCGACCTCGCCACCGGCCCGCTCGAGGACCAGATCACCGCCCTGCAGGCGGCGGCGGAGGCGTTCGCCGACCTCGACACCGAGCGGGTCGCCATCCGGGGCTGGTCCTTCGGCGGCTACCTGTCGGCGCTCGCGCTGCTGCGCCGCCCGGACGTGTTCCACGCGGCGGTGGTCGGCGCGCCGGTCACCGACTTCCGGCTCTACGACACGTTTTACACCGAGCGCTACCTCGGTGACCCGACGCGGGATGCCGCGCCTTACGAGCAAACCTCGATCATCAGCGACGCCGAACGGGCCGGGGCGACTGTTCACCGGCCGATGCTGATCATCCACGGGCTGGCCGACGACAACGTGTTCGTCGCCCACTCCCTGCGGCTGTCCTCGGCCCTGCTCGCGGCCGGGTACCCGCACTCGGTGCTGCCGCTGTCCGGCGTCACCCACATGACCCCGCAGGAGGTCGTGGCCGAGAACATGCTCACGCTGCAGGTCGACTTCCTCAAGGAGGCGCTCGGCTTCCCGCCTGCCTCGGCGTAGCGCCCTCCCCGCGTGCCGAGTCCCGCTAAGGTCATCCCCGGACACTTAGCCACGGGGGGTGACCGTTAGGTCGCGGCACGCTGTCGTCACGCATGGGGCGGACGAGGCAAGGAGACGGCGGGCCAAAGCGCGCGCTGCTGTCCTCGGACTGAGGAGGGAGGGAGCGCAGCGACCGACCGACGAGGGAGAGGACAGCAGCCTCAAGCGCGCGGCGGCACGCCGGGGAAGCACAGCCCGCCGGGGAAGCACGATAGCGCTGGCCGTCGGCGTAGCGCTGCTGTTCGTTGGCTACCTGCGGGTGTCATGGACGGTCGCGGCCACCTCGGACGGCGCCGCCCTGGCGCTGCAGGCGCGCGACATGCTGGCCGGGAACTGGCTGCTGCACGGCTGGACGCTCAGCGACGTGTCGTTCTACACGACCGAGCTGCCCGAGTACGTGCTGGTCGAGGCCGTTCGGCCGTTCGGGCTTGGCGTGGTCCACGTCGCCGCGGCGGCCACCTACACGCTGCTCGTGCTGGCTGCCATCGCGCTCGCGCGGGGGCGCGCGAGCGGACCTGAAGGCGTGCTGCGGGGGACGCTGGCGGGGGCGATCATGCTGGCGCCGCAGCTCGGGTACGGGGCGTTCGTGCTGCTGCTGTCGCCGGATCATGTCGGGACGGAGCTGCCGCTGCTGGCCGGCTGGCTGCTGCTCGACCTCGCGCCGCGCCGCTGGTGGGCGCCGGCGGTCCTGTGCCTGCTGCTGGCCGTGGTCCAGTTCGCGGACCGGGTCGCGGTGCTGACCGCGGTGCTGCCGCTGATCGTCGTCTGCGCGGTGACCGCCGCGCGCCGACGTCCGCGACGTTCGGTGGAGGGGGCGGGGTCGCGCGGGGGCGGGCGGGCCGGGCATCGGGC
>DATCGA010000531.1:0-2337 GCA_036509215.1 Trebonia sp.
GACAGGTCCCGTTTCGGGTCGATGGCGTAGCCGACAGGCCCGCTGTCCCAGGTCGATGGCGTAGCCGACAGACTGGAGCCGCCCCGCCTCAGCCACGGGGGAGGCGTATGGGGCGGGAGGGGATATCGCCGCCCACGAGCCGCTCAAGCAACTCGACCAGGGTGTGCGGCACGACCTCGTCCGTGGCCTCCCTGAGCTCGTCCAGCGTCCACCACCGATGCCCGGTGATGAACGACCGCTCGAACTCCTCCTGCCCGTCGGTGTCGATCACGGGGTGCGGAACCCGCAGGAAGTAGAACGAGTGGGCGCCGAGGAACAGCGTCCCGTCGTGATCGCCCTTCCACAGCGCCGACGACGTCGCCACGACCGGCCCGAGCCCGGCCTCAGTGCAGGCGAACCCGGTCTCCTCCGACAGCTCGCGGACCGCCGCCGCAGTGACCGTCTCGCCCCGGTGAACTCCGCCGCCCGGGGTGAACCACCAGGTTCTACCGCCCGAGTCGACCGAGCTGAAAAGCAGCACCCGCTCGTCGGGGTCGACCACGAGCAACCGCGCAGTCGGCCGCCATACGGGGGTCTCAGCCATGCCAACGACGGTAGCGGTCACCGGAATGCGGGACAATCTAATAATGAGCCCGCCGCGAGTGACCGAGAAGAAGGCCGCGCGTGCCAAGAAGACTGGCGCGCCTGCGGCCGCCGCGTCGGCCGAGCCCGTTTTCAGATCGGGTTTCGCGTGCCTGGTCGGCCGCCCCAACGTCGGCAAGTCCACCCTGACCAACGCGCTCGTAGGGGCCAAGGTCGCGATCACCAGCGACCGCCCGCAGACGACCCGCCGGGTGATCCGCGGCATCGTGCACCGGCCGGACGCGCAGCTCGTCATCCTCGACACGCCGGGTCTGCACCGGCCGAAGACGCTGCTCGGCGAGCGGCTTGACAGCCTCGTCCGGGCCACGCTGACCGAGGTCGACCTGGTCGGGTTCTGCGTCCCGGCCCCGGACGACGTCGGGCCGGGCGACAAGTACCTGGCCCGCGAGCTCGCCGGGCTGAAGAACACGCCGGTCGTCGCGATCGTCACCAAGACCGACCAGGCCTCGCAGACGCGGGTCGCCCAGCAGCTGCTCGCGGTGAGCGAGCTGGGCGACTGGGCGGACGTGATCCCGGTTTCGGCGGTGGCCGGCTACCAGCTTGAGGCCCTGGTCGACGTGATGGTGGGACACTTGCCGGAGGGGCCGCCGCTGTACCCGGACGGCGATCTGACCGACGAGCCAGAGCAGATCATGGTGGCCGAGCTGGTCCGCGAGGCCGCCCTCGAGGGGGTCCGCGACGAGCTCCCGCACTCGATCGCGGTGCTGGTGGAGGAGATGGGCCCCCGGGAGGGGCAGCCGGACCTGATCGACGTGTACGCCGAGATCTACGTCGAGCGGCCGAGCCAGAAGGCGATCGTGATCGGCACCAAGGGCGAGCGCCTGAAGGACGTCGGCACCCGGGCCCGCCACCAGATCGAGGCCCTGCTCGGCTCGCGGGTCTACCTCGACCTGCACGTCCGGATCGCCAAGGACTGGCAGCGCAACCCCAAGTTCCTGCGCCGCCTGGGGTTCTACGACTGACCGAGGAGCGTCGCGACCGGCGCCTCCCAGAACTGGCCGCCCGGCTCGACGACCTCGTAGCCCAGCTGCTCGTTGACCGCGATCATGTGGTCGTTGGCGGCCGCGTTGCCGGTCAAGATGAACTCAACCTGCGGCTCGGCCTCGGCCAGCAGCTCGAGCATCGCGGTCTTGACCAGCAGCCCCAGCCGGTGCCCCCGGTGCAGCCTGGTCACGGCCGTGAGCTCTTGGAGTCCCCAGGTAGGAGCCTGCGGATCGACCAGCATCCCGGTGTAGGCGGCCATCTCGCCGGTCGCGTCGTGCAGCGCCGCGACGCCATAGCCGCGCAGCAGCCCCGCCCGGACGTGGGCGCCGGTGCGGTCCCGGATCCGGTCGGCGTCCCAGGCCTCCGGCTCAACGTTTTCGCCTCGCGGCGCGTCCTCGAAGGCGTTGATCACGTGCGCCAGCGGGCCGAGGTACCGCTCGGGGACCTCGCCGGTCCAGGTCACCAGCGAGTACCCTGCCGCCGCCCGCGCGGCCGACTCGCGCAGCTCGGCGACTTTGCCCAGCTCGATCTTGGCCAGGTACTGGATGCGCCTGACATCGACGAGCCCCACCGTCGCCCCGACCGCCTCGGCGAACGCCGCCCCGGCCGACCCAGCCACCACGTGGCTGCTCAGCACCGACCGCCCGTTCGCGGCCGCCCGCTCCGCCTCGTGGCGGAGCAGGGCGCGGCCGTAGCCGCGGCGGCGCGCCG
>DATCGA010000532.1:0-24818 GCA_036509215.1 Trebonia sp.
ATTTGCTGATGATGGATTTCATTACTTCGCTGGTGCCGCCGTAGATGCGGGTGACTCGGGCGTCGGCGTAGAGGCGGGCGATGGGGTACTCGGTGATGTAGCCGTAGCCGCCGAAGAGCTGGAGGCAGCGGTCGACGGCGCGGGCCTGCATCTCGGTGCAGAAGAGCTTGGCGATGGCGGCGTCGGGGCCGGAGAGGTCGCCCGCGACGAGGGCGAGGAGCGCCCGGTCGAAGAGGGCCTGGGCGGCCTCGACCTCGGCCGCGACGGCGGCGAGCTCGAACTTGGTGTTCTGGAAGGTCGACAGGGAAACGCCGAAGACCTGGCGGGAGGACACGTACTCGACCGCTGCGTCCAGGGCGGCGCGGGCCTGGGTGACGGCGCCGGCCGCGATCGTCATCCGCTCCTGGGGGAGGTTGCGGCCGAGGTAGGAGAACGCCTGGCCTTCCTGGCCGAGGCGGTTGGCGGCCGGCACCCGGACGCCGGCGAACGAGAGCTCGGCCGTGTCCTGGACCTTGAGGCCGATCTTGTCGAGCTTGCGGCCCTTGGCGAAGCCGGGCATGCCGTCCTCGACCACCAGCAGGGTCAGCCCGGCCCGGCGGTTGGCCGGGTCGGGGTCGCTGGTGCGGCAGACCACGATCACCAGGTCGGCCAGCCAGCCGCCGGTGATGAACGTCTTGGCCCCGTCGATGATGTAGTCGTCGCCGTCGCGGACCGCCCGGGTCCTGATCCCGGCCAGGTCGGAGCCGGTGCCTGGCTCGGTCATGGCGACCGCGGTGAGCAGCTCGCCCGCGGCAAGGCCGGGGAACCAGCGCGCCCGCTGCTCGTCGGAGCAGTAGGCGAGGAAGTAGGGCAGGATCACGTCGAGCTGGGTCCGCACGGTGCCCATCGTGACCAGCGCCCGGGACGCCTCTTCCTGCAGGATGACGCTGTAGCGGAAGTCGTCGATGCCGGCCCCGCCGAACTTCTCGGGGACGGACATTCCCATCACGCCGAGCTCGCCGAGCTGGCGGAAGAACGACCGGGGGGCCTCCCCCGCCTTCTCCCAGTCCGGGTAGGCGGGGACGACCTCGCGCTCGACGAAGTCGCGGACCATCGAGCGGAAGTCCTCCTGCTCGGCGGTGAAGATGTCGCGCCGCACGCCTACTCCCCCACCAGCTCGAGCAGGGTGGCGTTGGCGGTGCCGCCGCCTTCGCACATCGTCTGCAGGCCGTAGCGGAGGCCTCGGTCGCGTAGGTGATGAATCATCCGGGTCATGAGCACCGCGCCGGAGGCGCCGAGCGGGTGGCCGAGCGCGATCGCGCCGCCGAGGGGGTTGAGCCGGGCCGGGTCGGCCCCGGTCTCGGCCAGCCAGGCCAGCGGGACCGGCGCGAACGCCTCGTTGACCTCGAACACGCCGATCTCGCCGAGCGCGACCCCGGACCGCTTGAGCAGCTTCTCGGTCGCCGGGATGGGGCCGGTCAGCATCAGCACCGGGTCGTCGCCCGCGACCGCCCCGGCGTGGTACCTGACGATCGGGGCGAGGCCGAGCTCGGCCGCCTTCTCGGGCGTGGTGACCAGCAGCGCGGCCGCGCCGTCGGAGATCTGCGAGGCGTTGCCCGCGTGGATCACGCCGTCTTCGGCGAACGACGGCGTGAGGCGGCTGAGGGTCTGCGGGGTGGTGCCTCGGCGGACCCCTTCGTCGGTGCGGACGGACGCGCCGTCGGGGGTGGTGACCGGGGTGATCTGCGCGTCGAAGGCGCCGCCGTCGATGGCGGCCGCCGCGAGTTCGTGCGAGCGGGACGCGTACTCGTCGAGGGCGGCGCGGGAGAAGTTCCAGCGCCGGGCGATGAGCTCGGCGCTTTCGCCTTGGTTGAAGGAGAAGTCGTCGTAGCGGGCGAGCACCCGGGGCCCGTACGGGATCCCGCCCGCGCGGGTGGAGCCGAGCGGGACCCGGCTCATGACCTCGACCCCGCCCGCCACGACCACGTCCATCGCCCCGGACCTGACCGCGTGCACGGCGAACTCGAACGCCTGCTGGCTGGAGCCGCAGGCGCGGTTGATCGTGGTGCCGGGGACCGACTCGGGCCAGCCGGCCGCGAGCACCGCGTAGCGGCCGATGTTGGCTGACTGGTCGCCCACCTGGCCGACGCAGCCCCAGATCACGTCGTCCACGACGGCGGGGTCGATGCCGGTCCGGTGGGCGAGCGCGCCCAGCACGTCGGCCGACAGGTCGGCCGCGTGCGCGGTCGACAGGCCGCCGTTGCGCTTGCCGACGGCGGTCCTGACCGCCTCGACCACGACCGCTTCGCGTGCCATCAGCACGAGTCCTTATGCATATTCGGAGAATACGGTTCTCACTGGACCGGGGGCAAGCGGGAGGCTAGAGTCGCCCGGGTCCGTTCGATAATATGGTTCTTGGGATTTGAGAATGATCCTTCCACGGAAGGGGAAGCCGTTGACCGCAGCGCCGCTCACGCCGGGCTGGCACGCCGAGCACACGCCGGAGGCGCCGGCGATCGTGATGGGCGCGACCGGCCAGACGGTCAGCTACGCGCAGCTCGAGGACCGGTCGGCCCGGCTGGCGCGGGCGCTGCGGGCGCGCGGGCTGGCCGAGGGCGACACGGTCGCGATCTGCATGGAGAACAACCGCCAGTACCTCGAGGTCGCGTGGGCGGCGCAGCGCTCCGGGCTGCGCTACACGGCGGTCAACTCGCACCTGCGCCCGGCCGAGGTGCAGTACGTGCTGGACGACTCGGGCGCGGTCGCGCTGGTCTCGTCGGAGGCGTTGGCGGACGTGGTGACGCGGCTTGACCTGTCGGTTATCCCCACGCTGATCTGCGCGAACGGCGAGCTGCCGGGGTTCGAGCGGTACGAGGACCTGCTCGCCTCGGTTCCGGCCGGGCCGTTGGCGGACGAGCGCGAGGGGCGGGAGATGCTCTACTCCTCGGGGACGACCGGGCGGCCGAAGGGGGTGCGCAAGCAGCTGCCGAACGCGCCGTTGGGCGACCCGGCCTCGGCCCCGGTGATCATCGCGCGAGGGATCGGGGAGCGCTACGGCGACCGGGTGGTGTACCTGTGCCCGGCGCCGCTGTATCACTCGGCGCCGCTGGTGTGGTCGATGTCGCTGCAGCGGTACGGGGCGACGATCGTGATCATGGAGCAGTTCGACCCGGCCGAGTGCCTGGCGCTGATCGAGCGGTACCGGGTGACACAGGCGCAGTTCGTGCCGACGATGTTCACCCGGCTGCTGCGGCTGCCTGCTGCTTCGCGGGACCGGTATGACCTCTCCAGCCTCCAGGTAGTCGTGCACGGGGCGGCGCCGTGCCCGGTCAGCGTCAAGCGGTCGATGATCGAGTGGTGGGGGCCGATCATCCACGAGTACTACGCGGGGACCGAGGACATCGGGAACACCGCGATCACTTCGGATGAGTGGCTGGCGCATCCGGGGTCGGTCGGGCGGCCCGCGGTGGAGTGCCACATCCTTTCGCCCGAGGGGCGGGAGCTGGCGGCGGGCGAGGCCGGGCTGGTGTACTTCGCGGGCGGGCGGCCGTTCACGTACCACAACGACGCGGGCAAGACCGAGGCGATCACCAACGCCAACGGCTGGCGAACGCTGGCCGACATCGGCTACCTCGACGCCGACGGCTACCTGTACCTGACCGACCGCGCGGCCCACATGATCGTCTCCGGGGGCGTGAACATCTACCCCCAGGAGGCCGAGAACGTGCTCGCCTTCTGCCGGGCCGAGCTGGCGTCGTACAAGTGCCCTCACTCGGTCGACTTCACCGCCGAGCTGCCGCGCGAGCCGAACGGGAAGCTTTACAAACGGCGGCTTCGCGAGCGGTACTGGGCTGGGCACGCATCGCTGATTATCTGACGTTCTAGGGAGACGCCGACATGTCGTGGGATTTCGAGACCGAGCCCGAGTTCCAGGAGAAGCTGGACTGGGCGGACGCGTTCGTCCGGGAGGACGTCGAGCCGCTCGACCTGATCTTCCCGCACCTGGCGTTCACGCCGCCGAGCGACATGATCAGGAAGGTCATCGACCCGCTCAAGCAGGCGGTCCGCGCGCAGGGGCTGTGGGCGACCCACCTCGGGCCCGAGCTCGGCGGCCAGGGGCACGGGGCGGTCCGGCTCTGCCTGCTGAACGAGATCCTGGGGCGGTCGAGCTGGGCGCCGGTGATCTTCGGGTGCCAGGCCCCGGACACCGGCAACGCCGAGATCATCGCGCACTACGGGTCGGCCGCGCAGAAGGAGAGGTACCTGCGGCCGCTGCTGGACGGCGAGGTGTTCTCCTGCTTCTCGATGACCGAGCCGGAGGGCGGCGCCGACCCGACCCAGTTCAGGACCCGGGCGGTGCGGGACGGAGACTCGTGGGTCCTCAACGGCTGGAAGTTCTTCTCCTCGAACGCGAAGACGGCCGCGTTCGTGATCGTGATGGCGGTCACCGACCCGGACGTGTCCCCGCAGGCGGGCATGTCGATGTTCATCGTGCCGTCCGACCTGCCCGGCATCGAGATCGTGCGCAACGTCGGGCTCGGGTCGGAGCCGCTCGGCGAGGGCGACCACGCGCTGATTCACTACACCGACGTGCGGATGCCATTGGACGCGCTTTTGGGTGCCGAGAACTCAGCCTTCGCGATCGCGCAGACGCGGCTCGGCGGCGGGCGGATCCACCACGCGATGCGCACCATCGGGCAGGCGCAGAAGGCGCTCGACATGCTCTGCGAGCGGGCGCTGTCGCGGTACACGGCGGGCAGCAAGCTGTCGGAGAAGCAGTTCGTGCAGGGGTACATCGCCGACTCCTACGCCCAGCTCAAGCAGTTCCGGCTGTTCGTGCTGTACACCGCGTGGGAGATCGACAAGTACAACGACTATCGCAAGGTCCGCAAGGACATCGCTGCGATCAAGGTGCTGATGCCCGGCGTTTTGCATGACATCGCGCAGCGGGCGCTGCAGGTGCACGGGGCGCTCGGGGTGAGCAACGAGATGCCGTTCACCCGGATGATGAACGGCGCGGCGGTGATGGGGCTGGCCGACGGGCCGACCGAGGTGCACAAGATGACCGTCGCCAAGCAGGTGCTGCGGGACTACTCGCCGGTCGACGACCTGTGGCCGTCCGGGCACCTGCCGAAGCGGCTGGCGGCGGCGCGGGAGAAGTACGCGGCCTATCTTGATGGCGCCCCCGGCGAGGAGGATTCTGAGTGACTGAGATTGACATTGACGTGAACGGCCCGCTCGCGACCTGGATGGACGCGGCCGGGCTCGGGGTGGGCGCGCCGATCTCGCACCGGTACGTGTCCGGCGGCAGCCAGAACGAGATCTACGAGATCCGCCGGGGCGACCTGCACTGCGCGCTGCGGATACCGCCTGTTTCCGCGCCCGCCGAGCGGGACGCGGGGATCGTGCGGGAGTGGCGGATCATCGAGGCGCTTTCCGGGACCGACGTGCCGCACACGCCGGCGGTGGCGGTCTGCACCGACCCTTCGATTCTGGGGCGGACGTTCTACCTGATGGGGTTCGTGGACGGGTGGTCGCCGATGTCGACTCGGCGGCAGTGGCCGGCCCCGTTCGATGCTGATCTGGCGGCCCGGCGCGGGCTGGCGTTCCAGCTCATCGAGGGGATCGCGCTGCTGTCGAACGTCGACTGGCGTTCTCGGGGGCTGGCTGACCTTGGCCGGCCGGACGGGTTCCATGAGCGCCAGGTGGACCGGTGGACGGCCTTCCTGAACCGGATCAAGGGGCGGGAGCTGCCCGGGTTCGACTCGGCGGCGGCGTGGCTGCGTTCCCACCAGCCACTGGACTTCATCCCGGGGATCATGCACGGGGACTATCAGTTCGCCAACGTGATGTTCAAGCACGGCGGGCCGGCCCGGCTGGCGGCGCTGGTCGACTGGGAGATGGGCACGGTCGGCGACCCCAAGCTCGACCTGGCCTGGGTCGTCCAGTCGTGGCCGGAGGACACCAGCGGCGGCGACGGGTCGGTCGGCGGCTACGTCGACCTGACCGGCATGCCGTCGCGGGCCGAGCTGCTGGCGCACTACGCGGCGGTCTCCGGCCGGCAGGTCGACGACATCGACTACTACTGCGTGCTCGCGCGGTGGAAGCTGGCGGTGGTGCTCGAGCAGACGTACCAGAAGTCGAGCGACCGGGTTAAGGCGGCGGCGTTCGGGCCTCTCGTGCTGCAGTTGATGGCGTCGGCGGCGGAGCTGGCGGAGAGTACCGACTACGGGCGCGTCGGGTGACGCGGTGACGCGGTGATGCGTGTGATGCGTGTGATGCGTGTGATGCGGGCTGCGGGTCGCCGCGGCGGCCGTCAACTACCCCGACGTGCTCCTGATGGCGGGGAAGTACCAGGTCACGCTGGACGTGCCGTTCGTTCCCGGCAGCGAGTTCGCGGGTGTGGTGGTTGAGGTCTCCGGTGGCGGCGACGGCGGTTTCGCGGTCGGGGACCGGGTGATGGGGTCGGCGATGTGAGGGGCGTTCGCGTCCGAGATCGTGGTGGTCGACCCGGTCGGCGGCGAGCTGGCCGAGCCGGCCCTGCGCGCGCTGCGCTGGGGCGGTCGCTTCCTCACCCTCGGCTACGCGTCCGGCACGGTGCCGCGGATACCGCTCAACCTGGTGCTGCTGAAGGGCTGCCGGATCCTCGGCTTCCAGCTCCGGGCGTTCGCGGCCGGCGCTCCGGATGAGATGGCGCGGAACGAGGCGGAGCTGCGTTCGCTGTTGGCGTCCGGGCGGGCGTTCCCGCACATTGGGGCCACATTCACGCTCGCTGAGACGGCTTCCGCGCTTCGGCACGTGGCCGACGGCAAGGCGATCGGCAAGGTAGTGCTCGACATCGGCTGAGTCGTCCGGATAATGGGTCCATGTCAGACGCCGTGAGTTCAGAGGATTTCGCTGCCATCCTCGCCCAGCTGCGCGACTGGGTACGGACGCGGGTGGTGCCGCGCGAGCGGGAGATCGCCGACGCCGACGCCATCCCCGACGACCTGCGCAAGCAGGCGGCCGACATGGGCCTGTTCGGCTACGCGATCCCGCAGGAGTGGGGCGGGCTCGGGCTCGACCTTCGGCAGGATGTCGAACTCGCCATGGAGCTTGGCTACACCTCGCTCGCGGTCCGGTCGATGTTCGGCACCAACAACGGGATCGCCGGGCAGGTGCTGGTCAACTTCGGCACCGACGAGCAGAAGGCGGCCTGGCTCGGGCGGCTCGCGTCCGGGGCGGTGGTGGCGTCGTTCGCGCTGACCGAGCCGGGGGCGGGCTCCAACCCGGCCGGCCTGCAGACCCGCGCGGTCCCTGACGGCGACGAGTGGGTCATCGACGGCCAGAAGCGGTTCATCACCAACGCGCCGTCGGCCGACCTGTTCGTGGTGTTCGCCCGCACCCGGCCCGCCGACCAGTCGGGGACCGGCATCGCGGTGTTCCTGGTGCCCGCGGACACGGCCGGCGTCGAGGTCGGGGCGAAGGACAGGAAGATGGGCCAGGAGGGCGCCTGGACCTCGGACGTGGTGTTCTCCTCGGTTCGGGTGCCTTTGTCGGCGCTTGTCGGCGGC
The DNA here is from genome assembly GCA_036509215.1 of Trebonia sp. GTDB lineage: Bacteria > Actinomycetota > Actinomycetes > Streptosporangiales > Streptosporangiaceae > Trebonia. The sequence continues at coordinate 7,533 of DATCGA010000532.1, forward strand.
GACGTCGACGCCGGCTACCGGGCCGCGATGACCTCGCTCGCCCGCGGCCGGGTGCACATGGCGGCCCTCGCCGTCGGCACCGCCCAGCGCGCGCTGGACGAGTCCGTCGCCTACGCCGCCTCGGCCACCCAGGGCGGCACCGTGATCGGCGACTTCCAGCTCGTCCAGGCGATGATCGCCGACCAGCAGACCGGCGTGCTGGCGGGCCGCGCCCTGGTCCGGGAGACCGCTTCGCGCTACGTGAGCGGCGAGGACCGGCGCATCGGCCCGTCCGCCGCCAAGCTGTTCTGCACCGAGATGGCGGGCCAGGCGGCCGACCTGGCGGTGCAGATCCACGGCGGCTCCGGGTACATGCGCGACGTCCCGGTCGAGCGGATCTACCGCGACGTGCGGCTGCTGCGACTGTACGAGGGCACCAGCGAGATCCAGCGGCTGATCATCGGCGGCGGGCTGATCCGAGCGCAGCAGCGGCGGTTACCCCCCGCGCGACCGCCCGGCCGACTGGGGCACGGCCGGCCAGCGGGCAACGCGCTCGCTACGGGCGCAGCAGGCGGGCGAGGAACTCCTCGACCGCCTGCCGCTCCTCGGCGACCGCGACCCGTGAGTCGGGGGCGCGGGCGACGACCATGGCGGCCTCGTCGAGGGCGGCCAGGATCATGTGCGCGAACGGGCCGACGAGTTCCCTCGGCAGGCGGCCGGTGTCGCTGACCGCCTGCAGCATGTCCCGCATGGCGCCGACCGTCCGGCCTTCGTCCATGGCCCGCCACTGCTCCCAGCCGAGCACAGAGGGCGCGTCCACCAGCATGATCCGCTGGATGACCGGGTCGCCCGCCAGGTCGATCCAGGCCAGGGCGGCGGTGCGGACCGCGTCGGCGGGGTCGGCGCTGGCGCTGATGATCTCGGTGAGCTGCACCGTGATGCGCTCGCTGAGTGCTTCAAGGACGGCTGTGAACAGGGCTTCCTTGCCCGCGAAGTGATGGTAGAGGGCGCCCCGGCTGACCCCGGCGACGGTCAGCACCGCCTCGATCGAGGTGCCCTCGTAGCCGTGGTCGGCGAACAGGCCGGTGGCCACCTCGATGAGCTGCCCGCGCGTTGCGCGGCCCTGGGCCGCCCGCTTGCCTGGGACATCCCGCTCTTCGCTCATGGGATTCATTTGTACCCGGTGTTCCCTCCTGGCGGAGCGCCTGCGGCAGGGATGAACCTGAAGCCGCCTTCTTGACAAACCGACAGTCGGTATGCCCTTAATAGACCGACAGTCGGTATGTCTAACGTAGGAGAACATCTCATGGACGTGAACGCATTCCTCTCCCACCGCCGGTCCCTGGTGACTCCGTCCGGCGAGATCGCCTACACCGAGCTCGGCGCGGGGCCGGCCGCCCTGTTCGTGCACGGCGTAAGCACCAGCGGCGCGCTCTGGCGGCAGGTCATCGCGGAGCTGAGCGACACCAGCCGGTGCATCGCGGTCGACCTGCCCGCGCACGGCGCCAGCCCGGCCCGCGACGACATGTCCCCGGCCGCGCTGGCCGAGGCGCTGGCCGGCCTGTGCGACGGCCTCGGGCTCGGCCAGGTCGACCTGGTCGGCAACGACACCGGCGGCGCGATCGCGCAGATCTTCGCCGCCCGACACCCGGACAAGGTCCGGACGCTCACCCTGACCAACTGCGAGTGCGAGGGCAACTTCCCGCCGTCGGACTTCGCGCCAATCATCGATCAGGCGCGGCAGGGCACGCTGGCGCCGCTGATGGCCGGGCTCGCCGCGAACCCGCAGACCTGGCCGACGCACCCGCTGAGCATGGGCTACCAGTACCCGGAGCGGGTCCCCGAGGACGCGTGGCGGGACTACCTCACCGGAACCGCCGGGACCATCGAGCGCGCCCGCGATTTCGAGCGGCTGCTCGCCTCGCTCGACGCGGCCGACATCGAGGCCGCCGGAGACCAACTGCGCGCGCTCCAGGCGCCGACCCTGCTGGTCTGGGGCACCGCGGACACGAATTTCGCCGTCAAGTGGGCGTACCACCTGCGCGACCTGATCCCGGGGGCACGCGAGGTCATCGAGGTCGACGGGGCCAAGCTCTTCTTCCCCGAGGAGCGCCCCGAGGACCTGATCCCGCACCTGCGCCGCCACTGGGGCCGATAGCGGTCAGCCCGGGCGGGATGTCACACTCCCCGGCCCGGTCTCGTCCACTTCCGTCAGTGGCACATCGTCGCGGTAGGGGTGGGCAGATGAAGATCGCGGTGGCAGGCGGGACGGGCGTGGCCGGGCGGTGGACGGTCGAGGCGCTGCGCGCCGATGGTCACGAGGCGATCGTGATCGCCCGTTCAGCCGGCTCCGACCTGGTGACCGGCGTTGGCCTTGACGCCGCGCTCGCGGGCGTCGACGCGGTGATCGACGCGACCAACGTCGCCTCGACGGGCAGGAAGCGCAGCAGCGCGTTCTTCGAGGCGACGGCGCGGACGCTGATGCGCACGGCGGCGGCGGCGGGCGCGCGGCACATCGTCGCGCTCTCGATCATCGGGATAGACCGGGTGTCGTACGGCTACTACCAGGGCAAGCTGCGCCAGGAGCAGGTCCTGGCGGAGTCGCCGGTGCCGGTCAGCGTCCTGCGCGCGGCGCAGTTCCACGAGTTCCCTGGGCAGTACCTGGCCACGGTGCCCGGCCCCGTCGTGCTCGTCCCCCGCTGGCGCGCCCAGCCCGTCGCCGCCCGCGAGGTCGGCGCGGCGCTGGCCCGGATCGCGGCCGGCGATCCGGTGGCCATGTCCGAGCTCGCGGGCCCGCGAGAGGAGATAATGGCGGACATGATCCGGCAGGTCGCCCGCGCCCGCGGGGACAGGCGCCTGGTCGTCTCGGTCCGGGTGCCCGGCGCGGCGGGCAAGGGCATGGCGGCGGGGGGCGGGCTGCCCGACCGGCCGGGGCTGCGCGGGACGCAGACCTTCTCCGACTGGCTGACCGAGCAGCGGGCGCGGTGCCTGCTGTGACGACCGAGCCGGAGCTGCTGGCCGCCGCCTTCAGCCAGGCGCGGCCGAGGCTGGTCCGCGTGGCGTACGCGATCATCGGCAGCCACGGCGAGGCCGAGGACGTCGTCGCGGACTGCTGGTTCCGGCTGGCCGCCGCGGACAAGGATGAGCCAGTGCGCGACGTGGAGGCCTGGGCGGTCGTGGCCGTGTCGCGGATGGCGCTTGACGTGCTGCGGTCCGCTCGGGTCAGGCGGGAGCGCTACGTCGGCCCGTGGCTGCCCGAGCCGGTGGTCGCGTCACCCGATGAGATGGCCGCGGACCCGGCGGACAAGGTGACGCTGGCCGACGAGGTCGGCTACGCGATCCTGGTGGTGATGGAGACCCTGTCGCCGGCCGAACGGACCGCGTTCGTCCTGCACGACCTGTTCGGGCTGCCATTCGGTGAGGTAGCGGTCATCGTCGGCCGGACGCCCGGGGCGGTCAGGCAACTCGCCTCCCGGGCCAGGCAGCACGTCCGGGGGCGATCCCCCTGGCCATCGACCGACGCGGCCGAGCACCGGCGCGTGGTCGAGGCGTTCGCCTCGGCGGCGACCTCAGGCGACCTGACGGCGCTGATTCGCGTGCTCGACCCGGACGTGGTCCTGGTCAGCGACGGCGGCGGCCTGGTCACGTCCGCCCGCAAGCCCGTCCTCGGCGCGGACCGGGTCGCGCGGTTCCTGCTCGGCGTCCTCGCCAAGGAACAACCAGGCGACGTGATCGACCGCGTCCTTGTCAACGGGGCGCCGGGGTTCGCCGTCTACCGGCAGGGCGAACTCGTCACCGTCGCCTCGGTGACAGTGACGGCCGGCCGGGTAACCCGCCTGGACCTGGTGCGGGCGCCCGGCAAACTGCCCCGCCGGATGAGGTGAGACCACGGCTACGGCGGTTACGCGCCTCGCGCCGTGAGCGCCGCATCCAGGCGCGGATAGACGCGCCTGGCGTTCAGCTCGAAGACCCGCTCGCGGTCCCCTGCGGCGAGCGGCGCCCGGTCGACGTAGCGCTTGGTGTCATCCCAGGGGAAGTCGCCCGCGGGATTGTTGCCGCGGACCGCGCCGAGCATCTCTGACGCGAACAGGATGTTTTTCGGCTCGATGACGCTGGTTAGCAGGTCGATGCCGGGCTGGTGGTAGACGCAGGTGTCGAAGAAGACGTTGTTCATCAGCAGCGTGTCCACCGGCGGGCGGTTCTCCCTGGTGGCGATGCCGAGGAACCGGCCCCAGTGGTACGGGACCGCGCCGCCGCCGTGCGGGATCACGAACCGCAGCGTCGGGAACCGGCCGAACAGGTCCCCCATCAGCAGCTGCATGAAGGCGGTGGTGTCGGCGTTGAGGTAGTGCGCGCCGAGCGTGTGCGCGGCCGGGTTGCACGAGGTGGACACGTGGATCATGGCCGGGACGTCGAGCTCGACCAACTTCTCGTACAGCGGGAACCAGTACTCGTCGGTCAGCGGCGGCGACGTCCACCACGCGCCCGACGGGTCCGGGTTGAGGTTGCAGCCGACGAAGCCGAGCTCGGTGACGCAGCGCTCGAGCTCGCTGACGCTGTTGTCGAGCGGCTCATTCGCCACCTGCGGGAGCTGGCAGACGCCGGCGAAATTATCGGGGAACAGGGTGGTGACCCGGGCGATGAGGTCATTGCAGACCTGCGCCCAGGCCACCGCCGTGGCCGGGTCTGCGATGTGGTGGCCCATGTGCGAGGCCCGGGGGGAGAAGATCGTCAGGTCGGTGCCGCGCTCGCGGGTGATCCGCAGCTGGTTGCCCTCGATCGTCTGCCTGATCTCGTCGTCGCTGATCTCCGGCGCGCCCGGCACCGGCAGCGTCGGGTCCGCCAGCCGGGCGAGCTGCGCCTCCCGGTACTGCTGGAGGGCGGGCGGCGCCGTCGTGTAGTGGCCGTGGCAATCGATGATCATCTGCGTCTCCAGCGGCTGCGGTCAGGGGAAATCAAGATCATTCATATCGAACGGACCCTGGTTCCACCTATCCCCCGGTCACAATCACGCCGTGACGGTGAGCACGTAGACGTCGCCGTTGAACGGGACGCCGCCCTCGCCCGCGGTCGCGGTGCGGGTGACGGTGACCGTCCGCTGGCTGTAGTGCCAGCCCTTGGCCTTGGCGGCCGCGGCGACGGCGGCGACGAAGGTCGCGGCGCCGCCGGAGTAGCCGTCCGGGTGCTTGACGTGGATGCTGCCGGGGCCGCCGTCGACGCAGTGGTAGGCGTCGCTCGGGTGCAGGGCCGCGTACGTCTCGTCGTCGCTGTTGGTGCTGGCGGGCTCGAGCTTGCCGTTGCGGTCCAGGCAGAGGGTCTCGTAGCTGACGGCAATGAACCAGGCGCCGTACTTGCTGCCCTTGAAGGGCTGGTTCCAGATTCTGGCGTGGTCCTCGTCGCCGGTCAGCGACCGGGCGTTGCCGTCGACGCAGCCGCCGAGCCGCCAGGCCACGTGCTGCGGCACGTAGCCGCCGCCGGTCACGTCCGCCTGCTCGGACGAGATGCACTTGAGGTGGATGCCGGACAGGGTCACGGTGGTCGCGGTGGAGACCGTGTCCCACTTGTCCATCGCCGCCTGGATGGCGCCCAGGGACACGGTCGAGCGGGCGCTGATGACCACGTTGAGCGGCTCGGAGAACGGCGGGATCTGCGCCAGCGGCGTGCTCGCCTTGGCCGTGTCCCAGCTGGCGGGCGGGCAGTAGTCCGGGCTGGCGCAGGCGGGGGTGACGGACGGCGTGGCCGCCGTCGTCCCGTCGCTTTCCGTGCAGCCGGCCGCCGTCAGCGCGACTGCCGCGCTGATCACCACCGACGCCGCCGTTAGCTGCGCGAACCTCGGCCGTGATCGCCCCGTTGGTGCCCGTCTCATGCGGCCAAGTATGGAGGACAGCTCGCATCCGGCGGACGGGTGGCCGTCATCCGTTATTCATCTGCCGACCGCGGGGGCGGCGTTGCGCGAGGCCCGCTGGTGTGCCAAGTGCGCGTTTGGGCTCACTCTTGCCGGCCCTAAAGCGCATTTGGCACGTTGGGGTGCAGGGGACACGTTGGGGGTGCCCGGATAGGCCGGCGGCGTGGCTAGGTCAGGCTGGCTACGTACTCGCGGAGCATCGTCGCCAGGTCCTCGGCGCTGGCCTTGCGGACTGTTTCGTCCATGGCCATGCCGTCGGCGCCGACCACGATTCGCGCGGGCGGGTCCGCGGCGGCGATGCACTCGGCTATCGCGCGGGCGACCTCGTCGGGATCGCCCGCCGTGGCCAGCTCCAGCGCGCTCTCGGCGCGAAGCTTCTCGAACACGCCGGCGTAGCGGGAGTCGTTGGCGACCCGGGCGAACGGAAGCTGCTCGGACATCCCGGTCACGAACAGGCCGGGGGCGACCACGGTGACGAAGATGCCCGATCCCTGCAGTTCCGCCCCGAGGACCATGCTCAGGCTGGCCAGGGCCGCCTTCGACGCGGAGTACCAGCCGCCGAACGGCGCCGGTGCGATGTCGTTGACCGAGGTCACGTTGACGATCCGGCCGCTGCCCTGGGCGCGCATGGCCGGCAGCGCCGCGCGGATCAGCCGCATCGGGCCGAACACGTTCACCTCGAACGTCTGGTGCGCCTCCGCGTCGCCGCCCTCCTCAAGCGGGGCCAGCACCGCCGTCCCGGCGTTGTTGACCAGGACGTCCAGTCGGCCGGCCGCGTCCAGCACTGCGTGGACCGCGGCCTCGCAGGCCTGCGGGTCGGCCAGGTCCAGGGGCACGTGGGTGACATCGCCCGCGAGCGGGACGGTGGCGGGCTTGCGCGATGCGTAGAACACCTGGGCGCCGGATCCGGCGAGGCGGCGCACGGTCGCCAGGCCGATCCCGCTGCTGCCGCCGGTGATGAGCACAACTGTCATGAGGCGACCGTACAGGCGGCGGGCGGTGATCAGGAAGGATTTTATTTGCGCGAAGTATTTGTGCACCTATTCGATTCGGATCCTTCACCAGGAAAAAATCCTTCGTGATCATGGCGTCAGGCCGGGGCGGCTGGCGTGGGCGTGGGCCACGTCAGGCCCTGGTGCACCATGTGCCTCGTTGCCGGGGTTGGCCTCGTTGCTGGGCGGAGGGTTGACCTTGGAGAGTCGCGACGGTCCGTTCGATACAAATGAATTTGAGATCTTCGCCTTTGAGAGCGCTTCGGGCCTGAGGGCCTATCGTGGCGGTGGTGTGGAGCCACTTTGCGACCATCGCCGGGAGCGCCAGCGGGGCGCTGACCGGGCTGCTGTTCGTGGCCGTCTCGATTAACCGGGACCGGGTCACTGCGCACCCGGCGCTGCGGTCGCAGGCCGGGCAGACGCTGGTGCTGTTCCTGCTGCCGCTGATCACCTCGATCGTGCTGGTCGTGCCGGGCACGCCGCAGTGGATCCTCGGCCTTGAGCTGGTGGCGATCGCGGTGGTGAGCGGCGGGGCCATGGGCATGATCAGCCATGGCAGCTGGCCGGGGACGACGGGCTGTACTGGCTGGCCCCGGCGATCATCATCGCGCTGGTCAATGGAGTGGTGAACGCTTGGCTGTTCCTGACGAGGTAGACAATCGGCTGGACCGGACGCCCGTGAACGGAAGGGACTATCGTGGCCCACCCACTGGACCCGCTCAGCGCCGATGAGATCAGCCAGGCCGCCGCGATCGTGCGCCGCGAGCGAGGGGTCGGCGACGGCTGGCGCTTCGCCTCGATCGAGCTGAAGGAGCCGTCGAAGGCGGATCTGCCTCTGCTCGCGTCGGGCCGCCTGACCGGGCGGGAGGCGCTGGTCGTGTGCTGGAACCGGGCCGACGGGCAGGCGTACCGGGCGGTCGTGTCGCTGACCGCGGACTCGGTCAGCGCGTGGGAGCACCTGCCCGGGCAGCAGCCGAACATGACCGTCGACGAGTGGCACGAGTGCGACGAGATGATCCGCGCCCATCCGGCCGTGGCCGAGGCGCTCGCCCGGCGCGGGATCACCGACCTGTCGCGGGTGCTGGCCGACATGTGGGCGTACGGCGCGGCGTTCGTGCCCGAGCGCTACTCCGGGCGGCGGATCGGCTGGTGCGACCTGTGGTTCCGGGGCAGCGAGCTCGGCAACCCGTACGCCCACCACCTCACCGGGCTGCACCCGGTCGTCGACCTGAACACGATGGAACTGCTCGAGATCGAGGACAACTACGAGGGCGGCGCCGACCCCGAGGTGATGGGCGAGTACCTGCCCGACCTGCTCCCGATGCGGCTTCGCTCGGTCGCGCCGCTGGAGATCAGCCAGCCCGACGGGGTGGGTTTTGCGCTCGACGGCAACCTGCTCTCGTGGCAGAACTGGCAGCTGCGGCTGGGCTTCAACCATCGCGAGAGCCTTGTCCTGCACCAGGTCGCGTTCCAGGACGGGGAACGGCTGCGGTCGGTGGCGCACCGGCTGTCGTTCGCCGAGATGGTGGTGCCGTACCGGGACGCCAGCCCGGACCACTACCGGCGGACCGCGTTCGACATCGGCGAGTGGGGCCTCGGCTTCATGACCACGTCGCTGTCGCTCGGCTGCGACTGCCTGGGAGAGATCACCTACCTGGACGCGGTGGTGCACGACTCCGCAGGCTCGCCGGTGACCATACCGAACGCGATCTGCATCCACGAAGAGGACAGCGGGGTGCTGTGGAAGCACGTCGACGAGCGGGCGGGGGCCGAGGTCCGGCGGGCGCGGCGGCTGGTGCTCTCGTTCCACGCGACCGTGGCCAACTACGAGTACCTGGTGTACTGGCGCTTCTACCAGGACGGCGGCATCGAGTGCGAGGTCCGCGCGACCGGGATCATGGTCACCTCGCACATCGCCGCGCCGGGCAGCCGGCCGGCCAACGGGACGGTCGTCGACCACGGCATCTACGCGCCGTTCCACCAGCACTTCATCGTGGCGCGGCTTGACCTTGACGTCGACGGCCCGTCCAATACGGTCTATGTTTCCGACTCGCGGCCGGCTGTGCCCGGCGGGGACGACCCGTATGGGCTGGGGCTGACGGTCGAGAGCACGCCGCTGCGGACCGAGGCCGAGGGTCGGCAGGACTACGACTGGGCGGTGCAGCGCGGGTGGAAGGTGGTCAACTCCAACGCGTTGAACGGGCTCGGCACCCCGGTCGGGTACAAGCTCGTCCCGTCGGCGGCGCTGCCGCCGCTGCTCTCCCCCGCCTCGCCCGCCTTCGAGCGGGCTCAGGCGATCGGGCACACGCTGTGGGTGACCCCGTACCAGCCCGATGAACGGTGGCCGTGCGGCGACTTTCCGGTTCAGGCCGCGCGGGACACCGGGCTGCCGGCGTGGACCGAGGCGGACCGGTCGATCGAGGACACCGACGTGGTGCTCTGGTACGTGTTCGGCATTCACCACATCACCCGGCCGGAGGACTGGCCGGTGATGCCGGCCGACGTCGTGTCGTTCTGGCTGAAGCCGTTCGGCTTCTTCGACCGGAACCCGGCGCTGGACGTGCCGCCCAGCCACCATCACTAGTCAGCCGGGCTCTCGGTCAGGTCGATCGCGTCGAGGTGGGCGCGGCGGCCGTCGCGGTCGAAGATGACGAGGATCTCGACCTGTCCTTCGGCGGCGCTGATCGCGTGCGGGGCCATGGTCGAGAACTGCGCGGCCTGCCCGGCCTCGACCAGGATGACCCGCTCCCCCAGCTGCAGCCGGGCGGTCCCCGAGAGCACCGTGAACCACTCGTGGCCGGGGTGCACGCCGAGCTCGTGGGTCGGCCGGCGGGCGGGGATGCGCATCTTGGCCACGGCCAGGCCGTGCGGCTCGTCCTCGCGGGTCAGCATCCAGCTCACCACGCCGTGCCCTCGGTCGTGCCGGGGCCTGATCACCACGTCGTCGTCGTCGACCGGCTCGACCAGCTGGTCGAGGCTGGAGCCGAGCGCGCGGGCGATCGGCACCAGCTGGTCGATGGAGATGCGCCGGTGCCCGGTCTCGATCCGGCTGAGGGTCGACGCGCTCATGTGGCAGCGGCCGGCCAGCGCGTCGAGCGACCAGCCGCGGGCCAGCCGCAGCCCCCGGATGCGGGCGCGGATGACGGCGTCGAGCGGTTCTTCTTGCGTCATTGGCAAGATCTTATGCTGATGCTGCAATGTGCGCTTACCGTGGGGGCATGCCAGACACTGACGCGCACACTCACGCTCACCACGACCATCACGCGCACCGGCACTCGGGCGCGGCCGAGGACGACTACACCGACCTGCTCGAGCTGGACGCCGAGGTGCTGCGCGACTACTGGGCGGCTGCGCTGGACTGGGTCCAGAGCGCGGCGGCGGGCGCTGCGCGCACCCGGCTGCTCGACCTCGGCGCGGGCACCGGCACCGGCGCGATCGGCCTGGCTGAGCGATTCCCCGACGCGGAGGTTCTCGCGCTCGACGTCTCGCCCGTCGCGGTCGCCAAGATCGCCGCCAAGGCGTCGGCGGCCGGGCTGGCCGCGCGGGTCCGCCCGGTCGAGGCCGACCTTGACGCCGGCTGGCCCGATCTCGGCGTTCTCGACCTGACCTGGGCCTCGGCGTCGCTGCACCACATGGCCGACCCGGCCCGGGTGCTGCGGGACGCGCTCGGCGCCACCCGTCCGGGCGGGCTGATCGCGGTGTCGGAGTTCGCCTCGCAACTGCTCTTCCTCCCCGACGACCTGGGCTTCGGCCAACCCGGCTTCGAAGGCCGGATCACCGAGGTCCTCGGCCATGCGCACACGGAGGAGATGCCGACGCTCGGCTCGGAGTGGGCGCCGCGGCTGGCTGACGCCGGCTGGACCGTCGTGGCCGAGCAGGAGTTCCGGGTCGACCTGGACCCGCCGACGCACCCGAGCGCCGCGCCTTACGCCCGGGCCTGGTTCGCGCGGCTGTCGGAGGGGCTGGCCGACCGGCTTGCGCCTGACGATCAGGCGACCCTGGCGGCGCTGCTCGACTCGGGCAACCCGCGATCGCTGGCGAATCGCACCGACCTGCACATCCGCGGCGGCCGGACGATCACCATCGGGCGCCGCGACTGACCCCTTTTTTTGCGCTGTTGTGTTTAGGCGGCGCCGGGCTCGACGCAGAACTCGTTGCCCTCGGGGTCCGCCATGATGACGCTGTGCGGGAAGCGGCGCAGCACTGCGGCGCCGAGGGCTTCGAGCCGTGCGACCTCAGCGTCCATCGGGCCGGGGGCGCGCAGGTCGAAGTGCACCCGGTTCTTGGCCGACTTGGGCTCGGGAACCTGGTTGAACCAGATGTTGGGCCGATCACAGCAGGGATACTCGCCACGCTATCGGTCGCGGTCGATGGTAAGCATGTTGATGCGGTTGGGTCGAGGATGCCGCGCTTAAGGCGATGGAGGACGCAGCGATGTCACGTGTGGACGTAGAGATTCCCGCCCCGGACGGAGTCGCGCGGGGCTCGCTGCACGTGCCCGACGGTGACGGGCCGTGGCCGGGCGTGCTGGTCTTCCCCGACGCGGGCGGGCTGCGGGAGACGTTCAGGGAGATGGGCGACCGGATCGCCGGGCTCGGGTACGTCGCGCTGATCCCGGACATCTACTACCGCGAGGGCGACTGGGCGCCCTTCGACATGGCGACCACGTTCAGCGATGAGAAGGAACGCGCCCGGCTGTTCGGCGTGATGGGCAGGCTCACCAACGAGCGGATCATCGCCGACGCCGACGCGTACGCGGACTTCCTGCTCGCCCGCCCGGAGGTGAGCGGGCCGGCCATCGGCACCACCGGCTACTGCCTCGGCGGGCGGATGTCGATGCTCGCCGCGGGCGGGATCGGGGACAAGATCGCCGCCGCCGCGTCGTTCCACGGCGGCCGGATCGCCGTCGCCGGCGATCCGACGTCGCCGCACCTGGCGGCCGGCCGCATCGCCGCCACCGTCTACGTGGCGGGCGCGATCGAGGACGCCTCGTTCACGACCGAGCAGGCGGCGCTGCTCGAGTCCGCGCTCACCGCGGCCGGGGTGGAGCACACGGTCGAGTTCTACCCGGCCCATCACGGGTTCGTCGTCGCGGACCACGACACCTACGACGAGAAGGCGGCCGAGCGGCACTGGGTGGCCCTCGGCGACCTCTACGGCGCTCACCTGTAGATCGGCCCTACGCAGCGTGAAAGAGATCGTTACCTACGTCGAGATGACGACGCCGAGCCAGCTCATTCCGGCGCCGCCCGTGCCGGGCGCTGCCGAACTACCATCGGCGGGGTTTCCGCACGTTCAGGACCGAGGAACGCGAGCGCGGCTGACCCGCTGGCTCCGCCAATCCCACCCGGGCCTGCGGCACCACCGACGGCCCCTACCATGGCGGTCATGCCTTCCGACGATCTCGCCACGCGAATCCGCACCGCCTCAAGGTCGTGTCCCACCGCCGTCTCGGGACGGGTCTTCCGCTCGCCAGCCCAGGCCTTCGCGGACCTCGCGCGGTCTTGCACCGAGCTTGGCGTCGAGGAGTGGGATCTATACGGTGAGTTCGGCCCGGTTGGTCGGCTGGAGTCGGAGCTGGTCGAGCTATTCGGCGTCGAAGCGGCGGCGTTCTTCCCGAGCGGGATCATGGCGCAGCAGGTCGGGCTCCGGGTTCACACCGACCGGGCGGGCGTCTCTCGGGTGGCGCTGCCGGACCTTAGCCACCTGCTGCTGCACGAGGAAGACGGCCCCCGCCTGCTGCACGGGCTGGAGATCAGCCTGCTGACCCGCGGCTTCGAGGCCCCCGCGGCGCGACACCTCGAGGCGATACCCGGCAGGCTCGGCGCCGTGCTCGCCGAACTGCCGTTGCGCGAGGCCGGCTGCCTGCTGCCGACTTGGGATGACCTGGCGGAGCTTTCCCGAGCGTGCCGCGCCCGCGGCGTCGCGCTGCACTTCGACGGTGCGCGCATCTGGGAATCGCAGCCTTGGTTCGGCCGCCCGCTGGCGGAGATCGCAGCGCTGGCCGACTCGCTCTACGTCTCGTTCTACAAGGGGCTCGGCGGCATGGCCGGCGCCGCCCTGCTCGGCCCGGCCGACTTCATCGCGGAGGCGCGGCTGTGGCGGCGGCGTCAGGGCGGCACCGTCTACCACCTGACGGCGGAGGCCGTCTCGGCCCTGGCCGGCCTGAAAGACCAGCTCCCGATCGTCGCCGACACGGTCGCGTGGGCCCGCGCGTTCGCCGCCGAGCTGCCGTCATTCATCGCCGTGCAGCCGGGGGTGCCGCACGCCAACCAGTTTCTCGCGTACGCCGCGGGCGACGCCGACGCGGTCAACCAGCGGGTGCTCGCCTTCATTGAGGAGCGCCGCATCGCACTACCCGCCTGGCGCGCGGCACCGGAGCCGGGCCGGATCACCACCGAGTTCGCCGTCTCCCGCGCGGCGCTCAAACTCGACCCCGCAGAGATGGCGACGCTGGTCGCCGCGGCGATCGCGCCGGGCGTCGGCTGAGCAGGAGCTCAAATACCAGCGGGTGATCGGCCTGGTCGATCTGGCTCTCTGAACGATCCTCATTTCGCCGTCTTGGGCAGCGGGCGGTAGATCGTCTGGCTCTCTCGCCTTTGGGCCCCGTTCGACATGGCGACCGCGTTCAGCGACGAGAAGGAGCGCGCCCGGCTGTAGGTCGTTTGGGTTATGCCGTCTCGGTGATGGAGAAGGCGTTGCCCTCGGGGTCGCGGAACGCGAACATGGCGGGCACGCCGGGCCAGCGCAGGATCTCGTCGACGTCGACTCCGGCCGTCAGCAGCGCGGCGTGCGCGGCCTGGGCGTCGTCGGTGGTGAACCGGATGCCGATGGCGCCGCGAGTGACGTCCGCCGCCGCGGGTTCGAGCGTGACGATGGCGTTGTCGCCGCCCGGCGCGAGTTCGATCCAGCGGCCGCCGCTCGGGGTCGGGTTGTCGCGCAGGACGGTGAAGCCGAGCGTGCCGCTGTAGAAGCGCAGGGCCGAGTCCTGGTCGCCGACCGGGATGCTGACCGTGCGGATACCGGTGATGTGGGTCGTGGTGGCTGTCATCGGCTGCTCCTTTTCGATTTATCGGTTTGTGAAAGCCGTTGGCCGGGCGTGGTCACGTCGTTTTTCCGTACATCAGGGAGCCGGGGGTGGTGAGTTCCCGGCCGGTCTCGAGCCAGGTCTTGAGGCCGGACAGGATCATCGGCCACCCGCCGTACAGGTGCGAGTCGGCGTTCTCGCGCAGCTGGTCGTGCGTGACGGTGAGCCTGCAGGAGTCCCCGACGGGCTCGATTTCCCACGTCACGCGGCTGGTGCCCTCGGCCGCGATGTCGTCGTCCCACACGGCCCGGTACGACTGCACCAGCCGGCGCGGCGGGTCGACCTCGAGGTTCTCGCCCTCGATCAGCGACCTCGGCCCGCCTTCGTGCGTCAGCTGGTAGGAAGACCCCGGCGCCCAGCTGGACTCGACCCGCGCGCCGAACTGGTAGCGCGCCCGCACGTCCGGGTCGGTGATGGCCCGCCAGAGCTGTTCCGGCCTGGCGCGGATGTAGATCTCGAACACCTTCTCCACCCCTGCCTCCAGGTCGTGTTTAAGGTCGGCGAGGCCGGCCGCCCAGCCCTCGGTGTACTTGCTCACCCACCGGTCGTGAACAAGCCGGATCGGGACCGGGTTGAGGTAATGCAGCTTTTCCCGGCCGCTGCGACGGCTGACGACAAGGCCGGTTTCCTCCAGCAGGCGCAGATGCTTCGCCACCGCCACCCGGGTCATGTCGAATCGGCTGGCCAGCGCGTTGAGCGTCTGACCGTCGTGGCGGAACAGCTCGTCGAGCAGTTCTCGCCGCGTCTGGTCGGACAGCGCCTTGAACACCGGTTCCACGAGCCCCACAATAGGAAACCATTTGGTTTCATGTCAAGCTCTGGCCCAGGGCAAGGGCACGCGGATCACGGCCCGGGCGGAGGCTGTTGTCGGCATGAGGTCAACCCATGCCGCGCGAGGATCGAGACCGGGCCAGAAGCCCAGGGAGCCCTGAGCCCGGGCCGCTCCGGGATTCCACGACCCCTGCTCGGCGAGCGAGTAATTGCCCTGGTCGTCGACGGCCCACCAGATGATGTGACGCAGGTCGTCAAGCGCGCTATACGGCAGGCCGGTGGGCAGCCCGGGGACGACCTCGACGCCGATGCTGAAGAACTCCGGCCAGGAGTCAATCGCGGTCACCGCCACCCTGACCCCGTCGAACGGCGCGCTGACCTTGCCGACCAGGACGCTTCCGGCAGGACTGTCCGCCCGGTCCCAGCGGGTGAGCAGGGAGCGCCACGGCACCGGCATGCCTATCGCGTCCGGTGCGGCCAGGCTTCTTTTCGGCCTCGATCCCGGGTGCATCAGCTCCGCGGCCGCGCGGGCGTCGCCGACGACCGGATCGTCGGCCGACAGCGCCCCGACGGCGGCCAGGGCCCCGATCGCCGCCTCGAGCGCGGCGCGCGGGTCGTGGAAGTCATTGCGGGTGGCGACGCGCTCCCACAGGTGATCACGGGCCGGATCACCCGCCTCGACCCGCTCGGCCCAGGACTCGATGGCGGGCGGCTCGCCGGTGAGCTCGACCCGCTCGCCCAGGACGCTGATCCACGCCGCGTCGGGAGCCAGCGGCGGCCTCGCCCGGAAGGTGCCGTGCCATGCCCGCTCGCCGATCCGCCGGCTGCCTTCGAAATGCGCGGTTGACGTCGCCCCCTGGTCATCGCTGACCTCCAGCGTCCAGGGCAGTTCCGGGCTCCAGGGAGCGGCCCCCCGGGGCGAGGCGCCGGGCGACGCGGGATCCACGGTGACCCTCAAGACAGTCGCCTCGTCGGTCAGCAGGACATGACCGATGACCATCCGGCCCCAGGGCCGGGCAATCACGCGCCCCGACGGAACCGCTCGCCACCGCCCCAGTTCCGGCGCAGCGCCACCCGCGTCAACCGCGGCGGGCGGCGCCGGGTCCCGTGGCGGCGGCGGAGCAGGGCCACGACGCTGCACCGTCCGCGCATAGGCGTCAGCGACTGCCCTGGCCGCGTCCGGGGTCAGGGCGCCGACGGCGACCAGGGCCGCGCCCGCCGCCACGAGCCTCGAGTCAACCGGAAGGAAGCCGGCATCAGGTCGCTCCAGCAGCATCTGCTCTGCGACCAGCCGCAGGTGGCGCTCTCCGTCCAACCGTGTCATCTTCTCAGTGTGTGCCGCAGGATCCGCGCCCTTCAAGACCGCTCGACGTCCGACCGGGGCTGAGCGCGCACTTGGGCGGGCGCAGCCAGAGCACGCCGCCGCAATGGGCCGTTTCGCGGTCGGCGGCCGCGGCCGCAAGGGCGGTGACGAGGCGGTCCAGGTACGCCTTGGTCCTCGGGAACGTGACGTCGGAGGTGTAGATGAGGCCCGGGACCGGTCCGCCGGCGGCCTCGCGGGCGCGGCGCAGGGACTCGAAGTCGGGGACGTTGTTTGTCACCAGGACGCGGTTGCCGCGCACCGCGGAATCGAGTATTTCCAGGTCGGACTGGGCTCGCAGGACCGGGTCGGAAACGACGGCCCGGCAGCCGATTCCGCGCAGCGCCAGCTCGTCGGCGATCCGGGGCGAGAACATCTCGTCGAGCAGCAGGGCGTCGGGCTTGCCGTCGGACGCGCCCGTCACCGGCCCAGGAGTTCCTGCTGGCGCTCCCAGCTGGCCCGGGCCTGGGCGGCCTCGGCCCTGGCCCGGTCGAGGAAGGCGTCCACTTCCTCGGGGAAATCGCCCCAGTAGGCCAGCGCGGCCCGGAGGAAGGGCAGCGGCGTGCCCGATGTCTCCTCGACGACCGCGAGGACCTCGTCGCCCGCTAGCTCGGGCTCGGCCTCGCGGACGGAGCGGACGGCGCCGATGACCTCCCACACGTCGGGGCCGCCGACCAGCCGGGCGCGGCGGCCGGCCGGGCCGTCCTTGAACGCGATCAGCGGGTGCTCGTGCATCCGGAGGGCCTCGTCGACAAGGCGGTTGCTGGCGCTGGACAGTGACAGCTCACGGTGCGCCTTGACGAACGCGGTCAGGCGGTCCAGCACGCTCTGGTCGAAGCGGACGGATGAGGGGGTGGGGAGAGCTACCATGGAGTACATCGTAGGTTGATGTAGGCAGCTTGGCAAGAATGCGGTTGGGAGAGGGGTGGGGCCACGGTCCGTTCGATAAGAAGGGTGTTAATTTGTTGGGGGTTTTTCTGTGACGCGCGACGATTGAGGAGACGGGCGGGCGGCGGGAGGATGGCCACATGACACGTGTGGCGATCATCGGCGGCGGCATCGGCGGGCTCACGGCGGCGATCGCGCTGTCCCGGGCGGGGGTCGAGGTCCGGGTGTACGAGGCGGCGGCCGAGTTGCGGGAGATCGGGGCCGGGGTGGCGCTGCACCCCAACGCGATGCGGGTGCTGCGCGC
>DATCGA010000533.1:0-9340 GCA_036509215.1 Trebonia sp.
GCTCGACTGCATGGGCCTCGCCGTATCGCACTGGGTCGCCGTCGACGGCGAGGCCGACCTGGTTGAACTGCTCAGGGAGGGATTCGCCGCCCTCAGCGGAGACGACGCCCGCACCGGCGGCTGAGCGCCCTAGAGCGGAGCGGGAACCTTCGGCGAGGCCGGGGGCGTGACCGGCGCCAGCTTCTTCGAGTCGTCGAAGCCGACGATCTTGGCCAGGTTGCCGCCGAGTATTTTCGCCCGGTCCGGGTCGGGAACGCCCGCGAACTGCTCCTCGATGACCGCCTGGCTGCCGAGGAAGGTGCCCTCCGCGTGCGGGTAGTCGCTGCCCCAGTAGATCGTGTCGGCCCCGGTGATGTGCCGGGACATCACCGCGATCTGGTCGTCGGCGAACTGCACCCGGATGTTGCGCTTGACGTACTCGCTCGGCTTGAGCGGCAGCGGCCAGCGGTCGTTGATCTTGAACATCCGGCCCATCAGCTTCTGGTCATGCGGGTCGACCCCGTCGTCCCAGAAGCCGAGCCACCAGTGCGGGTCCTGCCCGGTCCCGGTGCGCCAGGCCTTGTCCATCGAGCCCATGTAGTTCGCGAGCCAGCCCGCGTTGAACTCGATCACGTTGAACATCAGGTTAGGGTGCCGGTCGCACGCGCCCGAGCTGACCAGGTCGGCGATGATCCGCATGGGGCTGGCGGAGGCGGTGCTGCCCCCGCCCATGGTGCGCCCGGCCAGCAGGGCGCCGGTCAGCTCCTGCTTGCCCATCGTCATCGCGGTGAGGATGCCCTTGACCTGGCTGCCGGTGGCCGAGGTGCCGGCCTTGGAGTCGACGCCACCCGAGGCCACGTGGAAGAAGATGGGCAGGCCGTTCGCCTCTGCGGCCGCCCACAGCGGCTCGTACTCAGGCGCCCAGTACGGCAGCGGCTGCGGGATCTCGGGCAGGATGAGCGCACTCAGCCCGAGCCGGACGGCGCGCTCGATCTCCTTGACCCCGTCGGCCACGTTGGTCGTCGGGATGGCGGCGGCGGGCCGCAGCCGGCTCGAGTACGGCAGGTACGTTTCCGCCAGCCAGTCGTTGTAGACCCGGGCGTGCGCGATCGACCGCTCGTGGTCGTCGGTGTAGAGCGCGAAGAACGACAGGTTGGGGAACAGCATCGACGCGTCGACGCCGTCCCGGTCTAGGTCGCGGAGGATGCTGGACGGCAGCCCGTCCGGCGTCGGGCCGGGGAACTGGCGGTAGCGGGATACGGTCCAGCCCTCGTACCCGGTCGTGTGCACGGTGCGGAACTCCGTGTGGCCGCCGGGCACCAGCGGCTCGTCGAGGATCGTGTCCTCTTCCCATAGCGCCTGATCGCGCATGTTCTTGGGCAGGCGGGTCTTGTAGAGGTCGACTGGCTCGACGACGTGACTGTCACCGGAAACGATGAATTCCTTGGCCATGGCGGGGTCTCCAGACGTTCGGCGTCCGCTTTAATGAGAGTTGACACTCCAGTGTCATAACTGACTCTCTAGGTTCGGACGGTATGACGGCATCCGATGGCACGTCAATGGTCTCGTTCCGCTCAGTCGAACTCCAGGTTGAGCTGGCGCAGCCCGTGGATCATGTACGTCGGCAGGTACTCGTAGCGCCGGGCGTCGGCCGGGCCGTGCGCGGACTCGGACACCCTGATCTCGTGCGTCCGGTCGAACAGACGCTCGATGACGACGCGGCCCTCGGCCCGCGCCAGCGGCGCTCCCGGGCAGGTGTGGATGCCGGCCCCGAACGATATGTGCTGGCGGACGTTGGGCCGGTCGATGCGCAGCTCATGCGGGCACTCGAACTGGCGCGGGTCACGGCCGGTCGCCCCGTGCAGCAGCATAACGTTGCTGCCGGCCGGGATCTCCACCCCGCCCACCGTCGTGGTCTTCAACGCCAGGCGGAAGGCGCCCTTGATCGGGCTCTCCAGCCGCAGCGTCTCCTCGATGAACCGAGGTATCAGCTCGCGGTGCTCCCGCAGCCGCTGTTGCAGCCCGGGCTCGTCGCAGATCAGCCGCAGGGCCGTGCTCAGCAGCCGGACCGTCGTCTCTTTCCCGGCCGAGAACAGGTTCGCGGCGATCCGGGCGACGTCGACCGGCTCCGGCGTGGAGCCGTCGGGGAACTTCGCCCGCGCCATGCCGGTCAGCACGTCACCCTGCGGCTCGTTCCTCAGCTCCTCGATGCGGTCGCTGAAGTAACCGTAGAGGAAGTCAAGCGGGTGATGGGGCACCCCCGAGTCCTCGCCCGTTTCATCCACCAGCCGCCGCCCGATGTCGGCCCGGCGCAGCAGCTGCGGGTGGTCGGACTCCGGGACTCCGAGCAGGTCGGCGATGACGAGGAGGGTGTAAGGCTGCGCGAATTCGTCGATGAACTCGCACTGCCCGGCGGGCAGCACCTGGTCGAGCTGGCGGTCGGCTAGCCCCCACATGAACTCCTCGTTCTCCTTGAGCCGCTTCGGCGTGATCAGCCCCATCAGCAGCGCGCGGTGCGCCGTGTGCTTGGGCGGGTCGAAGGCGATGATTTGGTCGCCCATCGGCAGTTCGTCGCGGTGCGCCGCCACCAGATCGGTCACGTCGTCACCGGTGAGCTCGACGGGGAACGCGAAGTTCGGCCCGGCCACGATGTTGCAGTTGGAGAAGCTCGCCGTGTCCCGCATCACGGCGAGCACCTCCTCGTGCCCGGCCACCATCACCACCCCGTGATACGGCTCCCGCCATACCCGCCGGCCCCGCAGGAGGAAGTCAAAGTACGGATAGGTGTCGGTCGCGATGGACTCGTCGCTGAAGTAATCGCCGCCCGCGCCGTCCGGTCGGCCGCTGTCGACTGTCACTGTGGTTGTCCTCCACAACGTCCATCGTTGCTTGCTGCAAGCCTTTACAGACAGGCAAAGAACTCGTACCTTCAGACTAAAGAATGTAATTAGTAAACTACTACCAACGTGATACCACGGCCGTTGCCCCGCCATCAAGGCCTGAAGCGGCACGGACCGGCGCGACGAAGGAGGAGCAATTGGGCAGGGTGGCAGTTGTGACGGGCGGTGCGTCGGGTATCGGCCTGGCGATCGTCCGCCGTCTCGCGGTCGGCGGCGCCAGCGTGGCGCTGCTCGACCTCGACGCGGGCGCGGCAGACCGGGCCGCCGCCGAACTGCGCGGCGAGGGAATGCGCGTCGTCGGCGTCGGCGCCGACGTCAGCGACCGGGCCGCGGTGGAGAAGGCGCTCGAGGCCGCCCGCAGTGAGCTTGGGCCGATCGAGATCATGGTGACCAGCGCCGGGCTGTCGCTGAATGCGCCGTTCCTCGAGATCACGATGGAGGACTGGGACCGCGTGCTGGCGGTCAACCTAACCGGGGCGTTCCACTGCCTGCAGCTGGCGGTACCGGACATGATCGTCGGCGGGTGGGGGCGGATCGTCACCATCTCGTCCTCGAGCGCGCAGTCGGGATCGCGGACTCAGGCGCACTACTCGGCCGCCAAGGGCGGCGTGGTGGTGCTGACCAAGACGCTGGCGCTTGAGCTCGGCCAGTACGGGATCACCGTCAACACGATCCCGCCCCGGGCCGTCATCACCCCCATGTTCATGGCCGCCCCCTTCGCCCAGGGGCCAGAGGGCGAAGAGCACATCAGGCAGCTGGCCGCACGGAGCCCGGTCCGTCGGCTGGGCGTGCCCGAGGACATCGCCGCCGCCACCGCCTTCCTCTGCTCCGACGACGCCGGCTACGTGACCGGCCAGGTCATTGGCGTGAATGGCGGCAACTACACCTAAGCCGCCGCACGTTCCGCTGAACGGGACCGACGGGTGACCGGTCAGCCGGCACCATGCTAGAAACAGCAGACAACCAGCCTGTAAACACAGTGTGTTCACAGGCGCAATATCGCCACTCGGCAAAGGCTTACATTCTGTTTGCATCCGGCCGTGGCATAGCGAGTCCCCGACGCACACCCCGGCGGACCAGTCCGCCTCTATTTTTTTACTGACCGCCCGGTATACGTTCACTTCGGTTGTGAACGCCCGGGTATCGCAGGGTCAAAGCTCACAGGCAATGAAGTCGTGGAGGGCACCAGAGTGACAGCTAACAGCGACAGACCGGGCGGCGCGGACAGCCGCGTCAGACGCCCGTTCCCGGCGCGTGCGCGCCTTCTCGGAGTGGTCGCGGCGCTGGCCGCGGTCCTGCTGGCGGCAGGCTGCAGCGCTTCAAGCAGCAGCAGCACCCCATCGGCGGCGGCCACCTCGTCGTCGGCGGCCCCGGCGTCGGCGGCGGCCACGCAGTCGGCCTCGCCTGCCGGGTCGGCCGGCCCGGGCACCGACATCGGGCTCACCGCCACCACCATCAAGGTCGGCATCATCGCCGACGTCAACAACCCGCTCGTCCCCGGGTTGTTCCAGAATTCCGTGAACGCGGTCAAGGCGTGGGCGGCCGGCCTCAACGCCAACGGCGGGCTGGCCGGACGCAAGGTCGTGGTGGACTTCTGCGACTCCCAGCTCAACCCCAACGCCACCACCAACTGCGTGATCAAGGCCTGCGCGAACGACTTCGCCCTGGTCGGAACCTCGGCCAACGCGCTCGAGGACCTCTCCGACCTCGACGGCTGCAAGAACGCGGCCGGCAAGGCGATCGGCATCGCCAACCTCGCCTCCTTCGCCTTCCCCCCGGAGTCCTGCGACCCGGAGACGTACCTGGTCTCGGGCCTCGGCTCGTACTGCGCGACCGCCAAGGACAGCCCGCAGACCTACACGGTGCCGGTCGGCGACACCCGCTACTTCCTCGCCCATAACTCGGGCCTGCACGGCATCTGGCTCTACGACAGCGACGACCCGACGTTCAAGGTCACCCAGACGCCCCTGTTCAAGGCGGAGAGCGGCCTCGGCATCAAGGAGGACGGCCAGGGCTTCTACGCGGTCAGCGGGGCCGCGCCGCAGAGCGCGCTGACCCCGTACATTCAGCAGATCAAGGCGTCCGGCTCAACCTTCGTCTACGACGACGTGACCACGTCCGCGATGGCGCTGCTGCGCCGGGAGGCCCAGCTCCAGGGGGTCAGCTCGGTCAAGGTCTGGCTGTGCAACTCTGGCTGCTACGACCCGAAGTTCTACGCGCAGGGCGGCGCGACCGTCAACGGCACCTACGCGTCGCTCGTGGACCTGCCGTACCTGAGCGACTACACGGTCAACCCCGCCCTCAACAAGCTCGTGACCGCGCTCGGCGGGGTCAAGAACCTGGACAACAACGGCGTCAACTCCTTCGTCTCGGCGCTGCTATTCCAGGACGCGGTGGAGAAGGCAACGGCCAACGGCGGGACGCTGGACCGCCAGACGCTGTTCAGCGCCCTCAACAACGACGAGACGACGTTCGACGCCGAGGGCATCATCGGCCCGGTCAACATCGGGGCCAGGGCTTCGTCCGACTGCTCGGTGCTCGTGCAGCTGCAGAACGGGGTGTGGACGCGGGTGGACCCGACCAAGCCCGGCACCTTCGACTGCAGTCCCGCCAACCTCGTCACCCTCAAGATGAACACCGGCGCATAGCACGGCAGCGGCGCGCTCGGCGGTCACCGCCGAGCGCGCCCGGCTGCCCGCGCCGCGTCCGTACCGCCCCCAGCCAAGGAGTTCGCAGTGACCGACGGTGCCCTGGCCGGGCTGCGCGTGATCGACGCCGCCACCCTCGCGGCGGGGCCGCTGATCGCCACCTGGATGGGCGAGCAGGGGGCCGAGGTGATCAAGGTAGAGCAGCCCGACGGCGGCGACCCGCTGCGGCAGTGGGGAGCGCAGCGCGACGGGATCGGGCTGATGTGGAAGAGCGTCGCCCGCAACAAGAAGTGCATCACCCTCAACCTGCGGCTCGAGGCCGGCCGTGACCTGCTGCGTTCGCTCACCCGGCAGGCCGACGTGCTGATCATGAACCTGCGCCCGTCCACGCTCCGTAAGTGGGACCTGGAATACGAGAGCCTCGCCGCCGCCAATCCGAGGCTGGTGATGGTGCACGTCACCGGGTACGGCGCCGGCGGCCCGAAGTCCGACTGGCCCGGGTTCGGCACCCTCGGCGAGGCGATGAGCGGCTTCGCCCACATCACCGGAACCCCCGACGGCCCGCCGACGCTGCCGTCGTTTATGCTCGCGGACGGCGTGGCCGCCCTCAACGCCACCTACGCGGTCATGATGGCGCTCTACCACCGCGACGCCCACGGCGGACCCGACGGCGGCCGCGGGCAGCTGATCGACATCAACCTGATCGAACCGCTGGCCCGGCTGCTCGAGCAGTCGGTGCTGACCTACGACCAGCTCGGCACGATCCCGGTCAGGACCGGTAACCGGTGGGACATCAGCGCACCGCGCAACACCTACCGGACCAGCGATGGCCGCTGGCTGGCGATGTCCGGCAGCGCCCCCTCAATCGCGCTGCGGGCACTGCGGGCGGTGGGCCGGCCGGAGCTGACCCTGGACCCGAAGTTCGCCGAGGCGCAGCAGCGGCTGCGGAACGCGGCCGAGATCGACGCGATCATGGCGGACTGGATCGGCCAGCGCACCCTGGAGGCGGCCCTGGCCGTCTTCGAGGAGGCGGGCGTCGCCGCCGCGCCCATCTACGACGCCGAGCAGCTGCTCGACGATCCCCAGCTGCGGGCCCGCGGGATCTACGCGCCGGTTCCCGATCCCGAGCTCGGCCCGATGCGGGTGCAGGCGCCCGTTCCCCGTTTCTCGGCCACCCCGGGCCTGGTCACCCACCTGGGCCCGCCGCTCGGGGCGGACAACGCCGATGTCTACCGGCAGCTGCTCGGTTTCGACGACGCCCGCCTCCAGGAGCTACACGAAGAGGGAGTGATCTGACGTGCCACCAAGCCCGCGACCGCGCCGCTCGGAGCTGGCCACCCCGGCCAGCAACGACGACATGTTCGCGAAGGCCGCCGCCTCCGGCGCCGACCTGGTCTTCCTCGACCTTGAGGACGCCTGCGCGCCCGCCGAGCGGGAGAAGGCGCGCGGGAAGGCCGCCCTGGCGCTGCGCGATCTCGACTGGGGGCACACCACCCGCGCGATCCGGATGAACGGCATCGACACCCGCTGGGCCTACGGTGATGTCATCGAGGTCGTCAGCACCGCCCGCGAGGCGCTCGACGTGATCATCGTGCCCAAGGTCCGCCGGGCGCGCGATGTCTGGTGGGTCGACACGCTGCTGACCCAGCTCGAGGAGACGCTCGGGCTGCGCAAGCGGATCGCGCTTGAAGTGCTGATCGAGGAGACCGAAGGGCTGCAGCACGTCGACGAGATCGCCGCCGCCAGCGACCGGCTTGAGGCGATCATCTTCGGGGCGGGCGACTTCTCCGCCTCCCAGGGCGCGCGGGTCGACACCAACTTCGACCCGCTCATTGACTTTCCCGGCGACATCTGGCACTACGCCCGGGCCCGCATCGTGGTCGCCGCGCGCACGGCCGGCGTCGACGCGATCGACGCCCCCTTCCCCAACTACCAGGACCCCGAGGCCTACCGGGTCGCCTGCGACCGGGCCGCCGCGATGGGCTTTCTCGGCAAGTGGGCGATCCATCCGAGCCAGGTGGAGGTCGCCAACACCGCCTTCTCACCGACCCCGGACGAGATCGCGCGCGCCGAGCGGCTGGTTGCCACCTACCGGGCGGCCGAGTCCGCGGGCAAGGGGGCCAGCGGCCTCGACGGGATGCTGGTCGACGCCGCCCACCTGCGGCACGCTTCCACCGTCGCCAAGCGGGCCGCGCTGCTCGGTCTGTCAGGGAAGGAGCACACGCGATGACGTGCCAGATGACCCTCGTCGGCTTCATGCAGGCCGGCAACGTGACCGTCTACTCCGGATCCTGGCGGTACCCGTCGGCCGACCTCGGGTTCCTCACCATGGACTACTACACCCGGATCGGGAAGGTGCTCGAGGAAGGCAAGTTCGACTGCGTCTTCTTCGACGACCGGCTGGCGATGCCCGGCGTCTACGGCGACTCGGTCGCCGAGGCCGTCCGCTACGGCGCCCGGCCGGTCAAGCTCGACCTCACCGCCGTTCTCGGCGGGATCATCGGCGCGACGTCGCGGATCGGCGTCGGCGCCACCTACTCGACGACCTACTACCAGCCGTACCACGTGGCCCGCACCTTCGCCACCCTCGACCACCTCTCCGGCGGGCGCGCCGCCTGGAACGTGGTGACCTCGGTCAACGACTCCGAGGCGCAGAACTTCGGCCTGTCGGCCGCCATGGACCACGACCGGCGCTACGACAAGGCCGATGAGTTCCTGGAGACCGTAGCCGCGCTCTGGGACTCGTGGGACGACGGAGCGCTGATCATGGACAAGGAGACCGGCGAGTTCGCCGACCCGGCCAAGGTCCACGAGATCAACCACAAGGGCGAGTGGTTCTCCGTCCGGGGCCCGCTGACGGTGCCGCGCACCCCGCAGGGCCGGCCGGTGATCCTGCAGGCAGGCTCGTCCGGGCGCGGCCGGGAGTTCGCCGCCGCCTGGGCCGACATGGTCTTCACCGGCGACCCCGGCCTCGAGGTGGCCAGGCAGCACTACCGCGAGCAGAAGGAGCAGATCGCCGCCGCGGGCCGCGACCCCGACGACGTCAAGATCCTCCCGATGGCGTACGCGGTGGTGGGGGAGACCCAGGCGATCGCCGAGGAGAAGGAGCGGCTGTTCCTCGACGCCTACGTGCACCCGGTCGCGTCCCTCGCCCTGCTGTCGGAGCTGCTCAACTACGACTTCGCCAAGCACGACCTCGACGACGTGGTGACCGACCAGATGATGGCGGCCAGTTCCGGGATCCGCGGCCTCTCGATGGGGGTGCGCAAGCACCTCGGCCGCGACGTGACCGTCCGCGACCTGGCCGCGCACCGCGCCACCCTGCTGCAGGGCCCGCGCTTCGTCGGCACCGCCACGGCGGTCGCGGACCAGATGGAGGAGTGGTTCAACTCCGGCGGCTGCGACGGGTTCGTGCTCGCGGCCACCCACCTGCCCGGCGCGTTCGAGGAGTTCGTCCGGATGGTGGTGCCGGTGCTGCAGCAGCGCGGCCTGTTCCGGCGGGAGTACGCAGGAGCGACCCTGCGCAAGCACCTCGGCATCGCGCGCCCGGTATCGCGGTAACCGCATCAACCAGTCAAGGAGGACATCATGCCGGAGGGCTTTCGCATCACCCGGATGTACCACCCCAGCTTCCACGCCCCCGACCTGGATGAGGTGGAGACCTGGTTCGAGCGGGTGTTCGGGTGCGCGAGCACCAACATCTACGAGACGTTCAAGGGCCGGGAGACCGGCAGCTACCCGACCAACTACTCGACCTTCACCCCGATGGCCGACGTGCTGATGGACACCATCGCCCCGACCCTCTACGTGCTG
>DATCGA010000534.1:0-6084 GCA_036509215.1 Trebonia sp.
AGAAGTGAGGCCGTCGTGATCTGGACCATCGTGGTGCTGGCCGTCCTGGTCCTGGTGCTCTTCGGGTTCTGGGTCTCCTGGCGCGCCAGCCGCCTCGACCGGCTGCACAACCGGGTCGAGTCCGCCCGGACCGCGCTGGACCTGGCCCTGGTCCGCCGCTCCTCGGCCGCCGCCGACCTCGCCTCCTCCGGGATGATCGACCCGGCCACCAGCCTGCTGCTGGCCGATGCGGTCCGCCGCGCCCGGCAGGCCGACCCGGCCGAGCTCGGCCTGGCCGAGTCTGACCTGACACGCGCGCTCCGCGCCACCCTCGACGAGCCGGGCTTCCGGACCGAGTTGGCCGAGAACGAGGGCGCGAGCGAGCTCGTGGCCGAGGTGGAGGCGGCCTCGCACCAGGTCTACCTCGCCCGCAAGTTCTACAACGACCTCGCGGGCCGCACGATCGACGACCGCCGCCGCCCGCTGGCGCGCGTGCTGCACCTGTCCGGCACCGCCCAGCCACCCGAGTTCTTCGACATCGACGACGCCCTGGTGGACGGCGACCGCAGCAGCTGACCCATCCGCGGGATGCGGTTGCGCTGTGGCGGGCGTCACACAGGGTGGCCACATACGATGTAAATAACCACACCCGCACCAGGAGGTTTTCAGTGTCCACCGTCGACGCGACGTCCGGATCCGAGACAGGCGCCCCGGTCCGTTCGGAATCATCGAATGTGAATTTCCCTGAGACGGGCACTGCTCGGGTGAAGCGGGGCATGGCGGAGATGCTCAAGGGCGGCGTCATCATGGACGTGGTGACGCCCGAGCAGGCCAAGATCGCCGAGGACGCGGGCGCGGTCGCGGTGATGGCGCTCGAGCGGGTGCCGGCCGACATCCGCGTGCAGGGCGGCATCGCTCGGATGAGCGACCCGGACATGATCGACGGCATCATCAGCGCGGTCTCGATCCCGGTGATGGCCAAGGCCAGGATCGGCCACTTCGCCGAGGCCCAGGTGCTGCAGGCGATCGGCGTGGACTACATCGACGAGTCCGAGGTGCTGACCCCGGCCGACGAGGCGCATCACATCGACAAGTGGAAGTTCACCGTGCCGTTTGTCTGCGGCGCGACCAACCTGGGCGAGGCGCTGCGCCGGATCGCCGAGGGCGCCGCCATGATCCGCTCCAAGGGCGAGGCCGGCACCGGCAACGTGGTCGAGGCGACGCGGCACATGCGCTCGCTGTCGGCCGGCATCCGCAAGCTGGCCGGCCTGCCGCCCGAGGAGCTGTTCACCGCCGCCAAGGAGCTGCAGGCCCCCTACGACCTGGTCGCCGACGTGGCCCGGGCGGGCAGGCTGCCGGTGGTGCTGTTCACCGCCGGCGGCATCGCGACCCCGGCCGACGCCGCGATGATGATGCAACTCGGCGCGGAGGGCGTGTTCGTCGGCTCGGGCATCTTCAAGTCCGGCGACCCGGCCACCCGCGCGGCCGCGATCGTCAAGGCGACCACCTTCTACGACGATCCCGACGTGATCGCCAAGGTCTCCCGCGGTCTCGGCGAGCCGATGGTCGGCATTAACATCGACACCCTCCCGGCCGACCAGCGCTACGCCTCCCGCGGCTGGTAACCAGCCCATCCGGTCAGACAAATCCATGGCGTTTCCGGGGTTATGGCGCCGGAAACGCCATGGATTTCCGCTAAACGATCTTCAGGGGCGCGTGATTTGCCCGTTATCGGAGTACTTGCACTGCAGGGCGACGTGCGCGAGCACGTGCGGGCGCTCGACGAGTCTGGCGCGACCGCCAGGCCGGTCCGTCGCCTGAGCGAGATCGAGGCGCTGGACGGCCTGGTCATCCCGGGCGGGGAATCGACCGCGCTGTGGCGCCTGGCGACCGCGTTCGAGCTGCTCGACCCGGTCTCCAAGCTCATCGCCGACGGCCTGCCCGTCTTCGGCTCCTGCGCCGGGCTGATCATGCTGGCCGACCGGCTCGAGGACGGCGCCGACGGCCAGCGGACGTTCGGCGGCATCGACATGACCGCGCGGCGCAACGCGTTCGGCCGCCAGGTGGACTCGTTCGAGCGCGATGTAACGCTGCGGCTGGGCGATAATGCGGATAGCGCACCGTTTCACGCGGTGTTCATCCGGGCCCCGTGGGTCGCGCAGGCCGGTCCTGGGGTCGCCGTGCTAGGCGAAGATAACGGTAGGATCATCGCCGTCCGGCATGGTGTGCTGCTCGCCACCGCGTTCCACCCGGAGCTGACCCCGGACCTGCGCATTCACGAGCTTTTCGTTTCAATGGTGAAGGGGACGTCATGAGCGGCCACTCCAAGTGGGCCACCACCAAGCACAAGAAGGCGGTGGTCGACGCCAAGCGAGGCAAGCTTTTCGCCAAGCTGGTCAAGAACGTCGAGGTGGCGGCGCGGACCGGCGGCGGTGACTCGGCGGGCAACCCGACGCTGTTCGACGCGATCCAGAAGGCCAAGAAGTCCTCGGTGCCGAACGAGAACATCGACCGCGCGGTCAAGCGCGGCTCCGGCCAGGAAGCCGGCGGCGCCCAGTACGAGAACATCACCTACGAGGGCTACGGCCCCGGCGGCGTGGCGGTCCTGGTCGAGTGCCTGACTGACAACCGCAACCGCGCCGCCAGCGACGTCCGGGTCGCGTTCACCCGCAACGGCGGCCGGATGGCCGACCCCGGCTCGGTCTCGTACCTGTTCAACCGCAAGGGCGTCATCGTCGTCGAGAAGACGAAGGACCTGTCCGAGGACGACGTGCTGCTGGCGGTCCTCGACGCGGGCGCCGAGGAGGTCAACGACCTCGGCGAGTCCTTCGAGGTCGTCTCCGAGCCGACCGACCTGGTCGCGGTGCGCACCGCCCTGCAGGACGCGGGCATCGACTACGAGTCGGCCGACGCGGCGTTCCTGCCCAGCAGCGAGATCGAGCTGGACGAGGAGCAGGCGCGCAAGGTCCTCAAGATGATCGACGCGCTCGAGGACTCGGACGACGTTCAGGACGTGTACGCGAACTACAACGTGTCGGACGAGATCATGGAGAAGCTCGGCTGACGGTATTCGTCCGTTGTGGGGGGCCGGTGGGGATCGCCCCCGGCCCCCCACTGCGTTACAAACCGGGGATCCCTCGCAAAAGCGGGCCTGGTCCATTGGGATCTCCCTACCGGGCAGGGCGCGTCGGGTACTCGGGGTGGCCGAACGGGCGGTCTGAGCAGGATCACGAAGGATTTGTGCAGCTGTACGATGCGGATCCTTCGTCAGGCTAAAAGCCTTCGTGATCACGGACCGAGCAGCTGCCAGCGGCGTGATCAGAGCGGCGACACGTTTCTACGCGACCCACGAGAGCCCGGCTAGCTGGGCCGGGTCGGGGCTGTGGCGGACTGGCGCGGTGGGCGGCAGCGCCCGGGCGCGTGCGGCGGGGCTCCCGTAGGGTGGTGGGTCGTGGATGACGTGGTGATTCGGCCGATTACGGGCGACGACGACATGGAAGCCCAGCTCGATCTGGGGCAGCGTGCGTTCGGGGTCTACTCGGCCGGGCAGGTGGCTGGGTGGAACTATGTCGCCGGGTTGCGGGCCGGGCAAGGGTTGTTCCTCGGGGCGTTCGTCGGCGGCGTGCCCGCCGGGGCGGCGATGATCCACGGCCTGCGCCAGTGGTGGCTGGGCCGCGCCATCCCGTGCGCGGGCGTCGCCTCGGTCAAGGTCGCGCCCGAGTACCGGGGCGGCGGCCTCGGCCGGCGGCTGATGACCGCGCTGCTGGACGCGGTCGCGGAGCGGGGCTACCCGCTGTCGGCGCTGTACCCGGCGACGATGCCGATCTACCGGTCGCTCGGCTGGGAGCTGGCGGGCGGGAAGTACGAGGCGACGATCCCGGCCCGATCGCTGCGGACGCTCGTCGCACCGGACGCCGCCGCCGCGTTCGCGGGCGATGCGGGCGCCGGCAATGCCGGCGGCGGCAATGCGGGCGGCGTCGGCGGTGCAGCCACGTCCCCGGCGGACGCGACCCAGATCCGCCGGGCCGGGCCCGACGACGCCGCCGAGGTCATCGCGGTCATCGGCCGAGCCCATCAGGCCGCCCGCGACGCCGGACCGCTGACCTGGGACGAAGGCCCGACCAGGCAGTGGCTGAGCCGCCCCGACCTGTACTCCTACCTGGCCGCCGACGACGGCTACGCGGCCTACCGCTGGGACGGCGCCGGGCACGCCAACCTGCTGGTCGAGCGGGTGCACGCCGTCACCCCCGAATCGCTGCGGGCGCTCTGGTCGGTGATCGCCTCGCATTCCTCGGTCGCCCGCACGGTCACCGCGCTGACCGCGCCGAACGACCCGTTCTGGTGGCTCACGACCGAACGCGACGCCACCATCACCAAGCGCTCGATGTGGATGCTGCGGGTGGTCGACGCGCCGTCCGCGATCGCCGCCCGCGGCTTCCCGCCCGCCGTCTCTTTCAGCGTCCCGCTTGAGGTCCGCGATCAGGCGCGCCCGGCCAACTCGGGCCGCTGGCAGCTGACGGTCGCCGACGGCAAGGGCGCGCTCGACGCAGACGGAGCCGTCAGTTCGGTCCGCGCCGCGGCCCCGCTCACGGTGGGCGCCCGCGGCCTGGCTGCCCTCTACGCGGGCACGCCCGTCGCCACGCTCCGGCTGTCCGGCCTGGCCGCGGGCGGCACCCCCGACGATGACGCCTCCCTCGACGCGGCCTTCGCGGCGACGGCCTACATGGTGGACGACTTCTAATCGCGCAGTCGCGCAGTCGCGCAGTCGCGCAATCGCCCAATCAACCGATCGAGCGATATATCGGTATTTGCGAGTCCGCGATCGGCGTGCACGCGGTCGCTATGATTGCGGCGTTGCCCGTCGAGAGGTGCGCCCGTGCCTGACAAGTTCTTCCGCAGCGTGCTGCCGGGTGAATTGCGCGAGCTGCCGAAGATCGACACCAGCGTGGCGCACATCGCCCGCGTCTACGACTACTGGCTCGGCGGCAAGGACAACTTCGCGATCGACCGGGAAGTCGGCCAGAAGGCGCTGCAGGCCCATCCCCAGACCGTCCTGTCGGTGCAGGCCAACCGGCGGTTCCTGGCCCGCTCGGTCCGCCACCTGGCGGCCAAGGAGGGCATCCGCCAGTTCCTCGACGTGGGCACCGGGCTGCCGTCGGCCAACAACACCCACGAGGTCGCGCAGGCCGTCGCGCCCGACACGCGGGTGGTCTACGTCGACAACGACCCGATCGTGCTCGCGCACGCCCGCGCCCTGCTCACCAGCAGCCCGCAGGGCGAGACGGCCTATCTCGACGCCGACCTCAAGGACACCGACGAGATTCTGGCCGGCGCCGCGCAGGTGCTCGACTTCAGTCGGCCGGTCGGGGTCATGCTGGTCGCGGTGCTGCACATGCTCCGCGACCACGAAGACCCGCAGGGCGTGGTGGACCGGCTGATGGCCGCCGTCCCGGCCGGCAGCTTCCTGGTGATCTCGCATCTGGCCAGCGACATCCAGCAGGAGGCGATGGCCGAGATGGGCCGCCGCCTCAACCAGGCCATGACCCAGCAGTTCACCATGCGCAGCCGCGCGCAGGTGACCGCCTTCTTCGGCGGGCTGACGCTGCTCGACCCCGGCGTGGTCCTCACCCACCGGTGGCGCCCCGACTCCGAGGCCGAGGCGGAGACCCCGGGCGTGCTCTGGGCCGGCGCCGCCCGCAAGGACTAGGCCGGACCGCGGCCGGGGCGACGGCGACGGCGACGGCGACACGAGGCTTTCTGCGGGATTCCGGCGCTATGACGCGGTAGGGTTCCTAGCGAACAGATGTTCGCTGGCGGACGGGAGCGCGCGATGACCGGGTGGACGTGGTGACCCCGTCGTACGCGCCGCGGCCGCCGGCTCGGGTGTTCGGCATCGACCCCGGCCTCACCAGGTGCGGGCTCGGCGTGGTGGAAGGCGTGCCCGGCCGCCCGCCGACCCTGGTCGCCGTCGGCGTGGTGCGCACCGACGCCGACGCGCACATCGCCACCCGGCTGCTGGCGATCGAAGAAGAGATCGAGCGCTGGCTGACCGAGTACCGGCCCGACACGGTGGCCGTGGAGCGGGTGTTCAGCCAGCACAACGTG
>DATCGA010000535.1:0-15313 GCA_036509215.1 Trebonia sp.
CGCCCCGACGAGCCAGTACGGCTACGCCGGGAGCGGGCAGGCCGCGAACGGCGGCCAGTACCCGGCGGCCGCCGAGTACCCCGCCACCAGCGCATATGCCGAGGCGGCGGGCTACCCGGCCACCGGCTACCAGGCCACCGCGACCTACCAGGCAAACGGCGGCCACGCCGCTGGCGCGGGCTATTCGGGCGGGGCCGGCTATTCCGGTGCGGCGGGCTACCAGAGCGCTGACGGCTACACGAGCGCGAACGGCTACGAGGCCGCGAACGGCTACGCGGCCTCGAACGGGTACTCGGGCACGACCAGCAGCGCGTCCTTCACCCCGGCGAGCTCGGCCGGCTCGGCCGGCTCGGCCGGCGGCCAGTACCAGGAGCCGGCCGGCCAGCCGACCGCGGGCTCGCAGGTGGCCGCCGTCCGCCGCTACCGCGAGCTCGGCGCGGGCGCGCCGTCCGACAGCGACGCGGGCTACCAGGCGGCCGGCGAAACGGCCAGCGGAGGCTACTCGGAGAGCGACGCGGACCCGTCCCGCTCGGATTCGGCCGAGTGGTCGCCGCCGGGGTACTCCGACCAGCGGTACCGGTCGAGCTAGATGCCGGCCCCGCGAATCACCCTGCTCGGCCGTCCCGGATGTCACTTGTGCGACGATGCGCGAGAGATCATCCGCCGGGTTGCCGATGATCTCGGAGTTGCGTGGGAAGAGCGTGATATCACGCAATCGGAGGATGACTTGCGTGAATATTGGGAGCAGATCCCGGTTACCATCGTGGATGGCGTCCAGCACGATTTCTGGCGAGTATCGGAAGACCGCCTCCGTGCTGCGCTGTCCACCCGATAACACCAACACCACGCATTAACAAATTACGGCTTTACCTGTCTGCACTGGCGTCACAATACAGACATATAGCGCGCGTTGTCCGTTGTCGGGCGGGACCCGTTATTCTGGTCGGGCGGCCCTGCCGCGGCTTCGCCGCCGTTCCGTCACAGCCTGTCACGGCTCTGTGGCCGGCCCGGTCGCCCGGCGGCCGACGACGGCACTTTGTGCATCTGTTCACAAACGACGTATGGTGGGTAGCGGCCGCGACCGGCTCAGGCCGGCCGATAGCAGCCGATGTCCGCATCCGCATCATCGTCATCGTTGCGGGCCCGCGCCACGTGCCTGCCCGCCGCAGCGCCGAACCTTCCCCCGGGAGCGTCGCATGTCCAGTGCCGCCGAGTTTCCCGGCTTCGCATCGGAGCCCGGAGCGAACGCCGATCGCCCGTACCCGGGCGGCATCCCCGAGGCCACCGTCGCCAGGCTCCCGGTCTACCTGCGGGCGCTGTACACGCTGGCCGAGCGCGGGGTCTCGACGGTGGCGAGCGACGAGCTCGCCCGGGCGGCGGGCGTCAACTCGGCCAAGCTCCGCAAGGACCTCAGTCACCTGGGCTCGTACGGCATCCGCGGCGTCGGCTACGACGTCGAGTACCTCGTCTACCAGGTGTCGCGGGCCCTGGGGCTGACGCAGAACTGGCCCGTGGTCATCGTCGGCGCCGGTAACCTCGGCCGCGCCCTGGCCCACTACGGCGGGTTCGTCACCAGGGGATTCCAGATCGAGGCGGTCTTCGACACCGACCAGTCCCTGATCGGGAGCGACATCGGCGGCGTCGTGGTCCGGCCCTCGAGCGACCTTGAGACGGTGGTGACCAGCCAGAACATCGCGATCGGGGTGATCGCGGTGCCTGCCGGGGCCGCCCAGTCGGTGTGCGACCGGCTGGTCGCGGCCGGAGTGACAAGCATCCTGAATTTCGCCCCGCTGGTGCTTAATGTGCCAGAAGGCGTGGATGTGCGTAAGGTCGATCTATCGATTGAGCTGCAGATTCTCGCCTTCCACGCGCAGCGGCGGTCCGCTGAGCGGTACGACCAGGCGCCGGATCCGACAGCGGCGGAAGCGTAGGCGGTATTGAGGGTGGGACCCGAACAATGAGCGTCCTCGTCGTCGGACTGAGCCACAAGAGCGCGCCGGTCTCGACGCTTGAGCGCGCCGCCGTCAGCGGCGACACGCTCGGAAAGCTGCTGCACGACGTTGCGCGGCTGCCGGACATCGCCGAGACGTTCGTGATCTCGACCTGCAACCGGGTGGAGGTCTACGCCGAGGTCGGCCGGTTCCACGGCGGCGTCGCCGGGGTGTGCGACCTGCTGTCGCGCTACTCGGGCATCCCCGCCGCCGAGCTGACCTCCAGCCTCTACGTGCACTACGAGGACCGCGCGG
Source organism: Trebonia sp. (assembly GCA_036509215.1). GTDB lineage: Bacteria > Actinomycetota > Actinomycetes > Streptosporangiales > Streptosporangiaceae > Trebonia. The sequence continues at coordinate 2,247 of DATCGA010000535.1, forward strand.
TCCAGCACCTGCTCGCGGTCTCGAGCGGCCTCGAGTCGATGGTGGTGGGCGAGGACCAGATACTCGGCCAGGTGCGGACGGCGCTGAAGGTGGCCGGGGACCACGGGACGCTCGGCCGGTCGCTGCGCGACCTCGGGAGGCTGGCGCTGCGCGCCGGCAAGCGTGCCCGCGCGGAAACCGGCATCGACCGGCTCGGGCTCAGCCTCGTCAGCGTCGGCATCGAGCTGGCCGCGCCGCATCTCAACGGCGCCGAGGATGTAAGGCAAGATCAGGAAAAGCTTGGATCGAACGGACCGGGGCGGCTCGCAGGCGTTCACGTCCTCGTCGTCGGGGCCGGCGCGATGAGCGGGCTGGCCGTGGCCACCGCGGCGCGCGCGGGGGCGGCGCGGGTGACGGTCGCCAACCGGACCCGGGTCAAGGCCGAGCGGCTGGCGGCGGGCGTCGGCGGCACGGTCGCCGACTTCGCCGACCTGCCCGCCGCCATCGCCGAGGCCGACCTGGTGATCTCCTGCACCGGCGCCGCCAGCCTGGTGATCGCCGAGGCCGTCGTCCGGGAGGTGCTCTCCGTCCGTGACCGGGCGCGCCCGGTCGTGCTGCTGGACCTGGCGATGCCGCGTGACGTCGATCCGGCCGTGGCCGGGCTGCCCGGGCCGTCGGAGGCCGCCGTGATCGTCATCAGCATGGACACGCTGCGCGGCAGCGGCGAGAGCGCCGTCGGGGCCGACGAGGTGGCGGCGGTCCGCGCGATCGTCGAGGAGGAGTTCGCCGCCTACGGGTCCGCCGTCCGGGCCGACCGGGTGACGCCGACCGTGGTGGCGCTGCGGGCGAAGGCGGCCACGGTCGTCGACGCCGAGCTGGCCAGGCTGGCCGGACGGCTCTCGGAGGAGAGCGTGAGCGGGCACGCGCTGGAGGAAATGGCCCAGACGGTCCGGCGAGTGGTAGACAAGCTGTTGCACGCGCCCACCGTGCGGGTAAAAGAACTCGCGTCATCGCCGGACGGGGAGGAGTACGCGGCCGCGCTGCGGGTGCTCTTCGATCTGGACCCGCGCACGATCGACGCGGTGACGCACGCCGAAGTCGACTCCCCGAGCATTCCCAGTCTGGAGGGGAACCTGTGAACCCGGAACCGCTGCGACTCGGCAGCCGTCGGAGCCCGATGGCGATCTCGCAATCGGGCGACGTGGCCAGGCTGGTCACCGAGCAGACGGGCCGCCGGGTCGAGATCGTGGGCGTCACCACCCTCGGGGACGTGAGCAGGGAGCAGCTGACCCAGATCGGCGGCACCGGGGTTTTCGTCAGCGCATTGCGGGAATCCCTGCTTCGCGGGGAGGTGGACTTCGCCGTGCACTCGCTCAAGGACCTGCCGACCGGGGCCGCCCCGGGCATCGCGCTGGCCGCCATCCCGGTCCGTGACGATCCGCGCGACGCGCTGGTCGGACGGGACGGGGTCAAGCTGGCCGACCTGCCGCCGGGCGCCCGCATCGGCACCGGCGCGCCGCGCCGGGCGGCGCAGCTGGCGGTGCTGCGGTCGGAAGTCAGCTGCGTGCCCATCCGCGGGAACGCGAACACCAGGCTCGGGAAGGTGCGCGACGGTGAGCTTGACGCGGTCGTGCTGGCCTACGCGGGGCTGGCCAGGATCGGCCAGACCGACCTGGTGAGCGAGATCTTCGAACCCGACGACATGGTCCCGGCGCCGGGCCAGGGCGCGCTCGCGGTCGAGTGCCGGGCCGATGACGCCGAGCTCGTCGGGCTGCTCGCGGCCATCGACCACGCGCCGACCCGGGCGGCGGTGACGGCCGAGCGGTCGCTGCTGGCCGCCCTGGAGGCGGGCTGCAGCGCCCCGGTCGGCGCATACGCGACCGGGCAGGCGGGTATCGGTCGGCTGCGACTGCACGCCGTGGTCCTCGGCACCCGGCCGGCAACTCCGCAGCCTGGCGCTTTGGACGCGGGCTCGGCTAACGGCACAATAGTGATACGTGAAAGTGGCGAAGCGGACGCAGGCGAAGCGGCCCACCTGGGGCGCGAGCTGGCGGCGCGGATGCTGGCGCTGGGCGCGGCAGACCTGATGCGCGCAGACGACACCGACGGGGATGATGCGCATGACTGATATCGACGGTTGGGTTGCCTTCGTCGGCGCCGGCCCCGGCGACGACGGGCTCCTGACGATGCGCGCGGTGCGGCTGCTCGCGGCGGCCAGCCTGGTGGTGGCCGACGCGGAGGTGGCCGACCGGGTCCGGCACCTGCTGGCCGAGGAGGTCCAGCTGGCCGAGCCTTCGGACGTGGCCGGCACGGCCAAGGTGCTCACGGTGGCGGCGAAGGCCGGGCAGCTCGCGGTCCGGCTGTTCCCGGGCGATCCGCTGCTCTCCGGCGCCGCCGCCGAGGTTCAGGCGTGCGCGAAGGCCAGGGCGCGGTTCGAGATCGTCCCCGGCGTGGCCGCGGCCACCGGCACCCCCGCCTACGCGGGGATCGCGCTGACCGGCGACGCGCCCGGAGAGCTGAGGATCATCCACGCCAACGAGGCCAGCCGGGTCGGCTACAGCGCAGGCACGCTGGTGATCATGGGCGCGGAGACCGCGCCCGCCGACCTCGGCAAGATGCTGGTCGCGGCCGGCTGGCCCGACACGACGCCGTTCGCGATCACCTGGGACGGCACCACCACCGACCAGCAGACGGTCGTCACCACCCTGGGACGCATCGGCCCCGACCTGAAGGCGGCCGGGGTTACCGTCGCGACGACCAGGGGCGGCGCCATCGCCGTGGTCGGCGAGGCGGCGGCCGCGAAGAACAGGCTGTCCTGGTTCGAGACCAAGCCGCTGTTCGGCTGGCGGGTGCTGGTGCCGCGGACCAGGGAGCAGGCCTCGGTCGTCTCCGACCAGCTGCGCGAGTACGGCGCGGTGCCCGAGGAGGTGCCGACGATCGCGGTCGAGCCGCCGCGCACACCGCAGCAGATGGAGCGGGCGGTCAAGGGCCTGGTCACCGGCCGGTACCAGTGGGTGGCGTTCACCTCGACCAACGCGGTCAAGGCGGTGCGGGAGAAACTCGAGGAGTACGGCCTCGACGCCCGCGCGTTCGCGGGCGTCAAGGTGGCGGCGGTCGGCGACCAGACGACGGCGGCGCTGCTCGACTTCGGCATCCGGCCCGACCTGGTGCCGGAGGGGCAGCAGTCGGCCGAGGGCCTGGCCGAGGCGTGGCCGCCGTTCGACGACGTGCTCGACCCCATCAACCGGGTGCTGCTGCCGCGGGCCGACATCGCGACCGAGACCCTGCTCGCCCGGCTGACCGAGCTGGGCTGGGAGGCGGAGGACGTGACCGCGTACCGGACGGTGCGGGCCGCCCCGCCGCCCGCCCCGATCCGCGAGGCGATCAAGGGCGGCGGCTTCGACGCGGTCCTGTTCACGTCCTCGTCCACGGTCAGGAACCTGGTCGGCATCGCCGGCAAGCCGCACGCGGTGACCGTGATCGGCGTGATCGGCCCGCAGACGGCGAAGACGGCGGCCGAGTTCGGGCTGCGGGTGGACGTGACGGCGACCAAGCCGTCCGTCAGCGCGCTGGTCGACGCGCTGGCCGACTTCGGCGCGGCCCAGCGCGACGCCGCCCTCGAGGCGGGCGAGCCGCTCCGCCGCCCCAGCGAGCGCCGCCGCGGCGGCCGCCGCCGCCTGCGGTTAGCCCACCACCCATACGGAGAGAATTACAGTGAGTGCCGGGTTTCCTGAGGTTAGGCCGCGCCGTCTGCGCGGGACCAAGGCCCTGCGGGCCATGGTGGCGGAGACCGCGCTGCGGCCGGCCGAGCTGGTGCTTCCGGTGTTCATCAAGGAAGGCCTGGCCGACCCCCAGCCGATCAGCTCGATGCCGGGCGTGCTCCAGCACACCCGGGATTCGCTGCGGAAGGCGGCCGCCGAGGCGGTCGAGGCCGGGGTGGGCGGGATCATCGTGTTCGGCGTCCCGGCCGACAAGGACGCCGTCGGCAGCGGCGCCGACGACCCCGAGGGCATCTCGCAGGTCGCGATCGCCGATATCAGGGCCGAGGTCGGCGACGACCTGGTGATCATGGCGGACCTGTGCCTGTGCGAGTACACCGACCACGGCCACTGCGGGATCGTCACCGACGACGGCTACGTGGACAACGACGCCACGCTTGAGCGGTACGCGTCCACGGCGGTCGCGCAGGCCCGGGCGGGCGCGCACCTGGTGGCGCCAAGCGGCATGATGGACGGGCAGGTCGGCGCGATCAGGAAGGCGCTCGACGGGGCGGGCTTCCGGACGGTCCCGATCTGCGGCTACTCGGCCAAGTACGCCTCGGCCTTCTACGGCCCGTTCCGCGAGGCGGCCGAGGGCGCGCCGAAGTTCGGCGACCGCGCCACCCACCAGCAGGACCCGGCCAACGCGCTCGAGGCCCTGAAGGAGGTCGGGCTCGACCTGGCCGAGGGGGCCGACATGGTGATGGTCAAGCCGGCCCTCAGCTACCTCGACGTGATCCGCCGGGTGGCCGACATGGTCCGGGTCCCGGTCGCCGCCTACCAGGTCAGCGGCGAGCTCGCGATGATCGAGGCGGCCGCCGCCAACGGCTGGCTGGACCGGGACAAGGCGATCATGGAGACCCTCACCTCGATCCGCCGGGCGGGCGCGTCCGTCATCCTCACCTACTGGGCCACGGAAGTGTCCCGCTGGCTCGCCTAGCACCGCTCCGCCCGCCCGCAGCGGCGTCAGGGGTGGTGCGGGTCACCACCGTCTGGGCCTGGTGACGCCCTCGGTGGCGGTACGATTTCGGCTATCCCACCCGACCGCATGAGCGGATGCTTTGGCATATCCGTCGGCGGCGTGGGGTCGGTGGACCACTAGGAGTTCGGGGCCTGATGGTAGCGATGATGCGGCGACGAGGCCGACGCCGGGCGGCGCAGCGGTCGCCCGACCTGGGCGCGGCGGCACTTGAGTACGCCGCCATGGGCTGGCCAGTCTGCCCGGGGGCTCATCCAAGCGACGGACTCGACGGAATCGGGCTGTCGGAACCGGGGCGAGCGTGCTCATGCGACCGAGTCGGCTGCCCCGCGCCGGGCGCCCACCCGGTGTCGCCCACCTGGCAGATGCAGGCGAGCGCGAACAGCGAAGTAGTGCGGCAGTGGTGGGAAGCCCGCCCGGAGGCGAACGTGATACTCGTCACCGGGCGGGTTTTTGACGTTCTGGACGTGCCCGCGGTGGCCGGGGCGAGCGTGCTCGCGCGCATGGCGGCGGCCGAGGTCGAGACCGGGCCGGTCGCGGTGCAGGGCGCGGAGCGGATGCACTTCTACGTCGCCACCAGGGGCGCCCCGGCCGACGAGGACGAGTGGTGGTCGTGCGGCCTCGACTCCTCGCCGGACATGTTCACCCAGAGCGAGGCGCTGCGCTGGCACTGCCGGGACAGCTACGTGCTCGCCCCGCCCTCCCGGTACGGCACCGGCCAGGACGTACGCTGGGTGCGCGAGCCGCTCGGGCAGCCACTTCCCGACGCGCTGCGGCTGCTCGAGTTCCTGGCTGACGTGCTTGAGGAAGAAGGCTAGTTCGTGACTGACCGTCCGTCATCGTCCGGGGGGACGACCCCCCGTACCCCCCAGGGCTAGACCGATGGAGAAGCGAGGATATCGGTCTAGCGCCGAACTGTTCGCCCGCGCCGTCGAGGTGACCCCGGGCGGGGTGAATTCGCCGGTCCGCGCGTTCGGGCCGGTGGGCGGGGTGCCCCGGTTCATCGAGCGGGGTGCCGGGCCCTACCTGTTCGACGTGGACGGCCGTCAGTACGTGGACCTCGTGTGCTCCTGGGGCCCGATGATCCTCGGGCACGCGCACCCGTCCGTGGTCGCCGCCGTGTCGGACGCGCTCGCGCGCGGTACGTCGTTCGGCGCGGCCACGCCGGGCGAGGTCGATCTGGCGGCGGAGATCATCGCGCGGGCGCCGGTCGAGCAGGTCCGGCTGGTCAACTCGGGCACCGAGGCGACGATGTCGGCCCTGCGGCTGGCCCGCGGCTACACCGGCCGGTCGGTCGTGGTGAAGTTCGCCGGCTGCTACCACGGCCACGTGGACGCGCTGCTGGTCGCGGCCGGGTCCGGCGTGGTCACGCTGGGGCTGCCTGACACGCCCGGGGTCACCGGCGCGTCCGCCGCCGACACGGTCGTGCTGCCGTACAACGACGCGGACGCGGTCACGGCGCTGTTCGCGGCCCGCGGCGGCGAGATCGCCTGCGTGATCACCGAGGCGTGCCCGGCCAACATGGGCGTGGTCCCGCCTGCCCCCGGCTTCAACGAGCTGCTCAGGTCGCTGTGCGACGGCTCGGGGGCGCTGCTGATCATGGACGAGGTGCTGACCGGCTTCCGGGTCTCCGCATCGGGCTGGTACGGGCTCGACGGCGTCCGCGGCGACCTGGTCACGCTGGGCAAGGTGATGGGCGGCGGGCTGCCCTGCGCCGCGTTCGGCGGCCGGGCGGAGATCATGTCCAGGCTCGCCCCCGTCGGCCCGGTCTACCAGGCGGGCACGCTGTCGGGGAACCCGCTGGCCACCGCGGCCGGGCTGGCCACCCTGCGCGCCTGCACGCCCGAGGTGTACGGCGCGGTCGACTCGTTCGCGGGCGCGCTGTCCAAGCTGGTCTCGGCCGAGCTGGCCGCCGTCGGCGTGCCGCACTACCTGTCGACCGCGGGCAGCCTGTTCACGGTCTTCCTCGGCCGGACCGACCCGGTGGCCAACTTCGACGACGCCAAGGACCAGTCCACCGCCGCGTACTCCGCGTTCTTCCACGCCATGCTGGACGGCGGCGTCTACCTGCCGCCGTCGGCGTTCGAGGCCTGGTTCACGTCCGCCGCCCACGGCGAGGAAGAGCTCGCCCGCATCGCGGCCGCCCTCCCGGCCGCCGCCCGCGCGGCCGCCGCGGCCCTATCGGATTAGCCGCAAAAGAGCCAGGATTGGTCGTAAGCGCGTCGGGCGATTGCGCCGCGAAGGGCAGGCTGCGGGCCGACGACCTGCTGATCAGGGAGCGCGTGACCGGCAGCCCGAGCGCCGCGTCGGCCCGGCTGCGGGACCTCGCCAGCCGGTGGCGGGCCGACCGGGTGCCGCCCTCCACCAGGGAGAACCCGTTCCCGTCGGCCGAGGTCATGGCGCCGCTGCGGCAGGCGGACCGGCTCGGCAGGGACATCGACGCGGTGTCCACCTCGGTCCGCGGGCTGCCGCTGCTGCCCGAGGACAGGGTATGGGAGCGGGTACGCCGGGCCGGGCTGGACGAGCTCCTGCAGTTCGACTGGGGACTGGTCAGCGAGTCGGACGAAGTCGCCGCGCTGCTGGCGGGCGCCTCCGATCTGGCCGCGGTGGACCAGGCCGGGCTTCAGCAGCGGCTGCGCCTGCTGACCGAGATCATCGCCGACCGCCGCCGCTACATTGAAGTTATTGCCTGACGGGGGCGTCGGCTGGCCGGCGGCAAGCCGGTAGGCTGACCAGGCCATGACTGAGATCACTGTTGTTCACCTGCTCCGGCACGGTGAAGTGCACAACCCGGACCACGTCCTCTACGGGCGCCTGCCCGGGTACCACCTGTCCGCTGACGGGCGGATGATGGCCGTCGCGGCGGCCGACTTCTTCGCCGGGCGGCCGGTCGCCGCCGTCTTCGCGTCGCCGCTTGAGCGGGCGCAGGAGACCGCGCAGCCGGTGGCCGAGCGGCTCGGGCTCACGATCACCACCGACGACCGGCTGCTCGAGTCCGCGAACGTGCTCGAGGGCAAGTCCGTCAGTCTGGCCAGCCTCGGGCTGAACCCGATGAACTGGCGGTACCTGTGGAACCCGTTCCAGCCGTCCTGGGGCGAGCCGTACACCCAGGTCGTCGCCCGGGTGCGCCAGGTCATCGACCGGGCCAGGGACGCCAGCAGGGGCCAGGAGGCGGTCTGCGTCAGCCACCAGCTGCCGATCTGGGTCAGCCGCCTGGCGGCCGAGCACAACCGCCTGTGGCACAACCCGAGCAGCCGTCAGTGCGCGCTCGGGTCGGTCACCAGCCTCACCTTCGACGAAGACCGGCTCACCGGCGTTTCTTACGCGGTGCCGCCCCGGCAGCAGGTCGCCGACCCGGATAGGGCACAATAGGCACGACGTACTACCCCCTGTAGGAGACGGTAGGGATCCGACCCGGTGGTGTTCAAAGCGAAGCGCCGAACGGTCGTCACCACGGCGGCCGCCGTCGCCGTGCTGCTGGTCGCCGCCCTGGTGGTCACCGTGTTCACCCACGGGAACAGCAGCAGCGCGAGCGACGACAACATGGTGGCCTATCCGGCCGGCCAGCGGCCGGCCGGGCCTGAATTCACCGCGACCTCGCTGACCGGCGCGCCGGTTAACTTCGCGAGCTACCGGGGCAAGATCGTGGTCCTCAACATCTGGGGCTCCTGGTGCGCCCCGTGCGTGGCCGAGGGCCAGACGCTCAAGTACCTCGACGAGCAGTACGGCCCGCAGGGGATCGCCTTCCTCGGCGACGACCTCCAGGACACCCCGACCCAGGCGCTGGCCTTCCTGCGCGGCGCGGGCATCAGCTACCCGAGCGTGAACGACGCCAACGGCGCGGTCGAGGAGCGGCTCGCCATCGCGGTGCCGATCAGCGCCACCCCGACGACCCTGGTCATCGACAAGACCGGGCACATCGCGGGGGTGATCGACGGGGCCGTCACCTACCCGGAGATGACCACCCTGCTCAAAGACGCGGCGGTGACCCAGTGACCGATGTGCACTCGACCGCCTCCAAGGCCGCGCCCGAGTCGGAGGCCGCGGACCTGGACGGCGAAGCCATCCGTCCGTTCGGAACCGGGCCGGCCGAACCGGACAGCGGCAGCGGCGGGGCCTCGGGAGGGACCGGGGCCGGCTGGGGGCGCTGGGCGTGGCGGCAGCTCACCTCCATGCGGACCGCGCTCATCCTGCTCTTCCTGCTCGCGCTGGGCTCGGTGCCCGGCTCGATCCTGCCGCAGCAGGGCAGCGACCCGGCGTCGGTGACGCAGTACTTCACGTCCCACCCCGCCCTCGCGCCGTGGCTGAACCGGCTCGGGCTGTTCAACGTGTTCGCCGCCCCCTGGTTCGCCGCGATCTACATCCTGCTCTTCGCGTCGCTGGTCGGGTGCGTCGTGCCGCGGACGTTCAAGCTGGTCGGCTCCGCCCGGACGCCGCCGCCGCGGGCGCCGAGGAACCTGGCCCGGCTGCCGCAGTCGGTGACGTACCCGTCGGCGCTGCCTCCGGACGCGGCCGTCGACGCGGCCGCCTCGGTGCTCGGCGGCATGCGGTTCCGGCTCCGGCGGCCGGCCGCCGGGGACGCCGGCCACTGGCTGGCGGCCGAGAAGGGGTACCTGCGCGAGGTCGGCAACCTGCTCTTTCACCTGTCGCTGCTTGGCGTGCTGCTCTCGATCGCGCTCGGCGGGCTCTTCGGCTACAAGGCCGACGAGCTGGTCGTCGAGGGGCAGACGTTCAACGACACCACCGCGCAGCTGGCCGAGTTCCACCCCGGGCGGCTGGTCACCGGCTCCGACCTGGCGCATTTCTCGCTCACGCTGGACAAGTTCAACGCCGACTACATCAACTCGGGCGCGTCGATCGGGCAGCCGGCCGGGTTCAACGCGAACGTGAGCTACTCCGACGCGCCCGGCGGGGCCACGAAGACCTACGACATCCAGGTCAATCACCCGCTGTCGGTCGACTCGGTGAAGGTGTACCTGATCGGCCACGGGTACGCGCCGGAGTTCACGGTGCGGGGCCCGGACGGGGTCGCCTACCAGGAAGCGACGCCGTTCATCCCGGCCAACACCAACACGATGCTCTCCGACGGCGTGGTGAAGGCGCCGAGTGCCTCGCTCGGCTTCGAGGGCGTGTTCGTGCCGACCGCCTACATGGCGGGCGGGACGACGCTCGAGTCGATCTTCCCGGCCGCCAACAACCCGGAAGTGTCGCTGATCGGCTACTCGGGCAACCTCGGCCTGGACTCGGGCACGGCGCAGAGCGTCTACCAGCTCGACACCAGCCAGATGACGGAGATCTCCGGGGGGCCGCACCTGTTGACCCCCGGGAGCACCTGGACGCTGCCGGGCAAGCTCGGGTCGATCACCTACGACGGCACCAAGCAGTGGGTGAGCCTCGACGTCACCTACGACCCGGGGCAGATCCCCGCCCTCGTCTGCGGCATCCTCGCGATCGCCGGCCTGCTGATCTCGTTCTTCGTCCGGCGGCGGCGGGTGTTCGTGCGGGCGGTGCCGGGGCCGGACGGCGTCGGCTCGGTCGTCACCGTCGGCGGTCTGACCAGGACCGACGCCAGCGGAGGGTTCGAGGACGAGTTCGCCACGCTGGCGGCCGACATCGCCGACGCGTCTTCGCCGTCATCGCCATCTTCGCCGACTGCTGGGCCTGCGGCGGCGGCCGACCACCAGAAGCCTGAGCCTAACAACCAGTCAGAAACGGGAGCGTGAGGCTCGTGTCCGTCAACTTCGGCTTGGCGCACGTCAGCACCGACTTCATGATCGCGGCGCTGCTCATCTACTCGGTCGCGCTGCTCGCCTTCGCGGGCGACTACGCGTTCGGTCGGCCGCGACGCAAGGCGATGATGGCGGCCGCGCCCGTCGCCGAACGGGCCGCCCAGCTCGCGGCGGTCGGCGCGGCAGGCGGCGCGGCCTCGGCCGGCGCCGTCCTTGACCAGTCAGAACCGGATGCGTCGGGACCGGACGGCAGCGGGCCGGATGCGGCCGCGCCCGGAGCCGGCGCCGCGGCCGGCCCGAGCCGGGCAGCGGGGTCCGCCGCCCGGCTGCCGGTGCGGCCGGCGGGGGCGCTCCGCGCGATCTCGGAGGCGGGGCCGTGGGTCCGCGCCGCCGCCACGCTGAGCGCGCTGGGCATCCTCGCCCACTTGGTCGCCGTCACCACCAGGGGGCTGGCGGTCCACCGCGCCCCGTGGGGCGACATGTACGAGTTCATCACGGCGCTGACCTGCGTGGCCGCCATCTTCTTCTACTACATCCTGGTCAAGTACCGGGCCTGGGCGATCGGCGTGTTCGTGATGGGCGCGATCGTCATCGCGCTCGGGCTGGCCGAGACGCTCATCTACACCCCGGCCGGGCCGCTGGTGCCCGCGCTGCAGTCCTACTGGCTGTCCATCCACGTCACCGCGATGACGCTGTCGAGCGGCATCTTCTTCGTCGCCTTCGTCCTCGGCATCATGTACCTGGTCGCGGAGCGGTACCGGAATCGGGTCGCGGCCGGGAAAGCCGAGCCCAACGCGCTGCTCGACCGCATCCCGAGCGGGGCGCAGCTGGACAAGCTGACCTACCGCGCGGTCGTCTTCGGGTTCCCGATCTGGACGTTCGGCGTGATGGCGGGCGCCATCTGGGCGGACCAGGCCTGGGGCCGCTACTGGGGCTGGGACCCGGTCGAGACCTGGGCGTTCATCACCTGGGTGATCTACGCCGCGTACCTGCACGCGCGGGCCACCGGCGGCTGGCGCGGCGTCCGCTCGCACTACATCCAGCTGCTCGGCTTCGCCAGCCTGATTACCAACATCTTCGTGATCCAGATCTTCGTCACCGGCCTGCACTCGTACGCGGGCGTGCAGTAACGCCCTAGTCCGCCCCATTCGCGGGGCTAGCGGCAGTGCCGTTATGCGGAGGCCCTGCGGCCTGTGATGTCTCAAGACATCGAGGACAGGGTGGCCTCACATTTGCGTGGGGCTGGTTTTCCGGGTGCGGCCGAGGGGGCGCCGGTGGGCTGGTAGCCGCGGGCGACCTCACTCACCAGGCGTTTCCCCACAATGACGGCCGGTAGTGACCAGGCTGGCCTTCGATACCCGGGCGCCAGTCGCGGGGGCGCCCCGGGCTGGCTCGAGCGGGACTCGTGATCGTGTGCCGAAGAGGCGCGCGTTTTTCGACCACAGGCGCCAACGTGTTCCGTTATGGGGTCTATACGACCCGAATAGCACACAATGAGCTCTATGCCGGTCTTGCTTGGTGCGTGTGGTGCGCGTGGTACCTATAGTGGCAATAGGTCGGTCATGGGCTATGCCCAAGACCCGCCGGCGGCGCACGCTGACGCCCAAGGGCCGGCCGACCTCAACCGAGATGGCCGAAGGGGGGCGCGTGTTGCCGACGCGAACGCGTGCCCGGCAACCGCTTAGGCCCGGACCGGGCTAGCGGTCTACTCGGCCGGGTCGGTGGGGGTGCCGTGGATGCGCTGGGCCAGCTCGCGCAGGAACTCGGGATCGTCATCGGGGCCCTTGGGCGCGACCCAGCCGGATGGCGCGGCGCGCATGGACCGGCCCGCCGGGTGGCGGGACTGGGCCGCGTCGGCCGGGCCCCCCGTCGTCCAGGGCGAGAACCAGACGACGTTGGCGCTGTTGCGGTCGATGATCATCAGGTGGGTGGCGGCGGGCGGCCACTGGCTTGCCCGCCAGTTCCTGCGGGCGACCAGCCAGGCGATGGCGCCCGCGATCAGCGTCACCGCGATGACCGCGATCCAGGTGCGCTTGCGCCAGCCCGGGAACTCCTCGGCGGGCGTCAGCGCGGCGTCGGTGAGGCAGTAGAGCCAGCAGCCAGCCAGGAACAGGACAAACAGGACGCCTGACAGCAACATGGCGAAAGCCTAACCTTCTGGTTGCTATCCCGCATTCGAAATGCTCGTATTTCCCCACCTGCATGTTTAGTCGCGGTCTGTCACCCGGGGTGACGTCGGGGCCGTTTCGGAATACTCTGGGCTTTGGCGCGAAAGCAGGGAGTCCAAGAATGCGGCTACGCCTATTCGAGCGGCTCGGCCGTCTCGTCGGTTAGCGTCCCGGATGGCAGGGCGCTGGCAGTGCCGGGCGGGGAGACTTCCGGGCCGACGGCGCCGACGCCGGCGGCAGGCACCGGAGGAACGCCGGCCCGGGCGCCGGGCCGCCGCCGACCCCGGCCGCGAGCCTGCGGCAGCGGCCCTCGGCCCCGGCCATGCAGCCGCCGGCCGGCCTCCAGAAGCGGCCCGCGGCCCGCCTCCCGAGGAGATCGCCGCAGGCCGGGCCCGCGCCGCGCGGCTCACGGGCGGGGGCGGGCGGTCCGGCCCTGCCGCCGCTGCCGAGAAAC
>DATCGA010000536.1:0-18023 GCA_036509215.1 Trebonia sp.
CTCTCCTTGCCGCCGACCAGGCAGCGCCCCGGTACCCGCACGTCGTCGAGGATGACCTCGGCCGTGTGCGAGGCCCTGATGCCGTGCTTGCGGAACTTCTGGCCCATCGACAGCCCGGGCGTGGCCGGCGGCACGATGAACGTCGCCTGCCCGCGCGATCCCAGCGACGGGTCGACCGAGGCGACGACGACGTGCACGTTGGCGATGCCGCCGTTGGTGGCCCAGGTCTTGACGCCGTTGATGACCCACTCGTCGGTTTTCTCGTCGTAGACCGCCCGGGTGCGGATCGCGGCCACGTCGCTGCCCGCGTCCGGCTCCGATGAGCAGAACGCGCCCAGCTTGACGTCGTCGGGCGTGCCGAACAGCTGCGGCAGCCACTCGCCGACCTGCTCGGGCGTCCCGCTGGAGACGACCGCGATGCCCGCAAGCCCGCTGGCCACGATTGACAGTCCGATGCCGGCGTCGCCCCAGAACAGCTCCTCGAACGCCACCGGGATGCCAAGTCCGGACTCCTCGAAGAACTGGGCGGCGAGGAAGTCGAGCGAGTAGAGCCCGATCTTGGCCGCCTCTTGCAGGATCGGCCACGGGACCTGCTCGCGCTCGTCCCATTCGGCGGCGGCGGGGCGGATCACCGACGCAGCGAATTCATGCACCCAATCGCGCATTTCGCGCAGGTCACTGCTTAGCTCGAGGGAGAACCCGGCTGCGGCGTCGCTCATGCTACCCGACAGTAACATAACCGCCGGCGGTTGCGGTGAAGGGCAGGCGGATACTGGGTGAAGCGGACCGAACGGGCGTTATTGGAGGGCATGATGCGGAAGCTGGCGACCGATGAGGCGGGGCTGGAGATACTGCACCTCGGTGACATGTTCCGGCTGCTGGGGACCGTTCCGATCGGGCGGATCGGGTTCATGGCCGACGACGAGGTAGCGGTTCTGCCGGTGAGGTTCCTGGTGGACGGGCAGGACGTCGTGTTCAGGACCTACGTGGGGTCCAAGCTGTCCAACATCGAGGTCGGGCACTACGTTTGCTTCGAGGTCGACTCCTACGACGCCGACAAGCAGACGGGGTGGTCGGTGGTGGCCCGCGGGCTGGTCGAGAAGGAGTCCGAGGCAGCGTGCGCGCGGCTCGACGCGCCCGGCCAGGAGTCCTGGGGCGGAACCACCCGGGAGCGCCTGTGGATGCGGATCAGGCCCACCTCGATCACCGGGCGGCGGACTGCGCTCCCCGACGACGAGGACTAGCTTTCCGGCCCCGCCCCTTCCGGCGCCGCCACTTCCTGGTGGGCGGCGCGGTAGGCCTCGACCGTCTGCAGCTTGTGCCAGCGGGCGTACCGCTCGATCTCGGCCGGGTCGCCATCCTCGAGCAGCCGGATGAGGTGCTCGTGCTCGGCGACGGCGCGCTTGGACCGCTCGGGCAGGTAGGTGAACATCGTGTCGCGGATCCGGTCCAGCCGCTGGTTGGTCTGCTCGAGGAGCTCGAGCAGGTACGCGTTGGGACAGCGGGTCATGATGACCGCGTGCATGCGGCGGTTGACCCTGCTGAACTTGGTCATGTCGCCCTCGGCGGCGATCTGCTCCATCTCGGCCGCCAGCTTGCGGACCTTGGCGAAGTCGGCCGGGCGCAGGTAGGGCGCGGCCTCGGCGGTGGCCGCGCCCTCCAGGATCGCCACCGCGACCATCTGCTGCTCCCAGGCGGTGGCGTCGAGGGGTGCGACGATCGCGCCGACGTTGGGCTGGAACTTCACCCAGCCTTCGGCTTCCAGGCGGCGGAGCGCCTCGCGCACCGGGATCGCGCTCACCCCGAGCTCGCGGGCGAGCGCGTCGATGTTCAGCCGGGCCTTCGGGCCGAATGCGCCGGAGTGGATCCGGTCGCGCAGAACGGTGTACGTCCGCTCCTGTTTGTTCACACCATAAGAGCGTAGTGCGACGGGCACCCCGGCCGCGGATTCTTGCTGTTAGCTGGCGGTTCGGCGTCTCAGAAGGGGAAGCCGACAAACGTCGCCAACTGATCGACCGCATGCGCGAAAAGGGCGTCGGCGGGCTCGAACGAGCCCACGAACTGGCCGAACAGCTCCCAGCTGATCATGCCGAACAGCTGCGTCCAGGCGATCACCGCGCGCACCAGCACATCGGGCGCGACCGGCGACGCCAGCGCCGCCGAGAGCGCGGCCGCCTGGTCCGCGAGCCCCCCGGTCAGCGCGTCGGCGGCGGCGTCGGGGCCCGCGTGCGCGCCGGCGTCGTCGCCGAGCTCACCCGCCTCGGCCGCGGCCGCCAGCACGCCGGCGAACGCGAGCGGCACCCGCGCGGCCGGGCCGACCGTCGCCTCCGGGGCACGGTAGCCGGGGACCGGGGAGCCGTAGATCAGCGCGTACTCGTGCGGGTGGGCCAGCGCCCAGCCGCGGATGGCGTGGCAGGCGGCGAGCCACCGGTCACGCCCCCAGGACTCATCGGGCTTCCCGTCGGCGATCGCCCGCTCGGCGGCCTCGCCGACGGCGTCGTAGGCGTCGATGATCAGCGCCGTCAGCAGGTCGTCGCGGCTCGGGTAGTAGCGGTAGAGCGCGGAGGAGACCATGCCGAGCTCGCGGGCGACGGCGCGCAGCGAGATCCCGTTCGCGCCGGTGGCGGCGAGCTGACGGCGCGCCCCCTCCTTGATCTCGCGGGTCAGCTCGACGCGAGCGCGCTCCCGCGCGGTGCGCGGGGCGTTCTGGGTGGCGGTCATGACCGGCCTCCTTCCGCACAGTTTGGAGATCACCTGACCCAAACGAGAGCACTGCTCTTGACACGGGTCACTGTTCTGGTGTTCACTGATCTTAATCGAGAGCAGCGATCCCGCAAAGTGCATCCGGAGGAAGAAAATGAACGCCACCGACACCCGCTACATCAAGCCGAAGACCGGGACCCTCTTCTTCAACACCGTCGTCGCCCGGCTGACCCGGATGGGCATCAGCGTGGCCGGCTCGCGCGTGCTGGCCGTGCGCGGCCGCTCGTCCGGCGAATGGCGGACCACCCCGGTGAACCCGCTCACGGTCGACGGCACCCGCTACCTGGTCGCGCCGCGCGGCAACGCCCAGTGGGTTCGCAACCTGCGCGCCATCGGCACCGGCGAACTGCGCGTCGGCGGCCGGGCCGAGCCGTTCAGCGCGACCGAGGTCAACGACGACGACAAGCCCGCCATCCTGCGCGAGTACCTGAAGCACTGGAAGTGGGAGGTCGGCGTGTTCTTCGACGGAGTGGACGCCAAGGCCCCAACCGAGAAGCTGCGCGAGATCGCGCCGGGCTACCCGGTCTTCCGCATCGAGCCGGCCGAGCGCTAGGCCACGCCGAAGTCGGCCGCCAGCTTGTCCATCAGCGCGTCGGCCCGCTCGTCGACGACCTGCCAGTCGGGATGGGCCAGGTGCCAGTCCGCGATCTCCCGCGCCCCCCGCTCGAACGGCACCACCGCGTGCCAGCCGGGCACCACCGATCGCAGCTTGGAGTTGTCGAACGTGACCGAGTGCGCCTTGTCGCCCAGCAGCCCGGCCCCCCACTCGGGGTCGGCGGCGGCGATGACATCCGACGGCACGTGCACGATCGCCGGCTCCACGCCGAGCGCGGCGCCGAGCGCGCGGGCGATCTGGTCCCAGGTGAGCACGTCGTCGGAGGTGATGTGGAACGCCTCCCCCACCGTCCGCGAGTGCCCGAGCAGCGGCACGAACGCGCGCGCGAAGTCGGTGCTGTGCGTCACCGTCCACAGCGACGTCCCGTCGCCGTGCACGATCACCGGCCGGCCCGCCCGCATCCGCGCGAGGGACGTCCAGTCGCCGTGCAGCACGGTCTTGGTCGCGTCGTAGGTGTGCGACGGCCGCACGATCGTCGCCGGGAACCCGCTCGCCCGGTACTGGGCCACCAGCAGGTCCTCGCACGCGATCTTGTCCCGTGAGTACTGCCAGAACGGGTTCCGCAGCGGCGTCGACTCCGTGATCGGCAGCCGCGACGGCGGCTTCTGGTACGCGGACGCGGTCGAGATGAACACGTACTGCCCGGTCCGGCCGGCGAACAGGTCGATGTCGGCCTGCACGTGCTCCGGGGCGAAGGCCACGAAGTCAACGACCGAGTCAAAGTCAAGTCCGTCAACCGCAGCTCGAACGGACCCGGCGTCCCGTGCATCCGCCCGCAGCTCCCGGACCCCGGCCGGCAACGGCCGGTCGGCTGACTGCCCCCGGTTGAGCACGAACACCTCGACGTCGCGGGCGACCGCCTCCCGCACGCACGCCGACGAGATAACCCCGGTACCGCCGATGAAAAGAACCCTCAGCCTGCTCACGCCCCCAGCCTAGAACCGCGGCCTGCGCCTGCGGGCGCTTCTTGCTGTTATCCGAGCGCTATGCGCCGAAGTTGTTGAACTGCACGTTGCCGTCGCCGACTTGGACACCCCGGGCATTCTTGATGGTCACGTTGTACTTGCCGGCTCGCGCGCCCGCGCTGTCGACGAGTTCCATCAGCGCCCTGGCCGCTGCCACCAGGTCGGCGTCGCCCGCCGCGCCCGCCTCGGTCAGCTCGGCCGTCAGCAGGCTCTCCCACTTCTGCGGGGAGGATTCATGCCGTTCGAGCGCCAGCTCGCCGTCGGGCTGTCCCCCGACCCGTTTCCTCGCCAGCCCGCCCAGCTTCGCGTAGGCGGTCTGAATGCCCGCCTTCGTCGCGTCCTTCACCGTGTCCAGCCCGCCGGCGGTCGCTCCGGCGGCGAGCGCCGTCACGATCAGCGCTATCGGATCCATCCGCCCACCCACCCGTCTCGTCCTGCCGATTCTATGGAAAACGCTAGAGATTAGCTGGAACTCACGGTCCGTTCGAGATGACTGGTTGGTGGTTCTAGAATTTTGCAGACGCCCCAGGTTAAGGAGAAAGCGCCTTATGTACACGAGTCCGGCATATCAGGGGTATGCGACACGGGACCAGACGGCGACGCTGTTCGGGCAGACGATGGGGCTCGTGGCGCTGACGGCGGCGGTGTTCGCGCTCGGGGCGTATGCGGGGCGGCACCTGTCGGAGGGCGCGGCGATCGTCGCCTGGATCGGCGCGTTCGTGGTGCTGATGATCATGAACTTCGCGGCCCGCAAGTCGGCCGCGCTGGCGACCGTGTTGCTGGTGGTGTTCGGGATCCTGCTGGGGGTGGCGGCGGCGCCGACGCTCTTCTGGTACGGATCGACCGACCCGCAGATCCTGTGGCAGTCGGGCGGGGCGACTGCGCTGTTCATCGCGGTGTTCGGCGCGATCGGGTACACGACGCGGCGGGACCTGTCGGTGATCCTCCGGTTCGCGTTCTTCGCGCTGATCGCGCTGCTGATCTTTGGCATCGTGCTGATCTTCATTCACATCCCGCACGGGTCGCTGATCTACGCGATCCTCGGGCTGGTGATCTTCGCGGCGCTGACGATGGGCGACTTCCAGCGGCTGCGCCGGTCCAAGGACGTGACCTCGGCGCCGCTGATGGCGGCGTCCATCTTCCTCGACGCGCTGAACGTGTTCCTGTTCTTCCTGCGGATCTTCGGCGGCGGCCGGGACTGAGCTAGCGCCCTAGTGCGGGCCGCGTAAGTCCTTGAGGGGTTCGGCTGGCTCCATCGTCGCCGGGCACCCCGGATCACCGTCGCCTACACCCCGAAGCACGCATCCTGGCTGGACATGGTCTCTGTGATTCTCCGTGCTGACCCGCGGCCCAGTTTCGCGATCCGCTACAACCGGACCGCCAAACCCTGGACCAGGGTCGACGACGCCCGCGACGACCACGCCCGCCACAGCCCCTGCGGTCCAGCTGCCACCGCCGAGGCGGCCACCGCCCGGCCCTGCCGCAGGCCGCCTGATAGCAACGACCGGATCAAAGCGACCCCTTCAAAAACGTCGGCGGCGCCGCACTACCGACCCGGGATCGCTAGCCGTGCGGGATGTAAAGTGGCTGTCATGCGGCAGGACAATCCAGATCCGCAGGTCGTTCCCTATCTTTTGTATGCCGATGCCGACGCGGCAATGGACTGGCTGATCAAGGCCTTCGCCTTCACCGAGCGGGTGCGCGATAAGCGCAGCGACGGGACCGTCAGGCACGGGGAGCTCCTGCTCGACAACGGCGGTGTCATCATGCTGGGTTCCCCTGAGACTGACTTCCGGGGACCCGCCAAACTCGGTGAGGTAACCGCGCTGCAGTGCATCACGATCACCGACCTGCCGGCCCACCGCGATCGTGCACAGGCCGCCGGCGCGAGCGTGTCCGAGATCGGGATCAGGGGAAACCGCGCGGGCAGCTACACAGCCGACGATCCCGAGGGCCATCGCTGGTACTTCAGCGAACCCCTGTAGGGTCACCGGCGCGGGGGATGGCGCCGGTCAGCAGCGGGTTCTTGGCCCCGAGGACGCCGCCGCCGACCCCCGGACTGAGTTAGTCAGGCGGGAGACAGGCGCGCGGCAAGGGAGGCCTGGCTGGCGAGCAAGGTCAGGTCGTCGGGATCTGAGGTGATGATCTCGTCACCGTCTTCGGCGAGCAGAACCAACGCCGCGTCAATAACGTCGCTGGTGCCGGCCTTCGCGAGCAACGTGCCGGCTCTGAGACCCTTCGGTCATAGCTGGCGCGGAGTTTGCTCTCTGCGGTCGGGCCGGCGCCCAGGTGGTCGAGGCCGAGCAGGGCGGCGCCGGTGACCGGGGGTGCGTCGACGATGCGGACGACGGCGGTCGAGGCGCTGGCGGCCAGGCGCCGGGTGATGGCGCCGGTCAGCAGCGGGTTCCTGGCCTCGAGGACGCCGCCGCCGAGGATGACCGGGATTTCCTTGGTGTCCTGGCTGGCGTCAAGGCCGAGGCGGCTGATCGCGGTCACCGCCATCGCGCAGACCTCCTCCGCCTGGCGCTCGACCAGGCTCGCGGCCACCGCGTCGCCCGCCTCGGCGGCGGCGAACAGGACGGCCGGCAGCCGGATCAGGTCATCTTCGCCCAGCGTGCCGAGGTGGAAGGCGACGGCCACGTCGTGCATGGAGGGCAGCCCGTAGAACGCGGCGACGGCCGCGCGCAGCTCGGTCGGCTCGCCGCGGCCGTCCTCGGCCCGGATGGCGTGCCACACCGTCTGCGTTCCCAGCCCGAGACCGCCGCCCCAGTCGCCGCTGAGCGCGCCGAAGGCGAGGAACCGCGTGGTGCGGCCGTCCGGCGCGACGCCGACGCAGTTGATGCCGGCGCCGCAGGTGACGGCGATGCCCCATGGGGGTTCGCCCTCGCCCGGGGTCAGGCCGGCCCGGAGCACGGCGAAGGTGTCGTTGGCGACGGCCGCGGTTTGGGACCAGCCCTGCCGCTGGATCGCGGCCGTGAGCATGGCCTCTTCCTCGGGCAGGTCAGCGCCGGCCAGGCAGGCCGAGGTGTGCCGGGCGACGAGGCCGTCGCTCCCGGGCCGGCCGGCCCGCCCGGCGGCGGCCTGGACGATCTCCCCGAGCCGCCGCATCGCCTCCTCGAGGCCGAAGTCCTCGTGGCTGACGCCGGGTCCGCGCACCGACGCCAGCACCCTGCCGTCGTCGGCGACCAGCGCGACGTCGGTCTTGCTGTTGCCGCCGTCGATGGCGAGCACCGCCGGCCGAGGATCATTGCGGTTGTCAGTCACGCCCGGACGACGCCCCCATCGAGAACGCGAACAGCGAGATCGCCGTGTAGTCGTCGGCCGGCTCGACCGACGGCCACGACACCACGTTGTCCTCGTAAGCGGCCGAGGAGTTGTTGAAGGCGGAGAACGACCCGGCCGAGCACGCTCGCATGCCGCTCACGGTACCGAGCCCGACGAAGTTGCCGGGGCTGCTCGGCCCGTCGGTGACCGCGCCGAGCTGGATGTCCCCGTGCCCGGTGAGCGAGCCCGCCAGGTTGGCGATCTCACTCTGCATGCAGTGCGGGTAGGTGGTTCCGGCGCCGACCACGAACGAGGACCCCCACGCGTTCGCGCCGAGGGCGAAGTTGAGCTGCTGCTGGGCGAACGCCTGGTAGCGGGCCGAGCCGCCGGCCTGACGGTAGAGCTCGTTGGTGACGTAGAGGCCGAACGCGTGCGGCGCCGCGTCGGCGGACCCGAGGTCGGTGCCGAGCGCGAACGGGTCGCCCTTGGCCCACGTCTCGCCCACCTGAAGCTGCGCGGCCAGGTCGTTGACGAGCAGCCTGGGCGCGATCGCGGGCGCCATCCGAGACGCACGCATGGCCTGCAGCAGCTCCGACTCGGCGATCGCGCCGGTGTCGTACAGGTTCAGCGTGTCGGACCCGGCCGGGTGGCCCTGGACGATGTACGCCCGCGCCCACCGCGCCGCCACCGCGAGGTCCGCGCGCAGCTGCGCCCGGGGCACGCCGAGCCGCTCGTCGGCGAGCGCGATCTCGGTCGCGCCCCAGAGCATGTCGCTCTTCCACTCGGTGCCGGGGTAGTAGTCGTTCGGGTAGGCGGTCACGAGCTGGCCGACGTCGGTCGTCTTGGCGTCCGCGTAGACCGACCGGGCGAGCGACAGGTCGTGCCTGGCGTTGCTGCCGCGCGCGAGCTGGGCGCCGAGCGCGAAGTCGGCCGCGTACCGCCCGGCCAGGTCCGGGCTGACCTTCTGGCCTGGCGCGGCGGCCTCGAACACCGGCCGGTACTTGACGTAGAAGGCGGTCGGGCCGGGGTTGCCGCCCTTGGCCACGTCCAGCATGTCCTCCTGCTGCGGCAGGAACCAGAAGTTGTAGTCGCCCTGGATCGTGTTCGACGCGTTGCCGTTGCCGATGCCGACCTGCATGTAGAGCACCTTCAGGCTCGGGTTCCAGAGCTTGGTGATCCACTGCAGGCCGTACTCGGCCTCCGGCTTGAGGGTCGAGGATTGGCCGGCGTTGCCGCGGGCGGCGATCAGCATCAGCGCGTCCGCGTAGCTGGCGGTGTAGCCGAACTTCTCGTACCCGCCGCCGGCGTCGAACCAGCCGCCGGACACGTTGACCGGGCCGCCGACCTTCTTGAGCGTGCCGAGCAGGTTGTCGTTGTCGTCGTAGCTCGGGGTGGCGTAGACGTCCGCCTTCTCATCGGTCAAGTTGGCCGGCTCCCGGCTGAGGACGTCGTGCTCGACGTCCGCCCCGTCGCGTTCCGAGGTGAAGTAGCGCACCGCGTTGTCGACCAGCGGACCGTACAGGGCGGACCCGTTCGCGATCTTGAAGGTCACCGACACCGTCGACCCGACCCGCACCTGATACGTCCCGCACCGGTGCAGTCCGGAGAACGACAGCAGGTAGACCGCCTGGTAGCCGGCGTTCCAGGCGCCGACGTCGTCGCGGGAGACGCCGCGGTAGACGACCCTGCCCTTGGCGTCGGTGATGGTGAAGGGGACGCTGGCGACCCGGGCCGGGAGCATCACGTAGGCGGACTTCGGCGCGGTCGGCTGGTAGCCAACCTGGTTAAGGCGGATCTCGGGGGCGGCCGGTTTTGCGGTGGTCGGCTTTGCGCTGGCCGACTTTGCCGAGGCTGGTTGTGAGGATGCCAGGGCCGAGGAGGCGGCGGGCACCGCCAGGGTGGTGAGAGTGGTCAGTGCGGCAAGTGTGATTCCGGCGCGGCGCATCATCTGCGGTCTCCTTTAAGCCCACGAAAGAAATTGCGCGTTCTCTGCGATCAGCCGGTCGGCCATCCGGCCGGCCACGTCGTACTGTCCGACCAGCGGGTGCGCCAGCAGCGCGGCGGCGACCCGCGAGCGGCCGCCCCGCAGCGCCGCGTCGATGGCCAGCTCCTCGTAGGCGGACACGTGCGCGATCAGGCCGCGGAAGAGCGGCGCGATCGGCGCGACCGGCACCGGTGCGGGCCCGGCAGCGCTGATCGTGGCCGGCACCTCGATGACCGCGTCGTCGGCCAGGAAGGGGAGCGTGCCGAAGTTGCGCACGTTCACGACCTGCTCCGCGGCGCCGCTAACCCCGGGGTCGTCGCCGAACAGCGACGCGATCAGCGCCACGGCCGCCTCCGAGTAGAACGCCCCGCCGCGCTTGGACAGCAGCTCGGGCTTGGTGTCGAGATCCGGGTCGGCGTAAAGCTCCATGAGCTCGCGCTCGATCGCGGCCACCTCCGCCGCCCGGCTCGGCCGCTGCCGCTCCTCCCCCACCACCTCGTCGTGGAAGTAGAAATAGCGGAGGTAGTAGGAGGGGACGACGCCCAGGTCATGCAGCACCGACGGCGGCATTCCGGCGTGGTCCGCTATCTCCTCGCCGTGCGCGGTCAGCAGCTCGGGCAGCAGCTCCTTGCCGTCCACCTGCACGCCGCGCAGCCACGTGAGGTGGTTCAGGCCCGCGTGGTCAAGCGAGACCCGGGCGGGGTCGGTGCCGAGCACCGACGCGAAGTACCGCTGCAGCCCGATCGCGACGTTGCACAGCCCGACCGCCCGATGGCCCGCGTCGAGCAGTGCGCGGGTCACGATGCCGACGGGGTTGGTGAAGTCGATGATCCACGCGCCGGGCAGCGCGCGACGGCGCGCCTGCTCGGCGATGTCGAGCACCAGGGGCACGGTCCTCAGCGCCTTGGCCAGGCCGCCGGCCCCGGTCGTCTCCTGCCCGACGCAGTCGTAGTCGAGCGGCCAGGTCTCGTCTCGGTTGCGCGCCGCCTGGCCGCCGACCCGCAGCTGGATCAGCACCGCGGCGGCGCCGTCGAGCGCGTCGTCCAGGTTGCCGGTCCACCGGACGGTCGCCGGGTGCCCGTGCCTGCGCATGATCCGGGCCGACACCGGGCCGACCGCGGCCAGCCGGGTGTCGTCGGGGTCGACCAGGACGAGCTCGGTCACCCAGGGGGCGAGCCGGCCGAGTCCGTCGGCGAGCTCCGGCGTGTAGGTCGAGCCGCCGCCAACTACCGTGATCTTCATGATGTGAAGGCCTTCACTTCCGCGCCTGACTGGGCGACATGGCAGGCGACCTCGCGTGCGCCGACCAGTGTCAGCTCCGGGGTCACATTCCCGCATTTGTCGATGGCGATCGGGCACCGGAACCGGAACCGGCAGCCCGGGGTCGGGTCGATCACCTTCGGCGGCTCGCCCTGGTCGGCCTCGGCGCTGACCGACAGCGGCGCGCGCGGGTCGGGCACGGCCGAGACCAGCAGCTGGGTATAGGGGTGGCGCGGATCGGCCAGCACCTCCTCGATCGGCCCGGACTCGGCGATCTGGCCGGCGTACATCACGATCAGCCGGTCGGCCACGTACCGGGCGCTGGCGATGTCGTGGGTGATGTAGAGGATCGACACGCCCATCGTGTCCCGCAGCGACGCCATCAGGTTGAGCAGTCCGATCCTGATCGACACGTCGAGCATCGACACCGGCTCGTCGGCCAGGATCAGCCTCGCCCGGCCGGCCAGCGCCTGGGCGAAGCCGACCCGCTGCCGCTGGCCGCCGCTGAGCTCGTGCGGGTACCGCTCGAGCATGGCGGCGTCCAGCCCGACCACCTCGAACACCCGGGCCGCCTCGGCCTCGCGCTCCCTGGCCGACAGGTCGGGGCGGTGCAGCTTGAGGCTGCGGAGTACGCCGTGGGAGACCCGGAAGACCGGGTTGATCGAGGCGAACGGGTCCTGGAAGACCATCGGCACCTCGCTGGCGTAGCGCAGCCGGGCCCGCCGCGACCGCATCGCCGACAGCGGCGTGCCTGGGTCCTCCTCGCCCTGGGAGAAGTACACCTCTCCGCTGGTCGGCTGGTAGACCCGGGCGAGCAGCCGGGCGATGGTCGACTTGCCGCTGCCGCTCTCCCCCGCCAGCGCGACGATCTCGCGCTGGCCGATCTGGAAGTTCACGTCGTCGACGGCGTGCAGGGTTCGCTTGGACAGCGCCCCGCCGATCTTGAAATGCCTGCTCAGGTGCTCGGCCCGCAGCAGCGGCGTGGTCACAGGGCCACGCTCCTTTCCTCCGAGTGGTCCTGGGTGTAGCGCAGGCAGCGCACCAGCGTCCCCTCCTGATCGGCGAGCTCGGGCGCGACCTGATTGCACGGCTCGTAAGCGACCGGGCAGCGCAGGTGGAACCGGCATCCGGTCGGGATGACCGAGAGATCGGGCGGACTGCCAGGGATCCCCTTGAGCGGGACGCGGGGGCCGCGGATCGAGGGGAACGCCTCGAGCAGGCCCTTGGTATAGGGATGCAGCGGTTCGTCGAAGACCCGGCGGGTGGCGCCGAACTCGGCCACCTGGCCCGCGTACATCACCATCAGCCGGTCGGAGAAGTGGCTCACCAGCGACATGTCGTGGGTGACGAAGATGATCGCGAACCCGAGCGTCCGCTGCAGCTCCTTGATCTGCACCATCAGCGAGCGCTGGGCCACCACGTCGAGCGCGGAGGTGGGCTCGTCCATGATCACCAGGTCGGGGGTGAACAGCAGCGCCATCGCGATCATCGCGCGCTGCCGCATGCCGCCCGAGAGCTGGTGGGGGAAGCTGCGCAGGTGCGCCTGATCGATGCCGACCATCCGCAGGACCTCGGCCGACCTGGTGCCGATCTCGTCGCGCGACGTCTTCCCGTGCGCCCGCATCACGTCCCGGTACTGCGCGCCGATCGACTTGACGGGGTTGAGGGCGTTCATCGCGCTCTGCATGACGACCGACATGTCGCGCCACCGGACCGCCGACAGCTGGCCGTCGGTCATCCCCACCAGGTTGGTGCCCTTGAAGGTGACGCTGCCGGCCGCGATGCGGGCCGGCGGCGCCAGCAGCTGGGCGATGGCGAACAGCAGGGTGGACTTCCCGCAGCCGGACTCGCCGACGATGCCGAGGAACTCCCCGCGATCGAGGGTGAAGGACACGTTGTCGACCGCCCGGACGTCCGCCCGCGGGAGGACGTAGTCGACGGACAGCCCGCTGACCTCAAGCACGGTTTTCCCCTTGCTGGACCGAACGCTGTTTGAGCGAACGTCGTCTGACCGGGCGCAGGGCCGGGTTGCCGATCTCGTCGAAGGCGTAGTTGAGCAGGGCGAAGGCGGCGCCGAGGGCGGCGATGCAGGCGCCCGGCGCCAGCGCCCACATGGCCGCGCCGGTCTGCAGGGCGGCGTTGTTCTGCGCCCAGTAGAGCATCGTCCCCCAGCTCACCGTGTTCGGGTCGCCCAGGCCAATGAACTGCAGGCTGGACGCGAACAGCACCGCGTACAGGGCGTTGGTGAGGAAGCTGGCCACGATCAGCGAGGTCATCGTGGGGATGACCTCGACCACGATGATGTAGATCTTCCGCTCGCCGCGCACCCGGGCCGCCTCCAGAAAGTCCCGGCTGCGCAGCGTGAGCGCCTGCGCCCGGAGCTGACGCGCGGTATACGACCAGCTGGTGGCGGTGATGACGACGATCAGGACCAGGGTGCTGCCGCCGTGCGCGTAGCCCGCGATCACGATCAGCAGCGGGAACAGCGGGATCACGAGCAGCACGTCGGTGATGACGCTGAGCGAGCCGTCCCAAAGGCCGCCGAGGTAGGCGGCGGCGATGCCGACCAGCACCGCGATCGCGGTCGCGGCCAGCCCGACGGTGAACGCAATGATCATTACGTTCCTGGTGCCCCACACCAGCTGCGCCCACATGTCCTGCCCGTAGGCGGTGGTGCCGAGCAGGTGGGCGGACGACAGGCCCAGGTGCGGCTGGTAGACGTCCAGGGTCGGGCTGTCGTGCGCGATCACGCCGGGAAAGAGCGCGACCAGGATGAAGATCCCGAGCAGGACGGTGCCGGCCGTCGCCTTGCGGTTGGACCGCACCGCGCGGCCGATCCGGTTCAGCGCCTGGTTGGTCGGCAGCCGCCGCGCCTCTACCGTGGCCTGGAGTGCCATGTCACCTCGCCTCCCTGGTGCGCGGGTCGAGCAGCGCGGTCGCGAGGTCGGCGATCAAGATCGCCACCAGCACCGCGACCGTGATGAGGAGGAACAGCGCCTGCATCAGCGGGTAGTCCTCGCCCTGCACCGCCTGCAGCAGCATGAACCCGACGCCAGGGTAGTTGAAGACGTACTCGATCAAGATGGCGCCGCTGACGACGAACCCGAGTGACATCGCGAACCCGGTGAGGTTCGGAAGGATCGCGTTGCGGGCGGCGTAGTCGAGCATGACCCGCCATCCGGGCAGCCCCTTGGCGCGCGCCATCCGCACGTAGTCCTCCGCCAGCGTCGTGATCATCGTGTTCCGCATGGTCAGGATCCAGGTGCCGATCGTGGTGATCAGCAGCGAGAGCGCGGGCAGGATCGCGTGCGCGAGCACGTCGCCGATGAACTGCGGGTTCAGCCCCGGGGTGTCGGTCGCCACGTAGAAGCCGTCCACGTAGGGCAGCCAGTGCAGGTCGATGCCGAAGACCAGCACCAGCACCATGCCGACCCAGAAGTACGGCACGGCCGAGGCGACCACGAACACCGGCGGCAGCAGGCTGTCCAGCCGCCCGCCCCGACGCCAGGCGGCGACGATGCCGAGCCCGGTGCCGAGGATGAACGCCAGGACCGTGGTCACCCCGACCAGGCCCAAAGTCCACCAGATGGCGCTGCTGATCACCGAGGTGACCGAGGCCGGGTAGAAGTCGAGCGACGTCCCGAAGTTCCCGGTCACGATCTGGTGCAGGTAGTCGACGTACTGGACCGGCAGGCTCTTGTGGGTGTTAACCCCGAACAGAATCTCCAGCGCGTTCAACGACTGGGGGGTGAGGTTGCCGTGGAACTTCCCGAGCATGGCCAGGGCCGGGTTTCCCGGCATCAGGCGCGGCAGCAGGAAGTTGAATGTCAGCGCCGCCCAGAGCGTGAGG
Organism: Trebonia sp.; assembly: GCA_036509215.1. Taxonomy (GTDB): domain Bacteria; phylum Actinomycetota; class Actinomycetes; order Streptosporangiales; family Streptosporangiaceae; genus Trebonia. The sequence continues at coordinate 14,703 of DATCGA010000536.1, forward strand.
ACAAAGAACCCCAGGCGGCGCAACACGTATCTCATCTATGCGGATCCAGGCCTACTTGGGCTGCAGGTGCAGCAGCACCTGCTCCATGTCCGGGTACGCGTACGCGGACGGCTGGGCGTACGGGTCGGAGGGGGTCGGCCACCCGCTGAACGAGGCGGTGTCGTACTGGTACCAGTCGACCGCCTCGACCACCGGGATGATCGGCACGTCGCTGACCATGACCTGCTGAATCTGGTTCATGATCGACTGCTGGGTCGCGGTCGACGTGGTGGCGGCGTAGGCGTTGAGCAGGGCCTCGGTCGACGGGCTGCTGTAGCGCTCGTAGTTGGTGGCGGCCACCTTGCCGACGGGGGCGGTGTCGGCCGAGTTCAGCCAGTTGTTCAGCTCGTAGTACGGGCTCGGGCCGAACGTCTGCTGGTCGTAGAACGCGAGCTGGTACTTGCCGTAGTACAGGTCGGCGTCGAAGTCGGTGTTGGTCAGGTTGTCGGGAGTCACGACGATGCCGACGGCCTTGAGGTCCTGGGCGATGACCTGCATGTCAGCGACCCAGTCGGAGTAGTCGCCGATGTTGATGACCGTGAACGAGAGCGACTGGCCCTTGGCGTTGGTCATCACGCCGGCCGAGTTCAGCTTGTAGCCGGCCTGCTCGAGGAGCGACTTGGCCTTGGCCGGGTCGTAGGAGTTGCCGATCTGGGCCACCAGCGAGCTGTCCTCGGTGCTTGAGAACGTCGGGGTGACGATGCCGGTCTGGTTGGCCGGGGGCTCGTAGCCGGACTCGCCGAGCGAGGAGACTTGCGACCGGTTAATCGCGTAGGAAATCGCCTGGCGGACCTTCACGTTGCTCAGCAGCGGGTTGGTCAGGTTCGGCACGATCGACACGTTCACGGTCGGCGGGAACCAGTAGTGGAAGTCCGGGCTCTTGGCGGTGTAGAACGACGCGATGCTCGGGATGTACTGGGCGCCCCACTGGGCCTGACCGGTGGCGAGCTCGTCGTTGGCGGTGTTGTTGCTGGTGAACGCCGGGTACTCGATCTTCTTGACCTTCGGCTCGCCGGCCTGCCAGTAGCTCGGGTTGGCGGTGTAGGTGATGTTGGACGACGTGCAGGGGTTCACCTCGTAAGGCCCGGTGCCGACCGGGTGGGAGTCGGGGTAGGCGACCGGGTTGGCGATCTTCGACCAGATGGCCTGGGACACGATCGGCACCTGGTCAGCGATGTAGTAGAACCACGGCACCGCGGGGGCGCTGAAGTCCATCGTGACCCGGTCGCCGGTCGCGGTGGCGCTGGACAGGACCGACCAGACGCCGGGCAGGTCGAGAGCCGGGTACTTCTTGAGCAGGTTGAACGTGTAGGCGACGTCGTTTGCGGTCAGCGGGGTGCCGTTGCTGAATTTGACGCCCGAGCGGATCGTGAACGTGAGCGACTTGTCGCCCGCCCCCCAGCTGTAGGAGGACGCGAGCATCGGGGTGACCTTGCCGTCCTGCAGCGGGTTGACGTAGTCCAGGGTCTCGTAGACGAGGCCCACCGAGAGCAGGGTGTCGGAGCCGTTGAACGGGCTGAAGTCGCACGTCCAGAGCGCGCCGTTCTCGTTCGAGATCGTCAGCGTGGCGGTCTTGGCGGCCGAGCCGCCGCCTGACCCGCCCGCGCTGGCGCCGCAGGCGGCCAGCGCCCCGGCCATCGTTACGGCGGCGAGCACCGCCCCTGCCTTGATGAGTCGTCTCATAGCGTTAGCCCTTCGCGTGTGTGCATGTTGTGCGTGACGCCGTCGTCCGCCTGAGCTGCTTCAATTGCGTCCACGGCTAGTGCGAGCGCCCCCATCAAGGGCGCGTCGAACGGGAAGTCGGCCAGTACCAGCTCGGGCCGGTAGGGGGCGGCCGAGTCGAGCGCCGCGTCGAGCTGCGGCCGGATCCGGTCCCAGGATCTGGTCATGCCGCCGCCGACGGCGATCCTGACCGGGTCGATGCAGATGGCGAGGTTCACCACGTGGAAGGCGAGCTCGGTGGTGAACCGGTCCGCCACGGCGGCGAGCGGGGTGCCTTCCTCGGCCGCGAACGCCTCGGCGGCGGGTCGCCCGGCCAGCCTGGCCAGGGCCCGGCCGCTGACCGCCTCTTCCAGCGGCAGGTAGCCGGCGTAGCCGACGTCGGACAGCCGGCGGAGGCTGTAGCCGATTTCCCCGGCTGCCCCGTTCGCGCCCGACAGCACCCGGCCGCCGGCCACGATCGCCGCCGCCAGCCCGGTGCCGAGGTTCAGGTACACCCCGGGGTCGACGCCGGCCAGCGCGCCCCAGCGCGCCTCGGCCAGGGCGGCCGCCTTGACGTCGGTGGCCATCGTGACCGGCGTCCCCTCGAACGCCGCCCGCAGGTCGCGCCCCATCGCCAGGTCCTCCCAGCCCTCGATGGCGGGGGCCAGCGCCACGCCGTCTTCTGACGGGATGCCGAACGTGGAGACGCCCACGCCGGCCAGCGGCCGGTCGATCGCGGTCTCCGCCAGCAGGGCCCGCGCGGTGCGGACCCCTCGGTCGAAGGCCGCGCGGGCGCCGCCGTCGGGCTCGGCGTCGATGACGCGCGTCGCCAGCCGCCGGCCGGACAGGTCGCAGACCGCGGTTGCGATCTTGGTGCCGCCGAAGTCGATGCCGAGCACGACGGGGGACGGCGAGGAGGTCGGGTGAGACATCGACCTCATTGGGGGCAAGTCCATGTATGTCTACCGTTTCAGAGGTTGTTAGGATAGTAACCTAACTAACCCGAGACGCAAGATCGTGGCGGTTACCGTCATGTAACGGAGGCGACTGTGACGACCGAGCTGTCGGCTGCGCGACCACCGCTCATCAGAGCCATGAACGAGCAGCTGCTGCTCGGGCATATCCGGGTGTCCGGTCCGTGCTCGCGAGCCGACCTGGCCCGCATCTCCGGACTGTCCAAGCCGACGGTGTCGCTGGCGCTGGCGAACGTCGAACGGGCCGGGCTGGTGCGGATCGCGGGGCAGCGCACGGGGGTGCCTGGCCGCACCGCCCAGCTCTACGAGGTCAGGCCGGAGGCCGGGTTCGTGCTCGGCCTCGACATCGGCCTGAAGTACCTGCGCGGGGCGGTCGCCGACCTGACCGGGGCGGTCCGGGTCAGGGACTCCCGCAAGGTCGGGGCGACCAGCGTCGTCGGCCGCCTGGCGGAGCTGGTCGAGCTGGCCGACGACCTGTGCGCGCGGGCGGGCACGTCCAGGCAGGCGGTCACCAAGACCGTGATCGGCACCCCCGGCGTCTACGACCCGAAGCGGAACGCGATCGCGCTGACCGGCGGGCTGGCCGGCTGGGACCGGCCCGCGGCGC
>DATCGA010000537.1:0-7109 GCA_036509215.1 Trebonia sp.
TCGACATATGCGCTGGTGGCGGGGTACTCGGCGGCCGCGTACTGGCTGGCAGCGGCGGCGTAGCGGTCCTCGGCGGCGGCGGGGGTGAAGCTGGCCGCCGCCGGGGCCGCGGCCGGGGCCGCGGCGGCCGGGGCCTGGTACTGCGGGCGGGCGACCGTGGCGGCCTGCTCGCCGCCGTACTGGCCGTTGCCGTACTGGGCGCCGTTGTATTGGCTGCCGTTGCCGTACTGGGCGCCCGCGTACTGGTCGGACCGGGACTGGTCGGCGGCGGCGGCCGACGGCCCGGCCGAGCGGGAGCCCGACTGCGGCTGCCCGGTCGCCTCGGCTGCCGGGGCCGCGCCGAGCGCGGCCACCTTCGCGTATTTCAGCCGCAAGTCGATGATGTTGGTGGCGAGCACGCAGGACGCCCGGTCGGCCATGAACCGCCGAATGTGCGGCTGCCGCTCATGGCTCTCAAACGCCGCGCGATCGCGGTAAATCTCGTACACGATCCGCTGCATTGGCGCCTTTGGCACCACGTGGATGACATATACCAGCGTATCGGGCTCGGTTGTCCTCACGCCTTCTGCGGCGCGTTCAGCGAGCCGGTCGAATTCCGCTACCTTATCGTCAAGCAGCGTATAGATGGAAAGCCGGCCGATCGGCCTTGGCGTGCCGGCAGGCGCATCATCGGCTTCGGCGGACATGAATTCAGGGACAAAGGCGGTCGCGCCGTTGGCGTCGGCAAAGCCGGCCCGGCCGCCGTAGCCGGAGTCGTTTCCGTAACCGTAGCCGCCTTGCCCGTATCCGGAGTCCCCGTAGCCGCCCTGTCCGTATCCCGACGCCGGCTGGGCAGGCTGGTAGCCGTTGGCGGAGCCGTTCTGGCCTCCGTACCCGGCCCGGCCGCCGCCGTAGCCGGGCGCATCGTAGGCGGACGAGTCGTAGCCGTTGCCGTTGCCGGCCCGGCCGCCGATGTCGTACGACGTGGCCTGATCGGTCGCCGGCTGGAACGAGGGCGCGGGGTACCCGCGGCCCTGGCCGCCGTCGGCGCCGCCGTCAGCCCAGGGATCGGGGCGGCTGCCTGGCGCGTCCCTATCCCGGCGACCCTCGTCCCACCCGTCGTCACGCCGCCGTCTGCCGCTCATATCCGCTCCGATCTCAGTACCGGGCATGCCCCACCTGCTGCCATTGTCAGCCAAGTCGGGCGCTGTGACCGGCGTGTTATCAACATCCGCCGTGACCGCTCACGATCAGTCGGCCGAGTCTTCGGGCACGCGGAAACGCGGGCACGCGCCTGGCGCGCCCGCGAGACCATGCTGCCCGCTCAGCGGCGGGCGGAACGTGCGCTACTTCTTGTTCCTGCGCTGGATGCGCGTCTTCTTCAGAAGCTTGCGGTGCTTCTTCTTCGCCATACGCTTGCGGCGCTTCTTGATGACTGAGCCCATCAGGCCACCATCCTCTCGGCACAACGGCAGACGGGCACGCCATCACCCCACCGGCGGACGGGAGGCGGGCACACGCCCGGAATTACTGGAGATCACGTGAACGACAACCGCTCACGCAGTGCTCCAGCGTACCGGGTACCGCATGCCGTTGAGACGCCCGGTGGCCCGCCCGGCCCCGTCGCCCGCCCGGCGCGCCCGCCCCGACCTGGTCAGCAGGCCACGATCGGACCCGAAAGCAAGGTCCCGCGGACGTCGGCTTCGACCCTCCGACGCCCGCGAGACCGCGACGCTGGCTCGGTGCTTCGGCGGTTCCGGTCCCGCGCTCGGCAGCCAGCGCCGTTGCTCAGACGGTGCCGACGAAGGCTGCCCTCAGGTACTGGTTGACTGCCTGCTCAGGGACGCGGAAAGAACGTCCGACCCGGATAGCCTCGAGTTCGCCGGAGTGGACCAGTCGATAGACGGTCATCTTTGATACCCGCATGATCGTGGCCACTTCGGCGACGGTAAGGAATCTAACGTCGCTTAGGGGAGTTTCGTTTGCCATCATTGCCCTCTTCCGCGCGAAGCCGAGCACGCCTGACCGGATTCAGCGCACCAGTCACGTACGTATCCAGGGTAAGTCCCGTACGGAAAAGAGCAAGTACCCATAATAGCCTCAATGTACTTACCCTAGAGGCTCAAGCAGACCCGCGTCCCTTCTGACGCCTGTCGATTCTCTTGCAAAAAGCAGAAAGCAGCACGTCACGCGCGTGCCGTAGGCGACCGGGGTCGCCCGGCGAAGATAACTGCGGAAGTAGCCCGTGCGCGGGAAAGACCGCAGTCCGGGTTCGCAAGATCGCGCGATCGATCGGATCACCGGGCTCCACACCGGAAGAAAATGGAACATAGCGGGCATCGGCTCCGTCGGTCATCGACAGCGGCGCCGTTTCCCCCGCCAGCGACCGGGCGAGTTCCCGCCACCGCTCCGGGGTCGCGGTTGAAGGATCGACCGGCGTTCCCGCCGCGATCGCCAGCAGGTGCGTCCAGACCCTCGGCACCACCTGGACGAGCGCGTACCCGCCGCCGCCGGTCGCGAGCCAGCGGCCGTCGCACAGCTCGTGCGCCAGATCGTGCATCATGACCTCGGCCCGCCGCTGCGCGTCGATCGTCAGCTGCAGGTTCGCGAGCGGATCGAGCCGGTGGCCGTCGCACCCGTGCTGGCTGACCAGCACCGTCGGCTTGAACGCGCGCAGCAGCGGCAGGGCGACCGCGTCGAGGGCGCGCAGCCATCCGGCGTCCGCCGTCCCCGCCGGCAGCGCGACGTTGACCGCGTACCCCTCGCCAGCCCCCGCGCCGGTCTCGCCCGGCAGTCCGGTGCCGGGGAACAGCGTGGCCGGATGCTCGTGCAGGCTGATCGTCAGCACCCGGGGATCGTCGTAGAACGCGGCCTGCACGCCGTCCCCGTGGTGGACGTCGAGATCGACGTAGGCGACCCGCTCCGCCCCGGCCTCCAGCAGCCACCGGATCGCGACCGCGAGGTCGTTGTAGACGCAGAACCCGCTGGCGGACGCGCGCATAGCGTGGTGGTGCCCGCCCGCGACGCTCACCGCGTGCACCGCCTCGCCCGACCAGACCGAGCGCGCGGCCGACGTGGTCGCGCCGACGACGAGCGCGGCCGCCTCGTGCATGCCCTCGAAGACCGGGTCGTCGGCGGTGCCGAGCCCGTACCGCAGGTCGGGCGCCAGCGTGCGGCCCGCCCGCCGCACCGCCTCGATGTAGTCCTGGTCGTGCACGGTCGCCAGCGAGCCGTCAGTGGCGGGCGGCGGCGAGACCACCGCCACCGCGGGCGAGGCGAGCACCCCGAGTTCGGACGCCAGCGCCATCGTCAGCCGAAGGCGCACCGGATCGAACGGGTGCCCCGGCCCGAAGTCATACCGCGTGAGCGCCTCGTCCCACGTCACCACCGCTGACCCGGCCACCCGGCACCTCCGATGTATTGGCTGCGATCTCAACTACCCCGCGACGGCGGCCGAGAACTTCACGACCCGCCTAGCTCACGGCCCCGGTTGCGGGCCGCCTCGATCGCGGCGAAAACGGCGGCCCGCGCCCCGTGCCGGTCAAGCTCACGGGTCGCCGCGATCGTGGTGCCGCCGGGTGACGTCACCGCGTCCCGCAGGAGCACCGGGTGCTCTCCCGAGTCCCGCGCCATCTTCGCCGCCCCGTACACAGTCTGGGTGACCATCTCAAGCGCGGTCCGACGGGGCACGCCAACCAGGACGCCGGCGTCTACGATCGCCTCGACCAGGTAGAAGACGTAAGCCGGACCGGACCCGGCCAGCGCCGTCGCCGCGTCCTGCTGGTACTCGGGAATCCGGAGGACCTTGCCGACCGGCGACAGCATCTCCTCCGCCAGCTGCAGGTGCGACTCGGACGCGAACGAGCCCGCCGAGATCAGCGACATCCCCTCGTCCACCAGCACCGGCGTGTTGGTCGTGACCCGGACCACCGGCACATCGACCGGGAACCGCTGCTCGATGAACGAGGTCGTGATCCCGGCCGCGACCGAGATCACCAGCTGCGACGCGGTGACCAGGCCGGCTATCTGGTCCAGCATCGCGCCGATGTCCTGCGGCTTGACCGCGACCACCAGCGTCGACGCGTTCTTGGCGGCTTCCTCGGCCGACACCACCGGCACCCCGTAGGCTGCGCGCAGCTCATCCGCCCGCGCCTGACGGCGCACGACCACCGCGACCTCCGACGGCGGCCGGCCGGCCCGCAGCAGGCCCGACAGCAGCGCCTCGCCCATCTTCCCGGTGCCAAGTATCGCGATCATGCGCACGACCCTAGCGAACGGCTAGAGCATCTTCCGGCCGGCCGGCGGCTGCGGGACGCTGTCGCGGCGCAGCGTGACCTTCACGTTGGCGCCGGCGTCGGGCGAGACGATCACTTCCTGGGCGGCCGCCACCCCGTCCGCCAGCAGCGCGGCGTCGGCCGGCACGGTGCGCTTGACCAGCCCGAGCCCGATCGGCCCGAGCTCGTAGTGCCGGGCGGCCGAGCCGACGAACCCGACCTCGGCGCCGTCCCCGGTCGTGATCGGCGCGCCGTGCGCGGGCAGCCGGTCGACCGAGCCGTCCAGGTGCAGGAAGACCAGCCTGCGGGGCGGGCGGCCGACGTTCTGGATCCTGGCGACGGTCTCCTGCCCCCGGTAGCAGCCCTTGCTGAGGTGCACGGCGGTCTCGATGAGGCCGATCTCGTGCGGCAGGGTCCTGTGGTCGGTGTCCAGCCCCGGCCGCGGCGCGTGGGCGGCGATCCGCGCCGCCTCGAAGGCCCACAGGCCGGCCACGGGGTAGATCGCGGCCAGCTTTCCCATCGCGTCCGGTTCGACAATCAAGTCGGCACCGAACGGACCCTGCATGACTGCCACCGCGTTAACGTCTTCGACTACCGGTGCAGTGCCGTCAGGGCTGGTAATCGTCGCCACCGCCAGCGTCCGCGATAGGTCCTCGACCTCCACCCGGAGCATGAAGCGCATCGAGTTGAGGTAGTCGACCAGAGCCTCGGCGGTGTGCGGCTCGACGTGAATCCAGGTCGCGACGCCGTCGTCGGTCAGCGTCAGATGGTGCTCGAGGTGGCCCTGGGGGCTGAGGACGAGCGCCTGCTGGGTGCTGCCGGGGCTGAGCCGCTCCAGGTCCTGGCTGGTGAGGCTGTGCAGCCAGGACAGGCGATCGGGCCCGGTGACCTTGATGACGCCCCGGTTGGACCGGTCGACCAGGGTAGGACGCTCGCTCATCACCCGCTGCTCGCGCATCGGGTCGCCGTAGTGCGCGGCGACGCCCTCGTCCGGCCACTGCGCCTCGACTGCGCCCGCTAGCTCAAGCATCTGTTGCCCTGCACTCTCTACAGCGTCCGAAAATGGTGAGGTGCGAGACGTTGGTCTCGAACCCGTGCCCCTCGTCCAGCGCCTGGGCGAGCGGGGCGATCGTCTCCCGGCTGGCCTCGTCGATCTTCCCGCAGTCCTGGCACACCAGGTGCGCGTGGCCCGCCTCGGTGGCCAGGTGGTAGGTGGGCGCGCCGTGGTTCAGGTGCGTGTGCGCGACCAGGCCGAGGCTGTCGAGAAGCTCGAGCGTCCGGTAGATCGTCGAGATGTTGACGCCCTTGGCGGTCCGCTGGACGTTGGCCGCGATCTCTTCCGGGGTGGCGTGGTGGAGCGCGGCGACGGCCTCGAGCACGAGCTGCCGCTGCGGTGTCACCCGGTAGCCGCGAGACCGCAGCTCCTGGTCCCAGGAACGATTCCGCGTCTGACCTTGCTCCATGGACTCGAGTGTAGTTCTGATGGGCGGCCGGTTCGCCAGCGGAAAAATCTCTTGCGCACCACCCGGTGGCTCACGTAGCGTCGTCAGTAAGCGGAAGGGAGGTGGTCCGATTTATGCATGATCCTCGGACTTGCGAGGTGGCTGTCAGCTAGCCGCCGCCCCCGCCAAGTGGACCTGCGTAGCGGGTCCCGGCTGCTTACAGTGGCGGCGGCGGGCTAATTCAGGGCATACACCGGACCCCCGGGCTGATCGGCTTAGTCCAGCCGATCCCGCGCCTAGCGCGGAGTCGCCCGGGGGTTTTTACATGCCCGGCAGCCGGGCGCGCTCTTCTCTGCCTGTCAGCTACGCCATCGACCCCGCAGGCAACCTGTCGCCTACGCCAGCGACACCAATAGGCCCTGTTGATGGCGTAGGCGACAGGACGGCGATCCTGTCGGTGGCGCAGCTGACAGGTGGCCGACACCATGTCGATGGCGTAGCCGACATGGCCACGGGCGTGGACCCCCTAGTCGATCCAGTCCCACTGGAGGACGGCCCACAGGTGCGGGGTGAGGGGCTGGCCCATGGCGGCCATGTCGAAGGCGTAGGCGAGGTCCTTCTCGCCCTCCTTGGTCTTGTTCGGGACCAGGCCGTAGAGGCGCTTGCCGGCCACGTAGGGCTTGGCGGTCTCGGTCCTGGCCACCGCGTCGGTCACCATCTCGATCGTGGTGAGGCCGGTGAGCTGGCCGTAGTAGATCTCGCTGATCCCGGTCGGGTGGCTGAGCGCGACCTCGATCTTGCCCTCGGGCTGCGGGCGCCAGAAGCCGGCCTCCACCGCCAGCGGCTCGAGCCGGACCAGGTCGCCGCTCTCGCTCCGCTCCAGCTCGCCGTCCTCGGTGGTGGCCAGCCGCCAGGTGCGGCTGGTGTAGATGAGGTACGGCTTGCCGATGTGAGAGAACGTCACTTCCTGGAAGAAGTCGAACGGCTCGATGGTCGGGTAGTCGCCCTTGCCGGTCCCCACCCACCGGCCCAGCAGGAAGCTGAACGGCGCGATGGCCGGGTGCTCCTGCGGCAGTTCAATGGGCGACGTGCCGTCTTCTGGCATGCCGTTATCCGTCATGCGGGCCTCCACGGATCACCTTGACCGCCGCGTAGCCCACGGCGATGGCGACCACAGCGTAGGCGATGATCAAGATCGTCGCGCTGAGCATCCCGTGCATGGCACGCGAGCGTAGTCGCCGGTGCCCGGTTTGCGCCGAAGGCACGCCGCTCGGACTAGAGTTTCCCTCGTGGCAAGGAACCTCGTGATTAAGGTCACGGCCGGCGCTGACGAGCCCGAGCGGTGCAATCAGGCCTTCACGGTGGCCGCGACCGCGGTGGCGAGCGGCGTGCCGGTCTCGCTGTGGCTGACCGG
>DATCGA010000538.1:0-2900 GCA_036509215.1 Trebonia sp.
CCTGCCGCAGCGTGCAGCCGAGCCCGCCGAACTCCGGCGGCAGCGCGACCTTGAGGTAGTCGACGTCGGCCAGCCGGGCGATGTCCCGGCGCAGGACCGCGGCGATGTCGGGCCCGGTGCCCGACGCGGCCCCGGCCGGGCCGACGGCGCCGCCCGCGGGGGCGCTGCCCGCCAGCACCTGCCCGGCCAGCGCGCTCGCGTAGGGCGAGGTGCCGCCGAGCCGCGTCAGCAGCCCGTCGGTGAGCAGGTCGCGGGGCCGAATCTGTGCCATGGACCTGGTTCACTCCCTACCGGTTCGCTCGGATCTTCATCAGACCACACCGGTGACCGTAAAGTCAACTTATTTGATAGGAAATATCTAGTTATGCTCGGCCGCCCCGGGCCGAGCACGCGCACCGGCCGTCGGATGTCCCCTGGCAACGGTCCTCATCATAGACGTCAAGCACGGCGCCCGCGATATCACGATCTCGCCCCCATCGTGGGGTTCCTCAGTCATTCTCCCGAACGGTCCCGGCCGGCTCCATCGCGCCCCGCTGGCTCTTCCGGGGCTGGCGGGACCGGGCTGGTACCGTTCTGTCCCATGACTTGGCTTGACGCGCTCGCCGATAAGGCAATCGACTGTGTCCCCCCGACCCGGGAGGAAGCCCTCGCCGTGCTCGGTTCCCCCGATGACGACCTGATGGACGTGGTGGCGGCCGCGTTCCGGGTCAGGCGGCAGTTCTTCGGGCGCCGGGTCAAGCTGAACTACCTGGTCAACATCAAGTCCGGGCTCTGCCCGGAGGACTGCTTCTACTGCTCGCAGCGGGTCGGCTCGGGCGCGGACGTGCTCAAGTACAGCTGGCTCAAGACCGACGAGGTGCTCGCCAGCGCCGAGGCGGGGGTGGCCGGCGGGGCGCGCCGGGTCTGCCTGGTGGCCAGCGGCCGCGGCCCGACCGACAAGGACATCGACCGGGTGGCCTCGACGATCTCCGCCTTCAAGTCGCGCAACCCCGAGGTCGAGGTCTGCGCCTGCCTCGGCCTGCTCTCCGACGGCCAGGCCACCCGGCTGGCGGACGCGGGCACGACCGCCTACAACCACAACCTGAACACCTCCGGCGGCCACTACGCCGACATCTGCACCACCCACGAGTACGCCGACCGGGTCTCGACGGTGGAGTCGGCCAAGTCGGCCGGCCTGTCGCCCTGCTCGGGGCTGATCGCGGGCATGGGCGAGACCGACGAGGACCTGGTGGACGTCGCCTTCGCGCTGCGCGCGCTGTCGCCCGACTCGGTTCCGGTGAACTTCCTGATCCCGTTCGACGGCACCCCGCTGGCCGGGGAGTGGACGCTGACCCCGCAGCGCTGCCTGCGGATCCTGGCGATGGTCAGGTTCGTCTGCCCGTCGGCCGAGGTCCGGCTGGCCGGCGGCCGCGAGATCCACCTGCGCACGCTCCAGCCGCTGGCCCTGCACGTGGTCAACTCGATCTTCCTCGGCGACTACCTGACCAGCGAGGGCCAGCCCGGCGCGGCCGACCTGGCCATGATCGCCGACGCCGGCTTCACCGTCGAGGGCGCGGACACCGACGCGCTGCTGGCGGCGGCCGGCATCGCGGCCGGGCCGGCGGCTGCCGCGGCCGGGAGCGACCCGTCGGCTGGCGGCGCTGACGGCGCTGACGGCGCTGGCCGCGCTGACGGCGCTCCCGCTGACGGCGCCGCCGCTGGTGACGCCGCCGGGCCGGCCGCCGGCGCGCGCCCGGACCTGGTCCACGTCCGCCGCCGGGGGGCCGGCACCGCCATCCCGGCCAATACCTGACCGCCGACGTCGCGGGATTCGGCGCGGTGGAGACGATGCTTGAGCTTGAGCGGATGGCGGCCGCGCACTGGCGCGGGACGGAGGAGGAGTGGCTCGGGGAGTGGCTGCTGCGCGCGGCGGGCGGCTTCACCGGCCGCGCCAACTCGGCGCTGCCGCTGGGCGACCCGGGGGTGCCGCTGGACGAGGCGCTCGACTACGTCACCGGCTGGTACGGCGCCCGCGGGCTGCCCGCGATGATCTCGGTGCCGCTGCCGCTGCCGCTGGCCGGTGAGGGGCCGGCCGCCGGGCTCGACGCCGGGCTGACGGACCGAGGCTGGGGGACTCGCCCCGGGTCGGCCTTCGTCATGGTGGCCGACCTGCCGCTCGCGGTGGCCGGGGGCGGCCTCCCGGCCGGGGCGGTGGTCGCGGCCGACGCCGACCCGGACGAGGCGTGGCTCGCGCGCTACCACTACCGCGGCACCGACACGCGGCCGCCGGCCATGCGCGAGGTGCTCGCCTCGGCCCGGGAGCAGGCGTTCATGAGCATCCGGGCGGAGTCCGGGGTGCTGGCCATCGCCCGGCTCTCGATCGCGGGCGGCTGGGCTGGGCTCACCGCGGTGGAGGTGGACCCGGACCGCCGGCGGGCCGGCCTGGGCCTGGCGATCACCGCCGCGGCCTGCGCCGAGGCGGCCGAGCGGGGCGTCCGCCGGGTCTTTCTCCAGGTCGAGGTGGGCAACGCGGGCGCCCGGGCGCTCTACGAGCGCTGCCGGTTCCGCTACGCGCACCGGTATCACTACCGGACCGGTCCCGCCTAGGCCGCTTTTAGCCGCTCCGGCGTCAGACGCAAAGCGCGACACGCCGGCGAGTTCCGGCTCTTGTGCTTCCGATGCCGGCGGGGTACTCGTTACGTTTGTCATCATGGCTACCTCTCGGTCCAGGGGCTCGGCTGGCTCGCGGAGCGGGCGGGCGCGCGCGGTCGACGACGACGATTACTACAACGACGAGTCGCCGGACGTGATCTTGCCGAGCGTGCCGCCGCGGGGCGCCAAGCGCGGCTCGGCCGGGTCGGCCAGGTCCGGCGGCGCGCGCAGCGGCTCGGCCGGCGGCGCCGGGCGCAGCGCCGGCCGAG
>DATCGA010000539.1:0-19811 GCA_036509215.1 Trebonia sp.
TCTCCACGGCCGAGTCCGCGACCGAGACCGCCGCCATGCCACTGGCCGGCGTGATGGTGGCTATCGCCGGAATTCGCCCCGGCGCGCTCGCCCTGGCGGCAGTCGCCGTCGCTGCCGGGGTAACGTGCTTGCTCTGATGGCGTAAACCGAGGAAGCCAAATTGCCTGATGCAGCCGAATTCCCCTGTTCAGTGGATTCTGGCATGTCACACCCGAGCAGACCCCTGGCATTTGCACAGTGACATGTTAATCTTTGCTTGTATGGGGTGAGCAGCAGGGGACGCATGCGTACGATGCCACGTCTTGGACACTATTCCCGTCCTTGAGTGGCGTCGTATTGCGTGCGCATGGGGAGGACCAATGGATTGTCCAGCGTGCGGAAGACAACAAGATCCATCAAACAAGTACTGCGACATCTGCGGTACTCTTATCGCGCCCGCTGAGGAGGCAGCAGACTCCCACGCGATGTTTGAGCAGCCTTCGCCGCCAGATACCGCGCCCACCGACGCTAGTTACACGAGCTTCTCCGGTTACCCCGAGACAGCGCTTACGGCGCAGCGGCCCGTGGTCTCACGCCAACTCGCCCCTGCGCCTGGCCCGACGGCAGTCGGGAAACCGCTAAGCTTCCGCCTCGCGTACGGCGAGCAGGTGCTCAAGGAATATGACGTGGTCACGCTACGCACCGGCCTATTCAAGCGGCTGCGCGGTCATGGCACCCTCTACGTCACCGATGCGCGGGTGGTCTTCTACGCGCAGGTTTATCCGCACGGCACTCAGAAGGCGAGCTGGCTTTTCCAGCAGACCAAGCTCGAGGATATCAGCGGGCTCTTCGCGCACGTGTCCCGGCGGCTAAGCCTCGGACTGGTGGTGCTGACCCTGGTCTTCGGTTTCCTGACCCTCGGCACCCTGCTCACGGTGGTGCTGATTCCCTTGGCCGTCGTCTTCGCCATCATCACCGTGCTCCTTGCCATCGCCCTTGTCCGGGACGCTAGCCGCCGCGGCGACGTGGGTGTTGTCATCAACTCGCGGGAGAACGAAAACAGTCCGATCGCGTTCGGGCACCTGCCGCGGGAGCGCGGATTCCTCGACGCGCTCGGACGGCTGCTCATTTTCCCGATCGCGCTGTTTCTCCGGTCCTACAGCGCGCTTGACGTCGTCGCGGGAGATCCCGGCGACAACGCAAGCGAGCTCCTACACGAGCTCGGGGCGCTGATCATCGACCTACAGACGAGGGGCACGATGGCCTATCCGGAATGGAACATCGTCGTCCCGGCCGGCGCGGTGGGAGCGGCTGTCGCCCAGTGAGCCCGCGCGACGCACCGCCGAGCGCAGGCGCGGGGACACCCGGCGCCGAGCACAGCACGATCACCATTCTCGAGGGAATGCAGCTGCGCCGGGAGCCTCCTCCGCCCGACCGCTTCTCCTTCGACAAGCTCATCGAGACGAACATCCTGTTCCTCGGCGGGATCGGCTCAGGCAAGACCAACGCGATGAAGCATCTGGTCCGGCAGTTCAGGGACAAGAACGGCCCTGAGGACCTCTTCGTTTTCTTCGACGCGAAGGGGGACTTCCTCAAGAACTTTTACCGGCCCGGTGATGCCGTCATATCGAGCTCGGGCGAGGCCGAAGAGGGCGGCGTCGTGTGGAATGTCTTCCGCGACCTGGCCGACGACCCGCGGCAACGAGCCGAGCAGGCCTTCGAGATCGCTTCGACGATCTTCAGCGACGAGCTGGAATCGGCGGCGCAGAACATGTTCTTCGCCACCGCCGCCAGAGACATCTTCGCCGGGGTCATGGAGTTGATGGCGGCGGGCGCGTCGCCCGGCGCCAGCATGTCCAACGAGGATCTTCGGACGAAGCTGGAGGGCTCCGCCGAAGAACTGCTCGACTTTTTGGAAAGCAGCGAAGCCCACGCCGGAACGGCGCGCTACCTCGATGGCGGCGAAACCCAGGTCCAGCCGATCCTCGCTTTCCTGCAGCCAACGCTGCGGAAAGCGTTCTCGGGGATCTTCCGCGAGCGGGGCGGCTTCTCGGTCCGGGACTTTGTCCGGCGCCGGGGCGGGCACGCGCTTTTCATCGAGTACGACATCTCCGTCGGCAGCAGTCTGCTTCCGGTGTACCGGGTGCTGATGGACCTCGCCATGAAAGAAGCACTTGGCTTCGGCCGGCAGCGACTGCAGACGATGGAGAAAGTGCCGGACAACTTCTACTTCGTACTGGACGAGTTCGCGCTGCTGCCGCGGCTTTCGCACGTCGGCGACGGCATTAACTTCGGCCGCGAACTCGGCCTCCGGTTCCTGGTCGCGACCCAGAACGTGAACCAGGTCTTCCACGGCTACCCGGGCGGGGCGGGAGAGAGCATCCTGTCGGGCTTCGGTACCGTGCTGGCATTCCGGCTAGCGGACAAGATAAGCCGGGACCTCGTGCGGGAGCGGTACGGCACCAACCGCAAGCAGATTTCCACCTACGCGCCGATCCGTCACGAGGGAGTACGGCAGAAAGTGGTCGACGGAAACGTGATCGAGGACTGGGATATGTCGGGCCTGGTGAAAGGGCAGTGCATCGTCCTGGTCCCCCTTGAGCCGCCGTTCCTGCTGAAATTCAATAAATTTCAGGGTCGGCCAAGCGCCCGCCTGCCGGCCCGCTAACCGAGCCGCGGTCCGAGCTGCGGAGGGGCAACGCGCACGGAAGGCTGGGCGGCGTGCGCTGCCTGGTGCACAAGAACCACATTGACCGCTTCATGCGCCCACACGGGAGCATTATGGGCCAGCGCCGGCTGGGTCACCCCGACCATGATGAGGGCCGCGCCAAACAGGAAGCCTCCCACCTGCTTGAGTACAGTGCGGGCGGCTGCCCGCAGTCGGGCTCGCGTCTTGCTCCCTTTCTTGCTCTCTTTCGCGAAGTCACTCGCAGCCGCGCAGACGCTTGACTGCAAAACCCTGATCCTGTGTGTCGCCTCGGCGTATAGCTCTTCCCGGCCAAACTTCCGATGACGCCGGCCGGTCGACTCGGCCCGCTTGATTATCTCATCGATATACGCTTCCGGATCGCCAACCTCCGGCATCCCCGATACGGCCGGCTGGCGCTCGCCAATCCGGGTCAGCGCGGCGCTGAGCGGCTCAAGGAACGGCCGGACGAGCTGCCAATCCGGAATAACGTCAGCGATCGGCCCGCGGCCCGCGGGCCGCACCTCCTCCCAGACGGGACTGCTGACCCAGCGGTCGAGTATGTGGCATGCCTCCAAGCATGCCTGCGCAAGCATGGCGTCTTGCTGATCCTCCGATAGCGTGGTTCGCGCGGAGCTGGCGACGAGCGCCTCATAGACGTGACGCTGAACTACCTCAATCTCGCCGAGACTTACACCTTCATTCATCAACAATCTCCCCCACCAAAAAGAGAGATCAAGGATTCGACAGTCACGTCAACTGCCGCTGTCCTGAAGATGCCCTCCGGAGTAGTATTACCACTAAAGCATAACCGCGAACTCATGCGTAATGGGAACCGAGATAGATAGGGCATGCGCATGAACTTCTGTCCAGAATGCGGACGGCAGCGTTCTACCAGTACTCAGTACTGCGGCGGCTGCGGGCGCGACTTCGGCGTCACGGCTACGGGCGGCAATGCCGAGCTTTCCGCTTTGCCTGACGTCGAGCCATCGCGCTGGGATGCTGACACCGAGGAGTCGCCCCCGACGATGACCATCGGGCTTGGTGACCCGGTCGTCGTGTCCCCGACTGCTGCGCCGGGACCGGCAGGTCCTTCGTACTCATCGCCGGAAGGGCGGCCGGGCCGCGGGCGGGGGCTGTGGATCGCGGTGACGGCCATTGTGCTGCTCGCCGCCGGCGGCGGCAGCTACGCGCTGATCAGCGCGACCGGCAACCGGCAGACGGCGCTGCCGCAGGGCCACACGCCCACCGTGGCCTCGAACGCCACGGTGCCGCCGACCCATCCCGCCGACACCCAGCCGGCCAGTCTGCAGGCATCCACGTCCCCATCGGCTTCCGCGTCCCCGTCCCGTTCCGCCTCGCCGTCCGCCTCGCCGAGCGTCGTCAGCGTCAGCCCTGGCCTCAAGTCGGCCTCTGCTCAGGTGGAGATTGTCCTCAGCCATTACTTTCAAGGGATCAACAAGCACAGCTACGCGGAGTACGCGAGCTCCCAGACCGCGCAGGGCAAAGCGGACCAGCCGGAGTCGTCCTTCAACTCCGGATACGCGACGACGGCCGACTCGGGCATGACGCTCACGTCGCTGACGCCGACGGGACAGGACCTGACCGCGACCGTCACGTTCACCAGCCGCCAGTCGCCCGCCGACAGCGTCGACAACAGCCCGTGCGACGCCTGGACGCTCAACCTCTACCTGGTTCCGAACGGCACGGGTTACCTGATCACCCCGGCCCCGTCCGACTACGAGCCCAGCCACACCGACTGCTAGAGCCCTGACGGCTCGCCACTGGGGAACCCGGCTCGGCTTTTAATCGCGTTGCAGTGCGGCGGACGGCAGTGTCACTATGCGGGCTCGCAGACTCGACGACGAGGAGAAGGCGTGACCGCGGATACGAGCCGGCTGCCGCCCCCGGTGAGGCGGTGGGTGATGCCCGCCCTCATCGGATACTCCTTCTCTGAGGCGCCGGCCGTGACTGGGCCGAGGAGTGGCAGTTCCAGCAGTACACCGATCTCAGCCGCCTCCAGGGCGGGGTGACGGTCCTGGTCACGCACCGCTTCACCACCGCCCGGGCGGCCGATCTCATCGTCGTTCTGGACGGCGGCCGGGTCGTCGAGGCCGGCACTCACGACACGCTGAGCCAGGCCGGCGGACTCTACGCCGAGCTGTACCGACTGCAGGCCCGGTACTTCGTCTAGTGCGGGCTAGGGTTTGTCGACGAGGTCGCTGACCGGCTTCACCCCGGCCGTGCCCTTCCTGAGCCGCCTCAGCAGGCCGCCGAAGTACCACAGCGCTGCCAGCGCCAGAGCGTAGCCGAGCATCTTGTCCGAGCCGTGGAACGGCGCCGGGAACGACAGCACCACCATGATCAGCACGGTGTAGACGAGCACGAACCCGATGACCGGCCACGCCCACCGGCCGAGCGTGAACGCGCCGGGGATGCTGTCGGTGGTTCGCCGTTTGACCGCGTAGGCCACGGTGATCAGGAAGTAGATGATGTAGGGGATGATCGCGGTCGCGCCGACCAGAGTGCCGAACGCATTGGTCTGGAAGTACCCGTAGATCACCACTCCCACGTCGATCACCGCGAACACCAGCAGCGCCACCACGGGCGTCTGGCTGCGCGGGTGGATCTTCCGCAGGGAGCCGGAGAACGGCAGCATGTTGTCGCGCGACAGCGAGTAGGCGAGCCTGGCCTGCGCGCCGGCGCCGACGACGAGGATCGCGAACATCGAGAAGACCACGAACGCGACGAAGACCTTCACCAGCCCCGACGGCAGCCAGTAGCCCGCGATCGCGAGCAGCGGCAGCGGCGCCGACTCGACCGTCTTGAGGTTCGGGATGGCGATTGTGAAGCCGATCAGCGCCACCATGCCGAGCACGGCCGAGACGCCCACCGCCCACAGGACGCCGCGGGGCACGCTGCGGCTCGGGTTCACCGCGTCCTCCGACATGTCGGCCACCAGCTCGAACCCGACCAGGGTGAAGGCGCCGAGCAGCCCGGCCAGGGCGAAGGCGTACCACGTCGGGTTGTGGTAGACGGAGGCGGTGCTGGTGAGGATGCCCGCGCCGTACGGCGTTGGCTTGGAGCGCACGCCCCACAGCACGAGCAGCAGCACGCCGAACACCACGGTCCCGATGATCTCGGTGAACACCGCGATGTTGTTGACCCGGGCCGCCACCTGGATGCTGATGATGTTGATGACGACCGGCAGCAGCATCAAGATGATCGCCACCGCGAGCACCAGGTGCGGGCTCGGGGTGTCGATGTTGAACTCGCTGAGCAGCAGCGGGGCCGCGACCGAGAGCATGATCGCGCCGCCGCCGACGGCCATGTACAGCAGCCCCGCGAAGCCGACGAACCAGCCGTAGGTGGGGTTCACCAGCCGGGCGCTCCACTGGTAGGCGTAGCCGGCCAGCGGGATGCGGGTGCCGAGCTCGGCGACGACCAAGGCGACCATCATGTTGCCGACCGCGACGATCGGCCACGTCCAGATGGCGGCCGGGCCCCAGTAGGCGAGGCCGAATCCGAAGTTCAGGAAGATGCCGGTGGTGATCGAGATGATCGAGAACGCGATCGCGAACATCGAGAAGAACCGCAGCGACCGCCTGAGCTCCGGCTTGTAGCCGGCCCGCTGCAGGATCGACTCGGATTGATCCGCCGCGGACGGCTGGGCGGGGGCAGGCACTGGCGGGTTGGGATCGGCTGCTGTACCGGACAAGGGAGGCCTTCTTTCGGCGGGGTTTCTACGGGTCGATCCGGATGGGAACCTTTCTCACTGGCTTCTCAGTGGCCAAGCTGCTTGCGGACGGCGGCGAACGCCTGGTCCGTCGCCTCGAGCGTCAATGCGATGTCGTCGCCGGTCAGGGCGGCGGAGACGAACCAATTGTGCCGTGGATGCAGGTAGACGCCGCCGCGCAGGGCGGTGGCCGCGAACAGGCCGGCCAGCTCCCGGTCCGTGTCCCTGGCGAAGGAGAGGTAGGGCATCGCCACCGGGCCGGTGTAGTTGACCGGCAGCTCCCACGAGCGCGCCTGCGCCAGGATCCCGTCCCGCAGCTCGGTGCCGGCCCGCTGGATCGACTCGATCGCCCGCTCTTCGCGCAGCGCCGTGATCGTGGCGATCGCGGCCGCCATCGGGACGGCGGAGAACCAGAATGAGCCGGTGACGAACACCTGCCGCGCCCCGTCGCGGAACGCGTCATTGCCGAGCACGGCGGCGAGCGGGTGGCCGTTCGCGATCGCCTTGCTCCAGGCCGACAGGTCGGGCGACACCCCGATCGGTTCCCAGCTCGAGCCCAGGTGCAGCCGGAACCCGCAGCGCACGTCGTCGAGGATCAGCGCCGCCCCGGTGGCGTCGCACAGTGCGCGGAGCCCTCGGGCGAACGCGGGGTCGACCAGTTCCTGGTCGTACCCGGCGTCGTGCTTGAACGGGCTGACCACGATCGCCGCCAGGTCGTCGCCCGCCTCGGCGGCGGCGCGCTGCACGCTGGCGAGATCGTTGTAGGTGTAGTAGCCGAGGTTGGCGCGGTCTTGCGGGGTGACGCCGGCCGGCCGCGGCGTGCACCAGGGCGCGGCCCCGTGGTAGGCGCCGGTGGCGGCCAGGATCTTCTGCCGCCCGGTCTGCGCCCGGGCGATCGTGCAGCACATGGTGGTGGCGTCGGTGCCGTTCTTGGCGAACATCGCCCAGCCCGCGTGGCCCACGGTCTGCACCAGCAGTTCGGCGAGATCCACCATCACCGGCCCTGGGCCGTTCTGGCAGTCGCCGAGGGCCGCCTGCGCCGCAGCCGCCTGCTCGACCCGCGGATGCCGGTGGCCCAGCACAACCGGCCCGTAGCTGCACATCAGGTCGACGTACTCGTTCCCGTCGACGTCCCAGATCCGCGCGCCGCGGCCGCCGTGCATGAACTGCGGGAAAGCCGAGGGCAGCGACGCGGCCGACTGGTGCCCGTACATCCCACCCGGGATCACCGCCTGGGCGCGCTCCCGCAGCCGCTGGTCCTCGGTGCTGCCCGCCTTCGTTGGGTGCTCCTCAGTCATGGACCCGCTCCTTCGCGTGCTGATGTGCTCGCCGCGCGGCCGCGGCGGCGATCCGGTCGGCCACGGACGGCTGGGACCGGCCGAGGAAGTCCAGCACCTGGTCGAGGCCGGCTATCCCGGCGTCCGATCCCAGTCCGGTGGCGACCAGCGAGCCGCAGGCGATGCCCAGCCACGCGGCGTCGACGGGCCCGGTACCGACCAGGAGCCCGGCCAGCATGCCCGCGGTGAAGCCGTCACCGCAGCCGGTGGTGTCCACGACGTCGACCTTGATGGCGGGCAGCGGTACCGGGGGGCCGCCGTCCCGCGAGGCGACCACGCAGCCGTCCGCGCCGCAGGTGACCGCCACGCCGCCGACGCCGAGCGCCAGCACGTCCGCGATGGCCGACGCGAGGTCGGTGCGGCCGGTGAGCGCGAGCAGTTGATCGTCGTTGGGCAGGAACCAGTCCGCCGCGCCCAGCAGCCCGGAGATCCGCTGGAGGTCCCTCGGCTGGCCGGGGTGGAGCACGTCCACCGCGACCAGCGCTCCCCCGGCCCGGGCGGCCGCGACCACCTGCGCCAGCCCCTCGCCGACGATGGCGCCGAGTGCGTCCGGCGCGCCGACCAGCAGCGCCCGGCTGCGGCGCACCCGGTCCAGGTCAACGTCGGCGAGTTCGAGGAGCGACGTCGCGCCGGGGACGTGCAAGGCCGGGCGCTCCCCGTTCCCCCTGATCGGCAAGATGGTGGCCGATGTCTGCACCCCGCTCTTGCGGCTCAGCCCGCTGGTGTCGACGCCATGCCTCGCCATCGCGGCGATGACCACGTCACCGAGCAGGTCGTCGCCGATCGCGCCGACCGCGAACACGCTGGCGCCCAGCTTGGCGAGGTCGACGCCTGTCCCGGCCGCCGTCCCGGCCGCCGTGGCCCGGATCTCGGTGAGCCGGGCGCTGCCCTGGCCGGGCGGGATGGCCTCGACCGGTCGGCCGAGCACGTCCAGGATGTGGGCTCCGAGCACCGTCACCGGACCCAGCGGGCCTGGTGCCCGTGTCGCCCGGGCGGGCGTTCCCTGGGGGGCGCTGGGGTCGCCGGTCATGAGCTCGACGCCTTTCGCGTCCCGTAGCGGCGCCGTCGGCTCTCAGCGGCCACCTCGGCGAGTTCGGCCGCCGACAGCACCGCGGGTTCCCCGTAGGCCAGCCCCAGCCGGTAGGTGCGGGCCAGCCACTCGAGGAGCAGCGCCCGGTGGTAGGCCTGCGCGAGATCGGCCCCGTAGGTGACCGCCCCGTGGTTGCGCAGGATGACCGCGCTGCGGCCGTCAAGCGCCGCGACGGCGGCCTCGGCCAGCTGCGCCGACCCGAAGCGCGCGTACGGCGCTACCCGGACCGGTCCGCCGAGACCGGTGATCGCATAGTGGATAGCGGGCAGTTCCCTGCGCGCCGCCGACAGCGCGATGACCTCGGGCGAGTGCGTGTGCACGACCGCTCCCGCGCTGGTCGCCGCGTAGATCGCCAGGTGCATCGGCGTCTCCGAGGACTGCGCTTCCGGCCGGCCTGTCTTCTCCTCGGCGAGCAGCGCGCCCGCCAGCGTGACGAAGCAGATGTCGGCGGCCTGCATGTCCGGGTAGGCGATCCCGGACGGGGTGATCGCCACGGTGTCGCCCACGCGCAGGCTGAGGTTGCCCGCGCTGCCGATGGACAGTCCGTCGGCGAGCAGGCGATTGCCGTATCTGACGAGCTCGGTCCGAGCCGACCCGAGCCCATCGGAGCCTGTGGGGTACATTATGGGGGATGTTAGACGGACGTCCGATAAAAAAACAGGGGCGGCCGGAAAACACCGTCCGGGAGTTTTGAGCGTTATGCCGAAAATCGTCAACTGGGATGAGCGGCGTGACGAGATCCTGTCCGCAACCTGGCGGGTGATCGCGCGCGACGGCATCGCCAAGGCCACCATCAGGGCCATCGCCCGCGAGGCGCACTGCTCGCCGGGCATCCTGGCGCACTACTTCGGCGACAAGGCCGACATCCTGGGGGCGGCGCTTGTGCTCTCGCACCGCCGGGTCACTGCCCGGATGGACGCCAGGGCGGCCGGCCTAGCCGGTCTCGACGCGCTCCACGTCATCATGCTGGAGGCGCTGCCGCTCGATGACGAGCGTGACCTCGAGGCCCAGATCGAGATCAGTTTCTGGGGGCGGGCGCTGGGAAGTCCCGAGCTGCGCGCGATGCAGAACACCGAGTTCGACCGGTTCGCGGGGCGACTGCGCGGACACCTGACGGAAGCGCTCAAGCTCGGCGAGCTTCGCGACTCCCTCGACATCGACCTGGCCGCTCACCAGTTGCTGGTGCTGATCGACGGGCTCAGCGCCCAGCGGGTGCTCTACCCCGGCCAGGTCACCGCCGGCCGCCAGCGGCAGATGCTCAGCGAACTACTCGACAGCTTCCGCCCTCGGTAGGCTGCGGTCGCGTCGTTTTAGTCCCCGTCGTCGCCGCCGCCACCGCCGCCATCGTCTCCCCCGTCGTCGGTTCCGCCGCCGTTCCCGGTACTCGAGCCGCCTCCTGAGCCGTTCGATCCGTTGTCGCCGGACTGACTGATCTCGCCCGAGGCGGCCGCCTGCTCGGCCGGCCGGCGTTGAGGGCCACCTCGGCGTCGGGAGCGTCGGCGTCCTCCCCGCCGAGCCGCCCGGCCAGGGCGTCGGCGACCGGGCTTTCTTCCGTCAGACCGCCCAGGTACTCCTGCAGCAACTGGACGGCCCCGCCGCCGGGCGCGATGGACAGCAGGCTGGCGATCGCGGCCGCAGCCGAGGCCCCCGCCGATTACTACGACCCCTTTGGAAACGCTCTGGCGCGGCAGGCGCAAATCAGCAGCGGCTGGGTGTCGAATCCGGCGAGCGCGGTTCGTCGGGGTAACGACAGACCCCATCAGACCGAGGAGCATTCATGATCAAGGCACTAAGGCAGCTCGACGTCATCACCCTGTTCGTCGAGGACCTGCCCGAATCCAAGAAGTTCTACAACGAGGTCTTCGGCCTCGAGGTGATTTACGAGGACGACGCCTCGGCCGTGGTGAAGATGTCGAATCTGATCATCAACCTGCTTCACGTGTCCAACGCGCCCACGCTGGTCGAGCCGATCCCGGTTGCCGCGCCCGGCGGTTCTCGCGCACTGCTGACCGTCGAGGTAGGCGACGCGGACGCGGTGTGCGCCGAACTGTTGGCGCACGGGGTGAAGCTGCTCAACGGCCCGATCGACCGGCCGTGGGGCCGGCGCACGGCGGCCTTCGCGGACCCGGCGGGCAACACCTGGGAGATCGCGCAGCCCCTGCCCTAGAAGCGGAGGAGGCGCGAATCAGATTGACGCGGCCGGCTGGCGCGTTACGGTGAGCGACGTGAGCGTTGTCGCGGTTCCCTACCACCTCGACGAGTACCTGCCTGATCTGATCCTCCCGCCACGGGCAGATCGCAGGCGGACCGTTGTCACCCCAGAGCTGCCACCGGGCGACACCTGGGGTCGGCTGGCCTTCCTGTACGCGAGGGTGGCGGAGACGGTCGCTGCTGAGCCGGCCCCGGTGACTGTGCTGTCCGGGGACTGCGCGACCGCTCTCGGCACCGTCGCGGGCCTGCAGCGGGCCGGGCTGAGCCCCGGGATCATCTGGCTCGACGCGCACGGGGACGTGCAGACTCCGGAGACCAGCGCGTCGGGGTACCTGGCCGGGATGTCGCTGCGGTTGCTGACGGGGCACCGGCCGGAGCTGATCGCCGCGGCGCTTGGCCTCCGGCCGGTTCCTGAGCCCGGCATTATGCTCGTCGGCGCCCGTGACCTGGATCCTCCCGAGGAGGCCTACCTGGCCGGCTCGGCGATCACAACCTGCGCGGTGGCCGACCTCGAGGGCGCCCCGCTACCCGAGGGCCCGCTGTACGTGCACGTAGACATGGACGTGGTCGATCCCGCCGAGCTGCCCGGCCTCCGCTACCCGGCCGCCGGCGGCCCGGCTATGGCCGCGGTGGCCGACGCCGTGAGCCTGCTGCAAGAGACCGGACGGGTCGCCGCGATCGGCCTCGCCTGCAGCTGGCTTCCCGGCGCTGGCTCGGCCGCCGCCGCAGCGCGGGTGGCGGACCTGTTGGCCGCCAACTGGTGACCGCACGGGCGACCGCCCAAGCCGACGGGCGGAGCGGCATGGCATGGTTGTCACCGATGTGGGCAGTGTCGAGTCGTTTCGTCCGTTCACAGCGAGCGGGCTGGCCGGTGCTCGCGGGAGGTTGCGGTGGCAAGGACAAGGCACCCGGCGGGCGGGATCCGCCTCGGGGCATGGGGCGCGGCTGCGGTCACCGGGGCCGCGGCGGCGCTGCTGGCGGCGTGCTCCTCGGCCACCCCGCAGCAGCTCGGCCTCCCGGCGCCCGCCAGCACCTCGCACACCGTCAGCCTGACGGCCGGGGGCCGCACCCGCGCCAGCCTCGACGTGCTGTCCGGGACCACCGTCCTCACCATCGGCACCGCCAGCTTCGCCCCCGGCGGACCGCTGCTGACCGTCACCACGCCTGCGGGAACCCCCGCGCCGCAGCTGACCGAGTCCGACTCGGACGGCGCAGGAAACGGCGCCCTGGTCGACCTGACCGCCCCGAACGCCGCCTCGGTCACCGTCACCCTCAACGCCGGAGTCAGCTGGCAGATCGACCTCGACGGCGGCGCCACCAGGACCGACGTCGACCTGCGCGGCGGCCAGCTGTCCGGCATCGCCTTCAACGCCGGCTCAAGCCTCGTCACCCTCACGCTGCCCCGGCCGCACGCTGCCGTGCCGGTGCAGATGATCGGCGGGGCCAGCGACTTCCAGCTCAGCCTGCCAACCGGGGTGCCGGCCCGGGTGACCGCAGGCGGCGGGGCGAGCGAGGTGTCGCTGGAAGGCCGGGACCACACGGGCGTGGCGGGCGGGTCGGTGTTCGCCACCGCCGGCTGGGCGCCCGGCGCCGCCGGCTTCGACATCGACGCGACGGCGGGCGTCTCGCAGATCACGGTGACCGCCCGGTCCAGCTGACCGCCCGGCTACTCGGCTGCGTCCGGGTCGCCGCCGAGGGCCTGGGTCAGCCCTTCGAGGTCCTCGACGGTCACGGTGAGGGCCGAGTGTCCGCGCCGGCTCAGCCGCGACGGGACCTTCTCCGCGAAGTGGATGCAGACGCCGGCCTGGTGGTTGGTGCCGAAGCTGAGGCCGTCGTCGGCCATCGACCCCCGAACGCCGAACGCCGTCCACCAGCGGTAGTTGCGGGTGATGTGGGCCCCGGTGATGTTGGCCCGGGTGGTGATGATCCTGAAGAAGCCGAAAGTGGCCTCGAGCGCGTCGTCGGTCAGCGTCACGCCGTCCCGCTCCCGGTTGAACCGGAAGGGAAGCAGCAGGGGCAGGTATCGGCGGTCGACGGCGTAACCGAAATGCTGGGTCATGCGCTTGGCTCTTCCTGTGGCCGGACTCCCCCCACCACGCTATCCGCACTCCATTCCGGCACTCCGATGCAGGCGCCGGCGGGAGCGTCTTTGCCGCCGTGCGGCGGCTATCCCGCGTCCCAGGATGACGAATGCGGTGACAATGGCGATAAGGGCCAGGAAAGCCATCGGGATGGGCAGCGAGTGGAAGGTATGAGGGCCAGGTCCGGCTGGATTCGTGTCGGCGTGTTCGGCGATCCAGGCGACGGCCGCGATGGCCAGGCAGCCGCCCGACTTGACGGCCGCCTTGGTCATCGGCCAGGGGTGCGCTGGGGCGGAGGGGCGCGCCGTCCCGGCGATGGCCGGGACGCTCGGAGCAGGCGAGCTTGCCGGCGTGGCCGCGTCAGAGGTGTCGGCGGTCAGCGCGTCCAGTTCGGCATAGGTCCGTGCGGCCAGCGCCCGGCCCACCCGCGCGACGAGCTCGTCCTTGGTCAGCCGACCCTGCGTGAACGCGGCCTGAAGGGCGCCGATCGCCTGCTCGCGGTCGGAGTCGGCCGCCCCGAGGCGGCTGCGCTCGGGGGCCGCCGCCCGATATTCAGGTCCGGTCACCACCAGCATCTCCCCGCTGCGTGCAAACGCAGGTAAAGCGTAACGCGACGACTTCTCGGATAGGAAATGTCCAGGACATCAGCGACGGTCAAGATCTAGCCGGGACGTGCCTGGTCGGTTAGTTTGTGGGGGCATGACGTGGCAACCGGAACTGGATGAACTGCGCCGCCGCCAGGAGCTTGCCGAGCGCATGGGCGGGCCCGAGAAGATCAGGCGGCAGCGCGACGCCGGCCGGCTGACCGTCAGGGAGCGCATCGCCGCGCTGCTCGACGAGGGCTCGTTTCACGAGCTCGGGGCGCTCGCCGGAACCGCCCGCTATGACGAGTCCGGCGAGCTCGCCAGCTTCATGCCGGCCAATTTCGTGACCGGGACCGGGCGCCTGGACGGCCGCAAGGTGGTCGTCGGCGGCGATGACTTCACCGTTCGCGGCGGCGCGGCCGATGCCTCGATCGTCGGCAAGCAGATCCACGCCGAGCAGCTCGCGAACGAGCTCCACCTGCCGATCATCAGGCTGGTCGAGGGCACCGGCGGGGGCGGCAGCGTGAAGACCCTGGAAACAAGCGGGCACACCTACGTGCCCGTCAATCCCGGCTGGGATTACGTCGTGGACAACCTGTCGACGGTCCCGGTCGTCGCGGCCGGCCTCGGCCCGGTCGCGGGGCTCGGCGCCGCCCGGCTCTGCGCGGCCCACCTGTCGATCCTGGTCGAGGGCACGGCGCAGCTCTTCGTGGCCGGCCCGCCGGTGGTCAGCTCGGGCGCGGGCGAACACGTCGACAAGGAGCAGCTCGGCGGGTCGCGAGTGCATGCCAGGAACGGCGCCGTCGACCTGATCGCGGCGTCCGAAGCAGAGGCGTTCACCCTCATCAGGAGGTTCCTGTCCTACCTGCCGCCGAGCGTCTTCGAGCTGCCGCCGGTCGCTGCGAACGCGGACCCGGTCAGCCGGCGGGCGGCCGAGTTGCTGGCGGCCGTGCCGCGCGATCGGCGCCAGCCCTACCGGATCCGCCCGATCCTGGCTGCCGTCTTCGACGCCGGCTCGGTCATGGAAGTGCAGCGGTACGGCGGCTCGATCGTGACCGCGCTGGCCCGGCTGGACGGCCATCCGGTTGGCGTGGTCGCCCCTAACCCGTACGTGGCCGGCGGCTGCCTGACCGTCGAGGCCGCGGAGGCGGTTACCCGGCTAGCCGATCTCTGCTCAGCGTTCCACCTCCCGGTGGTGACCTTCACCGACCAGCCAGGGCTGCTGATCGGCACCAGGGCCGAGCAGCGCGCGACGATCCGGCACGGGGTGCGGGCGATCGCCGCTGTCTACCAGGCCGGGGTGCCGGGCGCCGAGATCATCATCCGGCGGGTCTTCGGCGTCGGCGGGGCGGGCCTCACCAACCGGCACCGGCTCACGCGCCGCTGGGCGTGGCCCTCGGCCGACTGGGGCTCGCTGCCGGTCGAGGGCGGCATCGAGGCCGCCTACCGGGCCGACCTGGAGCAAGCCGATGATCCGGCCGCGCTGCTGGCCGAGATCCGGGCCAGGCTTGACGCGGTACGCAACCCGATGCGGACGGCCGAGCGGTTCGGAATCGAGGAGATAATCGACCCGCGGGAGACCAGGCCGCTGCTGTGCGACTGGGTCCGCGACGCCTACGCGGTGCTGCGCGGCAGCCCGCCCGGCCGGCCGACGTTCGGCCTGCGGCCCTGACATCGGCCCGTGCCGGCCGACCGGTCGCTGAGTACACCGGTTGCGGTTCGTAAAGGAACACTGAACCCTTTCCATCCTGGTTAGGGGTTGGGTTATGCGCCTCATCGCAGAAGAGGGTGCCGGGGAACGAGCTATGCGCCGTCGTTGCCATCGCGCAGGGAATGGATCATGCTCTGCAGGATCCGGAACGCGCCTGACTGCTCGGTCTCGGTCAGGCCGGCCAGCATTCTGACCTCGACGGACCGGACCGCTATGGTCGCCTTCTCCAGGCTCCGCCGGCCGCGAGGCGTGAGCCGCGCGGGAAGAACCTTCCCGACGGGCGCCTCTGCGGGCCTGGTCACGTAGCCCTCTCGTTCCAGGGCCTGGAGCAGCACGTTCATCGTCTGCCGGGTCACGAACGCGCCCCGTGCGAGCTCGGAGTTCGACAGGCCCGGTCGCTGGGCCAGCAGCTCGAGGCAGGAGTAGTGCGTCACGCTCATCCCGAGTGGCCGCAGCACCTCCTCCATGGCTGCGCGGAGGGCGCTCGACGCCTCTTTCAGCAGGTAGCCCAGTGACGTCTCCAGGTCGACGCCGGCACCGTCTTGACTCATGTCAGTATTCTGACATAGATTGAGCGTGTCAGAAAACTGACACGAAGAGAAGGAGCATCAGCATGCCCGCCACCGGCCCCGACTTCATCTCGCTCCAAGCGCGCGACCTCGACGCTTCGCGGGCGTTCTACGAGCAGTACCTCGGCCTCGTCCGCTCGCAGGCCGGACCTCCGCACGCCGTCGTCTTCGAGACGAAGCCGATCGCGTTCGCACTCCGCGACGTCGTTCCCGGCACCGATCTCGCATCCGCCGCCCAGCCCGGCATCGGCACCGCGATCTGGCTCCACGCCACAGACGTCCAGGCCATTCACGATGCTCTCCTCGCCGACGGTCACACCATCGTCTCCGCACCGATCGACGGCCCCTTCGGCCGGACATTCACCTTCGCCGACCCCGACGGCTACCAGGTCACTCTCCACGACCGCGCCTGACAGGCCAAACGCCACCGGACGATCACCGTTCCCCGAAGACCGCGGCTGCGCCCGAGGCTCGAGAATCCGGGCGGCATTTGTTATGCCTCGCGGAGCCGCAGTACGTGGATGAAGCATCAGGAGCCCTGGTGGTGGTGGTGGTGATGATGATGCGAATTTTGGTCGATTAGCTCATCCATCAGGGGCTCCGCTATGTCCATCCGCAGGCCGGCACGAGACAATCGCGGCAGACGCCACGTCGCAACCGGAGCGTGAAGGGAGGTGCGGTCGATGTCTTGTTACCCTCCCGCGCTTCCTGCTGGCTCCTGACGTCTGCCGCGGGGAGGCGCCGCAGCGAAAGCAGAGCGCTATGAACACCGCAAACGGCGAGCACGCAGGAATTCTCAATATCACCCTCGACTGCGCGGATGCTCGCGCCCAAGCCTCGTTCTGGGCGGCGGCCCTTGGCTGGACCGCGCACGAGCAAGAGAACGTGCCCGGGCGCGTCGAGTATCTCGCCGAGTCACCCGCAGGAGGCTTCCCGCGGCTGTACTTCACCACCGTCCCGGAGCCGAAGACCGCCAAGAACCGCCTGCACCTCGACCTGATTCCACCCGGCGACGACCCGCAGCGGGAACTCGCCCGGCTGATCGGGCTCGGCGCGACCGTCCTTGACGATCAGCCACTCGGCGCGGGGTGGCTGATCCTCGCCGACCCGGAAGGCAACGAGTTCTGCCTCGAGGGTGCAGGCACGAAATAAGCTCAGCGCGGATCGTCGGCCACGGCCGGCGATCCGCCTTCTCCCGGAACGCCATGCGCGACGATAAACTTGCTATGTGGACGGAGAGTGGCGGGTAAGCCTGATGGTCCATGGCGAGCTGGCCACCAGCAAGCCGGTTTCCCCTGATGTCGTCCGTGACCTGCTGCGCAGTAGCGTCGGTGAAGAGATCTCCGTGAGCGCGGGAAAGACAGGCGTCTTCTTGTACGCCGCCACCGCGGATGCCGCGGGAATCGCCGAGCGCATAGCAGACGAGGTGCTTGCCCGGCAGGGCCTGGGTGCGGATATCCGGCTGGAGCGGTGGGATCCGTCTCGCGAAGCCTGGCTGGACGTGCGGACTGGGCTGCCCGCCGATGTGGCTGCTGCTGATGTGCTGGCAGGGCGCGGGCGTAGTCCTGGCCGGAGGCGCCTGCGCTCAGCTGGCGCGCTGATCGCGGCCATAATCGACGGCATCGGCGGCGACTGGTTACACCCAGGGATCCGTGTTGTAGCGTGCGGTGGTGTGGGGGCTTCACTCCGCTCGCGGCGGGCCGCGGGCTTCCGGCCGGCCTGTCCGCCGGCTTGCGCGCCAAGCTGGAACAACCGCTGGCGGCCGGCCACCTGGAGTGTGCGAGCTGGGCTGAGCTTGGGGTGCTGGATTCATCGGTGAGCCCGGAGCACTACGTCGGCCGGCTGGAGTTCGGCCGTCGAGCGGCTGGAGTGGGAGACAGACGACCTCACGGTTTGCTATCAGGCTCTGTCCGTCGGCACGGTCCTGGGCTCGGGCTCCCACTGGCCGCACCTGTTCGCCGTGATGAGCGCACTGGCCGGTCGGTTCGGCGACGACGGCGTCCGCCTCGTCGTCGCATTCGACTGACCTGGGCGTGCGGCCCGGCCGTTCAGGCTGCCCGCCCGTCCCGGCGGCGCGCCGGGGAGCGGTTCAGTGCCAGGGCCTGGCCGCCCGCTCCTGCCAGTAAGCGGCCGGGGTTTCGGCGAGACTGAGGGCAGGAAGCTGGCCGACGGCGAGCGCGGCCAGGTTCTCATCCAGTTGCCCGCGGGTGACGGCGCCGGACAGCACAACCGACGCCCACGGCTGGGCCAGCGCGGCGGCCAGCGCGATCGCGTCTTCGGTGACGCCGCGCGCCGCCGCCAGCGTGGTCAACGACTCCGGCGGGCCGCCCGCCGGAGTCAGCCGCCCGTTGGCGACCGCCTCCTTGACCAGGATCGCCCACCCGGCCTCGGCGGCTTCGGCGGCGGCCGGGCCCGCGGATGGCTCGAGGAGATTCCATGTCACCTCCGCCGCCGTGAACAACTGCTGCCCGTCAACGGTCACCGATAGCGCCCGGCGGATCGCTTCCGCCTGAAGCGGGCCGCTGGTGCTCATTCCGATGATCACGCCCCCATCGACGCGCAGCCGGGACAGCGCGGCCAGCAGCGGAGCGTCGGTCCACAATCCGGAGTCGATGGTCAGAGAATGCACCTGATAAAGGGCGAGCCGGTCACCGAGCAGCGCCCGGCTCTGCGCCAGCTGGGTCGTGAACATGGCCAGCGAATGCTCCTTGACCTCCTGCCTGGGAGCGTCGAGCCGCCAGTCGCCGGTGTAGCGGTATCCCCACTTCGAACCGATGATCACGTCCGCGTGGCCGCGCTCGGTCAGCCAGCCGGCCAGGAACTCCTCCGCCAGACCGTAGGAACGAGCCGCGTCCACGTACCTAACCCCGGCCGCGTAAGCGGCATCCAGCATCGAGAAGGCCTGGGCCCGCAGGCCGGCCACGCTGCGGTCGGGCAGGTCCCCCTCACGGCCGCTGGTGATGTACGCCGGGCGGCCCAAAGCCGCCAGCCCCAGCCCCAACCGGGAGACGACCGGTCCCCCGGCCCCGAGCGTCGCCGCCGGCATGCGAATCCGGCCCCCGTCGTCGCCGACCATGGCCACTACCGTAGCGGCCGACCCGGTCACCGGCTCGTACCGGAGGGCGTTCGGGAAACAATGGCGTGATGGAGGGCAGACGGCTTCCCGGAGGAGGCAGGCCGCATGGACGTGATCGGCTGGCTGTTCGAGGGTGATCCGGCGATCCGCTGGACGATTGACGTGCGGGAGGGGCCTGCTGGAGGACCGCAAGACGAACGGCCCCGCGGCCTGGACGCAGTTTTCCCACCCGACGTACTGGCACTACGACATCCTTCGGGGGGCACCGATGTAGCCGAGGAATTCAGACGGCCAGCTTGCTGAGCTCACGCTCCAGGTTCGCGCGGGCGGCCGACTCCCAGCGGTCGATCGCCGGCGCGGTGACGAAGATCGAGCCCCGGCCGAGGAGCGAGTTCAAGACATTCTGCCGCCCGACTCGCCACAGGTCGTCGGGCACGCGGGAGTACTCGTCCCTGACCGCCTGGGCGTAACCGTCATACACCGAGGGCTCCGCTGCCAGAATGGCCAGGTCAGCGTCGAGCAAGACCGCGGCGACCGGGTCCCCTGCCAGTGCCTCGTGTGCGAGGGTCGACAGAATGAGCTGCTCCACGCGCCGCACCTCACTGGCACTGAGGCCGACGCTATCGAGCGCACGCCGTGCCCACTGAGGTTTTCCCAGCAAGGCGGAGTCGGTCAGTCGTGGCGTAACTAGCCGATCCGGGCAGACACGCAGACATAACAGGAGATCGCGCAATGGGCGCGGAGCCCTCGG
>DATCGA010000540.1:0-3342 GCA_036509215.1 Trebonia sp.
CGCCGCACACGATCGGGCCGACATGACAACCTCAGCCGCTCACCTGACGCCCGTCCCGCCCATGGCAAAACCGGACTACGGCTGGCTCGATCGCTGGCCGCTTCGCTCGTACCTGGAATTGGGCGCGCTGCTCACTGCCCCCGGCTGTGCTCGCGCCCACATCGGCGCGGTGCTGAGGGAATGGGAGCTAGGCCATATCGAGGATGATGCCTGCCTGATTGCGTCTGAGCTGATCACCAACGCGGTACAGTCCACCCGCGCCGAGCGCCGCCCCGACCCTGTCCGCATGTGGATGCTCGGCAGCGAGGCAGGCGTCCTGTTCCTCATCTGGGACGCCACCATGCCCGCGCCCGTCCACCGTGTCGTAACCGCCGACGCCGAGCACGGACGCGGACTCACCATCGTGGACACCATGGCAGACCGTTGTGGCAGCTATCAGGTCGGCGGGCAGCTTGGCGGAAAAATCGTGTGGGCGCTGGTGATGCCTGGTCGGACGACCGTTAGACGCATCCCGGTATTTCCTCTCGTCAACGGGACGCGAGCGCGAAACCGCGCGCCGATCGCCCCGCATATCCTCGCGAGAGTCAAAGCGGCGCTGGAACGCATGCCACCCGTCGCCGCCGCTCAGCGTGGGGGTGCCGGCGATGCCGGATAGCCCCCCGACCCTTCGCTACGTTCAGGTAGCCGAGATGATCCGCGCCCAGATCGCAGACGGAACACTGAAACCAGGCTCACCCGCGCCGAGCGCCGCAAGCCTCGCCCGCGCCACCGGTTATAGCGTGCTGACCTGCCGTAAGGCTTTCGTCCTGCTGATCAAAGAGGGAACCCTCTATGCCGGCCCTAGCGCCAACGCCCGCGCCCGCGTAGGCAGCAACCCAGCCCGTACTGACCCTGCCGCCCGCGCCGCCGCCACGTTGTCGGGCGCACTCGCCGGCCGCCGCCACACGTTCGGCCTCTCCCAGCTAGAGCTTGCCGAGATCATCGGATACTCAGAAACGACGATCGGCCACGCCGAGACGGGCCGACTCTGGCAGTCGCGAACCTTCTGGGAAACCGCAGACAAGGCGCTGACCGCCGACGGGAAGCTTCTGAGCCTCTATGATGCGTACGCCGTCTCTGCTGACACCGCCGCCCCTGGAACCGGGACGACCCTTCCGCTCAGCGTCACAATCGTCTGGCCGGACGGCAGCACCACCACCGTTCACCAGCCGCAAGCGGGGTAGCATCCCCGATGACCCCCGGCCAGCACCACCCCCGCTGACCGGGGGTTCTTCAATATTCCAGTCATGGCTAAGTCATGATCTCAGGCAGTTCCAACCGCCGAAAACGGACAAAACGGGTACGTCAATTCATACGCTGATGCGTTCGATTAATGCGTTCGAGTAGATAGTTGTGGCTTGATGGTCCGTGTTGCGGCAAGTTCCGGAAGATGGGTGTACATACCAGTCGGTAGGCGACGCTAGCCCGCCGCCATCCCGCCGACCGCGAGGCCGATCAGGTAGGTGAAGCCGGCCGCGATCGCGCCGAGCGCGAGCTGCCGCAGCGCCCCCCGCCAGAACGGCCGGGCGGTCAGCCGCGCGACCAGGCCGCCGCCCACGATCGCGGCGATCCCCGACAGGAGCAGTGCCACCCAGAGCGCGTCGAACCCGATGAGGTACGGGAAGAGCGGGATGATCGCGCCGATAGCGAACGAGACGATCGACGCACCGGCGGCGACCAGCGGCGACGGCAGCTCGGCCGGGTCGACGCCGAGCTCCTCGAGCGCATGCATGGCAAGAGCCTTGTCCGGGTGCGCGGAGATCTCGGCCGCGGCCTGCCGCGCGGTGGCGGCGCTGATGCCGCGGCGGCGCAGCATGCCGACGAGCTCGAGCTGCTCGGCGGCGGCGTTGGTGTTGAGCTCGTGCTGCTCCTTGTCCACCTCTGACTGGACGAGCTCGTTTTGCGAGGACACGGAGACGAACTCCCCGGCCGCCATCGAGAACGCGCCCGCCGCCAGGCCGGCCAGGCCGGTCAGGACGATCGCGTGCTGCGATCCGCCGCCACCGCCGACGCCCGCGATCAGCGACACGTTGGTGACGAGCCCGTCCATCGCGCCGAATACGGCGGGCCGCAGCCATCCGCCCGAGACGTCCCGATGCTCCGGGCCGTGGTGGACGGCGGCGTCAATGTGTTCTTTCCCCGTTGTCATCACCGCAAATTCTACCCAGCGCCGGCCGGCCAAGGCTCTACCCACCGCCGGCCTGCCGAGTCGGGCCGGGAATGATGTGCGTGTGACATCAGACGAGGCAGCAGCAGCGGTGCGCCGCTGGCACGCCGAGACCGCCTGGCTCGGGGCCGGCCTCCCGCTGGCCGAGGGCGTGCTCATCGAGGCGCGCGGCGGCCGGTTCACGGCGGTCGCGCCCGGCACCCCCGCCGCGGCGATCCCGCCGGGCACGGTCCGGCTGCCCGGGCTGACCCTGCCCGGCCTGGCCAACGCGCACTCGCACGCGTTCCACCGCGCGCTGCGCGGCGCCGCCGCGGGGACCGCCGCCGCGGGGACCGGCGGGGCGGCCGGCGACACCTTCTGGACTTGGCGGGAGCGCATGTACTCGGTCGCCGGGCGGCTCGACCCGGGAACCTACTTCGCGCTCGCCCGCGCCGTCTACGCGGAGATGGCGCTGGCCGGGATCACCTGCGTGGGGGAGTTTCACTACCTGCACCACGGTCCGGGCGGAAAGCGCTACCGCGATCCGAACGAGATGGGGCGGGTGCTGATCGCGGCCGCGGCCGCCGCCGGCTTGCGGATCACCCTGCTTGACGCGTGCTACCTGGCGGGCGGGTTCCTGCCCGGCGGAGACCCGCTGCCGCTGGCGGGGGTTCAGCTCCGGTTCGGCGACGGCTCGGCGGCGGCCTGGGCGGAGCGGGTCTCAGGGTTCACCCGCGACTCGCTCGGGATGGTGGGGCCGCACGCCCGGCTCGGCGCGGCGATCCACTCGGTCCGCGCGGTCCCGCCCGACCAGGTGCCCGAGGTGATGGCGTGGTCGCACGCCCACGGGGCGCCGGTCCACGCGCACCTGTCCGAGCAGCCGCTGGAGAACGCCGAGTGCCGGGCGGCGTTCGGCGGAACGCCGGCCGAGGTGCTCTATCAGGCGGGGGCGCTCGGCCCGCGCTCGACCATGGTCCACGCCACCCACCTGACCTCGCACGACATCGAGCTGCTAGGCGGGTCGCGGGCGACCGTGTGCATGTGCCCGCTGACCGAGGCCGACCTCGCCGACGGGGTCGGCCCCGCTCCGGCGCTGGCCGCCGCCGGCTCGCCGCTGTCGCTCGGCAGCGACGGGCACAGCGTCATCGACCTGGTCG
>DATCGA010000541.1:0-10746 GCA_036509215.1 Trebonia sp.
AGCCGGAGCGGGCGCGGCCGTCGGCGTGGCGGTCACCGAACGGTACTTGACCACCGTCTTGGTGACGGCCGGCGTCGGCGCGGCCGATCGCGGCGCCGCCGTCGCCGAGTGGCTGACGGTGGCCGGCGCCACCTCGGTCACGGTTCCGGGCGTCGCGCACGCGGCCAGCCCGAGTAGTGCCGCCGCCAGCGCAGCGGCGGCGTAGCCAGTTTTCATCGCGCACCAGGAATTTCCCCCGTATTACCCAGCGTCTCTATTTAACTACAATGAGATATTCTGTCTGGATGCGGGGTCTTGATTCTCCGCGTCGATGACGGCGTCGATCAGGCCGGGGAAGCGGCGGTCCAGATCCTCCTTGCGCAGCCTGGTGAAGCCCTTGGTGCCCTGGATGCGCTTGGTGAGGACGCCTGCCTCGCGCAGGATGCGCAGGTGGTGGGAGAAGGTCGACTTGGTCATGGTCAGCCCCGCCTCTTGGATGATCTCCGAGCAGCAGGCCTCGCCACTGCGGGCCACGTACTGCACGGTCGCCAGCCGGTTCGGCTCGGCCAGCGCGGCCAGTACGCGCGGCAGTTCGAGGTACTCCGCCGCGGGCTCGACCACATCATCCATCACGCTTGTGAGCATAAGCCAAGTTGCGTGAAGTTCGAAACCTGTCGTACAGTTCGATCTAGATCGAACTTTGACGGGGATCGAACTTCGGAGGCTGGATCGTGACTGCGCCCACACCCACAGCGCAAACAAAGGCAGGCGTCGCGGCCCCGGGCCAGGCGCAGGCCGGGCAGGCCGGGTACCCCCGGCGATGGGCGATGCTGCCGGTCATCCTGATCGCGATGTTCATGGCCGGCTTCGACATCTGGGCGGTCAACGTCGCCGCCCCCTCGCTCCAGCACGACCTGCACGTCAGCGACGCCGCGCTGCAGCTCATCGTCGGCGGCTACGCGTTCATGTACGCCAGCGGCATGGTCACCGGGGGCCGGCTGGGCGACCTGTTCGGCTACAAGCGGCTGTTCCTGATCGGCGTGGTCACGTTCGCCCTCGCGTCGCTGGCCTGCGGCGTCGCCCCGAGCGCGGGCGTCCTGGTCGCCTTCCGGCTGGTGCAGGGGCTGACCGGCGCGGTTATGGTCCCGCAGGTGGTCGCGCTGATCACGGCGACCTTCCCGGCCCGCGAGCGGAGCCGGGCGCTTGGGTACTACGGCGCCACCATGGGCCTGGGCTTCGTGTCCGGGCAGATCCTCGGCGGCGGGCTGATCCAGGCCAACATCTTCGGCCTCGGCTGGCGGGCCATCTTCCTGGTGAATGTGCCGGTCGGGATCGTCGCGCTGATCGTCGCCGCCATCGTGGTGCCGAAGGCGCACGGACTGCGCAAGCCGCGGCTCGACCCGCTCGGGGCGATCGGCGTCTCCGGCGGGCTGGCGCTCGCGCTGGTGCCGCTGACGCTCGGCCGCGACGAGGGCTGGCCGGCCTGGACCTGGATCTCCCTCGCGCTGGCGTTGCCGGTGCTCGCCGCCACCCTCGCCTGGGAGCGCCGGCTCACCCGCAACGGCGGCGAGCCGCTGCTGAACCTGGCCCTCTTCCGCGACCGGGCCTTCTCGGCCGGGCTGCTGCTGAACTTCGCCTCGCTGTTCTTCTTCGGCAGCTTCATGTTCGTGCTGACGCTGCTGCTCCAGTCCGGCCTGGGGCTGTCGCCGCTGCACGCGGGGATCGTCAACCTGCCGCTGGCGCTGACGTTCATCGCGATGACGCTGCTGGGCCCGAGGGTGGCCGCCCGCCTGGGGTCGCGCTCGATCACCCTCGGCGCGGTCGCCGCCATCGCCGGCGCGCTCGTGCTCGCGCTCACCGCGGTGCACTTCGGCGGCCAGCTCACCGGCTGGGAGACCGCGCCGGGGACGGCCCTCATCGGGATCGGCCAGGGGCTGATGGTGCCGTCGCTGATGAGCGCCGTGCTCTCGCACGTCCGCCCGGAGCAGGCGGGGGCGGCGGCCGGGGTGCTCACCACCACCCAGCAGTTCTCGATCGCCAGTGGGGTCGCGGTCATCGGGGCCGTCTTCTACGAGGTGATCGGCGGCGAGCCCAGCCGGGCCAGCTTCGTCACCGGCCTGACCGTGGTCGCCTGGGTGGACGTGGCGGTGCTCCTCATCGCGGCGGCGCTCACGTTCCTGCTCCCGCGCGCCCAGGGCGTAACGCGTCACGCGGTGGAGTAAGTGGCGGAGTAAGTGGTGCGGCAAGTCAGGCGATGAACACCGC
Organism: Trebonia sp.; assembly: GCA_036509215.1. Classification (GTDB taxonomy): domain Bacteria; phylum Actinomycetota; class Actinomycetes; order Streptosporangiales; family Streptosporangiaceae; genus Trebonia. The sequence goes on from DATCGA010000541.1 coordinate 2,245, forward strand.
GATCGCGGTGAACTGGCAGGTCGCGGCGGCGCAGACGTAGACGTGGAAGACCTCGTGATAGCCGAACACGGCCGGATTGGGGTTGGGCCAGCGAAAGCGGTAGGACAGCGCCCCGGCCGTGTAGAGCAGGCCTCCCACCAGCAGCAGGGTGCCCGCGGCGGCCCCCGAGTGCAGCCACACCGCGGGGATCGCCAGGCCGCCCGCCCAGCCGAGGGCCACGAAGGTCGAGCCGACCAGCAGCTCGGGCGCGTTCATCCAGACCATGTGGATCGCGCCCGCGGCCAGCGTCAGCGTCCACAGCGCGGCCAGGCAGGCGATGCGGAACACCCCGTGCGAGGCGATGAGGAAGGCGGGGGTGGCGGTGCCCGCGATCAGCAGGAAGATCATCGCGTGATCCACCCGCTGCAGCCGCACCCGCCAGGCCTCGCTCCAGTTGCCGCGGTGGTAGAACGCGCTGACCCCGAACATCGCGCTCACGCTGACGACGAAGATGGCCAGCCCGGTGACCCGCAGCGCGCCGTGCGTGTGGACCAGCGCCAGGGTGCCGAGCACCAGACAGGCCTCGAACCAGACCAGGTGCATCCAACCCCGAAGCAGCGGCTTCACCGGGGCAACACTGTCCACAACCGCCACAACGGCCTCCTCGTCCTACTTCTCCCAGTGTGACCGACCTAGGGCTGTGCGCCGAACCTTGAATCCTTGACATTTAACCGGAAGCAAGCTAGCTAATTGGTAGGCAAAATAGGAATCAAGGAGGAGATTCGACGATGAGCGCTACCGACGAGTACCTGCAGAACAACGCCGCCTACGCGGCCGGCTTCAGCGGCCCGCTGCCGCTGCCCCCGTCCCGGCACGTCGCGGTGGTGGCCTGCATGGACGCGCGCCTCAACGCGTACGCGATCCTCGGGCTCAAGGACGGCGAGGCGCACGTGATCCGCAACGCCGGCGGCGTGATCACCGACGACGAGATCAGGTCGCTCGCGATCAGCCAGCGGCTGCTCGGCACGACCGAGATCATCCTCATCCACCACACCGACTGCGGCATGCTCACGTTCACCGACGACCAGTTCAAGGCGGCCATTCAGGCCGATACCGGGATCAAGCCGGCCTGGTCGGCCGAGGCCTTCGGCGATCTCGACGAGGACGTCCGCCAGTCGATCGCGCGGATCAAGGGGAGCCCGTTCATCCCGCACTCCGACCAGGTGCGCGGCTTCGTGTTCGACGTGGCGACCGGGAAGCTTAACGAGGTCGTCTAATCAGCAAGACTGGGTAAGACTCTAGTCGCCGGCTCCGGTGCCCAGCCGGCCACAGTCGTGCACCCGGGAGGAACAGCAGTGAGCGTCGCCGATGAGTACCTGTACAACAACGCCGCCTACGCGGAACGGTACTCGGACCCGATGTCCGCCCGTCCGTCGCGGCACGTGGCGGTGGTCGCCTGCATGGACGCGCGGCTCGCGATCTCGGAGCTGCTCGGCCTCGCCAACGGCGAGGCGCACGTGATCAGGAACGCCGGCGGGGTGGTGACCGACGACGTGATCAGGTCGCTGGCGATCAGCCAGCGGCTGCTGGGCACGACCGAGGTCATCCTCATCCACCACACCGACTGCGGCATGCTCAACGTCACCGACGACTCCTTCAAGCAGAGCATCGCCGACGACACCGGCCTGCGCCCGCCGTGGGCGGTGGAGGCCTTCACCGACGTCGAGGAAGATGTTCGCCAGTCCAGGGCCCGCATCCTCGCCAGCCCGTATATTCCCTATAAGGACGACATCCGCGGCTTCGTCTTCGACGTCGCGACCGGCAAGCTCAACGAGGTGACTGGTTGATAACGCTGCTCAGGATCGGCGCCGCCACTGTCGGCAGCGACGGGTACCGGGGCAAGGTGCGGGCCGCGGTCATCGACCCGGTCTCCGCCGTGGTGACCCACGTGGCGGTCGAACCGGAAGGCCGGTCCGGTCTCGCCCGGCTCGTCCCGCTCAACCTCGCCGAGGCCGAGGCAGACACCGATGACAACGACGTCCGCGCAGCGCCGGGCAAGCTCCGGCTCCGCTGCACCGAAGCGGAGTTCATGAACCTGGACGGCGCCGAGGAGACCCTGGCCGAATTCGCGGTCGGGCGGACCGTGCCGGTCCAGCTGATCCCGCCCGGCTGGCGCGGCACCGGCGAGCCGGTGGCCGAGGGCGGCGACTTCCTGCGGATCCCGGAGCGGGAGACCGTCGACGTCGCCCCGCCGGGCGAGGTCGAGGAGCACGGCGGCGACCGCGTGCACGCCACCGACGGCGACATCGGCCGGCTGCGCGGGTTCCGCATCGAGCCCGGCAGCGGCCGGGTGACCCACGTGCTGCTCGGCGAGGGGCACCTGTGGGGTCGCAAGGAGGTCGCCATCCCGTTCGACAAGATCGCCGGGTTCGACCAGGGCATCAGGCTCAGCCTCACCAAAAGCCAGGTGCAAGACCTGCCCGAGGCCGGGGCATAACTGAAGCAGGCGATCCACGGAGGGACCACCATGAGCACCGGCAGCACCACCGGCGGGTCGGGGGGCCGGAGCCTGATCCTGGCCGCGATGATCTTCGCCGTCGCGATGACGTTCATCGACCAGACCATCGTCTCCATCGCCGCCGCCACCATCCAGCACGACCTGGGCCTGTCGTCGAGCGGCATCCAGTGGGCGATCAACGCGTACCTGCTGGCGCTGGCGGCGCTGTTCGCCTTCGGCGGCCGGCTGGGCGACATCGTCGGGCACCGCCTGATGGTCGTGATCGGCGTGATCATCTTCGCGGCGGCGTCGGCCCTTTGCGGGGCCACCCCGGCCGGCAGCGGGGCCGAGGCCTGGCTGATCACGTTCCGCGCGGTGCAGGGCGCGGGTGGCGCGCTCATGTTCCCGGCCGCGATCGCGATCGTGGTGCAGACCTTCGACCTGCGCTCCCGCGGCCGGGCGCTGGCCCTGTTCTTCGGCGTCGCCGGCGGGCTGACCGCGGTCGGCCCGATCGCGGGCGGCTACCTGATCGAGTGGACCTGGCGGGCGATCTTCTGGATCAACATCCCGGTCGCGCTGATCGCGCTCGTCCTGATCGCCGTCTCCAAGCCGCCCAACGAGCGCCATCCCGCGCCGATCGACTACCGAGGCCTGGCGCTGATCATCGGCGGGGTCGGGCTGAGCGTGTTCGGGTTCCAGCAGTCGGCCCTGTGGGGCTGGGGCAACCCGGCCATCTGGGTGAGCATCGCCGCCGGCGTCGTCCTGCTGATCGTGTTCGTCGCGGTCGAGCGCCGCACCGACTCGCCGCTGATCAACGTCCGGATCTTCGAGAACCGGACGTTCGACGTGCAGAACATCGTGCTCGGGGTCGCGTCGATGGCGTTCATCCCGGTGTTCTTCTTCGCCAGCACCTACGGGCAGATCGCGCTGGGCCAGAAGGCGACCACGTCCAGCCTGGCCATCTTGTACTTCTTCATCGGCTTCGTGGTCTTCGCGCAGATCGGCGGCCGGATGCTGGACCGGGCCGGGGCCAAGCGGCCGGTGGTGCTCGGCTGCATCATCTCGACCATCGGGTTCGCGCTCTGGGCGGGCAAGGTCACCGACCTCAACGCCGGCTCCCAGACGATCTACATCATCATCGCCGGGGCGGGCATGGGCCTGATGCTCGGCCAGTCGAACACCGACGCTATCAACCGGGCCTCCCGCTACTCCTACGGCGAGGCGACCGGCATCACCCAGACCGTCCGCAACTACGGCGCCAGCCTCGGCTTCGCCATCCTCGGCACGATCCTCATCAACCAGTTCCGGTCGAAGATCGCCTCCTCGCTCACCAGCCGGGGTGTCCCCGGCCCGGCCGCCGCCAGCGAGGCGTCGAGGATCGCCCAGCTGCAAGGCGGCGGCAGCGGCAACGTCGCCACCATCCCGCAGTTCATCCGGGCCGACTTCGCCAGCGCGATCGAGGTCGTGCTGTACGGGATGGCGATCATCATGGGAATCGCCGCCCTGGTCGCCCTCCGCGGCCTCAGCCGCGGCGTCCAGCCGGACACCCAGGCCGCCGCGGCCGGGCGCAGCGACAACGACGAGGTGCCGCTGTCCCGCGGGCCGGACTGAACCCTAAAATCGATCCATGCGACCAACGCTGTACGAGTTCGCGGGCGGGGCGGACGCCTTCCCGCCGTTCGCCGCCGCGCTGCACGCGCGCTGCCTGGCCGACCCGGAGCTGAACCACCCGTTCTCGCACCCGGGCCAGAACCCGCAGCACGTCGAGCGGCTCGCCGCCTACCTGGCCGAGGCGATGGGCGGGCCGCCGAGTTACTCGGGGGAGTGCGGCGGCGACCAGAGCGCCCTGCTGCTGCTGCACGCGGGCAACGGCGACATGAGCGACCTCGGCCGCCGGTTCGCGGCCTGCTTCATGCAGGCGGCCGACGACGCCGACTGGCCGGACGATCCGCCGTTCCGGGCCGCGATCCGCGCCTACATCGACCGCTCGGTCGACACGGTGGCTCTCTCCCATCCCCGCGACACCGACGTCCCGCCCGACCTGAAGATCCCGCGCTGGTCCTGGGACGGCCCGACCGCCTTATCGCGAAGAAAATCAAACTCAGGATCATCCCGAACGGTCGCGTGGTTCCCGTGGCACCGCCCGTCTCACCTCGGACGGCGGCGGTCGGCGTACGCTGACCCCCAAACGCCGGACAGCCTCAATCGAAGTTGCCCGAGTGACGCATGTTGCCGACGCGAGCACAGCTACGGGCACGCTCTAAGAGCCTGTAGATAAAGGGGCGATGCGGGTGATCGTGGCGTAAGCGTCGCGATTCGGTCGCTGTACGGCGTGTTGCCGTGGTTCGTGAAGGGGTCCCTGGTAGCTCAGAGGTTGTCGAAGCCTTCCGTACCGCCAGGGACCCGTATGCCTGTTTACCCTGTCGCGGCCGGGTTCGCCACCTCTTGCGCCTCGCCGGGCTGCTGGTGCCGCGACCGCCGGCCGTGCTATCCCTCTGACCTGGCCGATGCCCAGTGGGCGGTGCTGGAGCCGCGGGCGCGGGAGGTGATGGCCGAGCTCACGATCGCCGTCGGGCGGCCGATGGTCCATGACCTGCGGGCGATGTGCGACGCCGTCACGTACGTGGTGAAGAACGGGGTCGAGTGGCGCGCCCTCCCGGTCGATTTCCCGCCGGTTATGTGGAATCTGAGGCCGCGTCAAGCGGCCGTCTGATTTTTCTTCGTTTTCCTCAGCGACCGCGCGGTCAGACCGGCGGGCCGGGGAGGATCTGCAGCAACGGCAGCTCGGCACTGCCGCAGGTGAGCTCGCGAGGCGTGGCTCCGGCGGGTGTCGGAGTGTCAGCCAGCCGTTCCAGCAGCTTGTCGAGTGCTTCCTGCCCGTCGTCGACGGCGGCCCGCTCGTCGTCGGTAAGCGGAATGGCGACGAGCATCCGCTGCAGGTTGGCCTTCGCTTCGAGCAACTGTGCCTGCGAGGAGTTCTTCGGGATGTAGAAGTCGCACTTGGCGCAGGCCATGCGGTGCTGGCACTGCTCGAAGAAGGTGTAGGAGCACAGCCCGTGGCCGAGGTCGTAGTGCTGCCACGGCTGGTCGGCCGCGGCCTGGCCTGCGGTGACCGCGTCGCGGTCGATAAGCACCTCGATCGTGCGGACGTTGCGCTCGAAGTAGCCGGCGTCCTTATAGGCCCTGGTCAGCGTGTTCGGGGTGATTTTCGCGTAGTGCTGGGTGGATTCCGGGGACGCGTGGCCGAGCCAGGCTTGCAGCTCGAACAGCGTCATCGGCTCCTTGGCGTTGTAGAGCTGCGACGCGATCGTGGACCGGGCCCGGTGGCTGGTGATCTTTCCGCGGACGTCGGCGGCGGGGACTCCGGCCTTCGCGCAGAGCATCGGGATGACCGTGTTGTTGATGTACTGCTTGGAGACGTGGCGGGCCCGGTAGGCGAACAGGAAATCGGCCTGCTCGGCGGTCTTGCGGTCGGTCATCTTCGGCTGGGCGGGGCGGACCTTCTGCCATGCCTCGATGGCCTCGCCCATCAGCGGGTCGACGGGCTTGGTGAATGAGCTGCCGGTCTTGTGGGTGGGGACGTCGAGCACGCAGACGGCATCGCGGGCCAGGACGTGGTGATCGTCGCCGCTGATGCCGGCGCCGTCGTGCTGCCAGCGGATGCAGCCGACGCGGAGGCGGGCGATCTCGTCGCTGCGCTGGCCGCTGAACAGCCAGGTCAGCGTGATGGCGCGGATCAGCTCGAGCGGGTAGGACCGCCCGTCCGGCGACAGAAGGTCTTCCGGCTTGAGGTTCAGGCCGGCCCAGAGCAGCTTGGCCCAGATGTCGTCGGCGATCACGCGCGGGTCGGGCCCGAGCAGAGCCTTCACGCTGCGCGGGGTTCCCAGCGCGTGCACGGGGTCGAACCGCCGCGGGATCCACTCCCATTCCTGGCAGTCGCGGAAAAAGGTCCGCGCTGTCCGCAGGTAGCTGGACTTTGTCTTGGGCGACAGCGGCTTGCCCGCGCGGTCGCCCAGCCCGGCGTTCCATTGCGTGTAGTCGCCGGTGCTCATCCGGTCCACTGCGGCGACCCATGCCGCGCATGTCTGCCGGGTCCACTGGGCGGGACTAGTGATATCGGGGTGCCCGGCTGCCAGCCACCGGCCGATCTTGGCCAGCGTGGTGCGGTAGATGCCGCGGGTCTTCGGGGTGAGCGCGGAGGTCGCGTGCCACCGCTCGACCCATTCGGCCCATTCCTGCGGCGCGCCCTCGATGGCAGCCGGCCCGGTGGTGTATTCCGGCGCGGGCGGCGGCGCGGCATGCCCGAGCGCTGCCAGAGCCCGGTGGATGCCGTATACGTCTCCGGACCGGCTGGCTCCCATGGCGGGATCGGCCCGCAGCCGGGCCAGCGTCTCGTCCGTCAGGTCTTCCAGCAGCGGGCTGCGGTTGAGCAGCAGCATCTGGCAGATGACTGCGGTCAGCACCGGGCCGTGGCGCCGGTAACCCCAGCCGGCCAGCACGTCCTGGACCTGCCGCGCGGCGTCATCGACCCGTTCCTTTCCGAAGATCCGCCATGCCAGCGACTGCCGGTGGAAGCGCCCGATCGTGTCGAAGGCGGTGAAATCGCCGATCAGGCAGGCGTAGGCGATCAGGTAAGGCCGCGCGTTGGAGCCGATCTGGCCTGGATGGCTCTGCCGCAGCTCCTGGTTGCCGACGCCGATCAGGCTGGCCCAGTCCTGGGCTGGCCAGTCCCGGTAGGCTCGCTGCAGTTCGCCGCATCGCATCAGGACCAGGCCCGCCGCGTCGCGGGCGAACCGCCGCTGGTGGCGCGTGTCCGGATGCCAGTGCAGCGCCTCCTGGGCCGCGTCGAGCGGCCCAAGCAGCCTGCTGACCGGCTGCCAGGACTGCGCGCCGGGACCGCAGTCGCCTCGCCGCAGCAGCCCAGGGCCCAGGGCCCGCAGCCCGTCGAGCTCGGCCGCGGTGAGCTCCCCCTGCCGCCGGCCGCCGCTCACGTCCACGGGCCAGGACCAAGCTGTGGCCGCCGCCCGCACTGGGATGGCCACTGGCGCCAGGACGGTCACCGTCCCGCCTGGCCTGCGGTCTCCACGCGGGTCAGTGCCTCGACCCTCCAGGCGTGGATGTGGTCCATCGACCGGTTGAGCTTGTCCGCGAGGTCGCGGCCGGACAGGTGGATATAGCGGAGCGTCGACTCGGTCGACCGGTGCCCGGCGAATGCCGAGATGGCGTGCAGCTCCCAGCCCATCCGGGCCAGGTCGGTCAGGCACAGGTGCCTGGTGGTATGCGTGGAGAACCGCTCCACCCCGGCATCGACGGCGATCCGCCGCACCACCTTCGACCAGGTCCACAACGTCACCGGCTGCCCGTAGTTGCGGCGCGACTCCGACAGGAACAGCGGCCCCCTCGCCCGGCTGATCTTCGCCCGGTGGGCAAGATAGGCAGACAGCAGCACCCCCGTCGCCGCCGAGTACGGCACCACGCGCTCCATGCGGTTCTTGGTGTTCTCCGCCTTGACCCGCAGCGTCCGCCGTCCCGGGTCGATGTCCTCGGTGCCCAGCAGGCACAGTTCTTCCCGCCGCAGCGCCGCGTCGCAGGCCAGGGCGAGCATCACCCTGTTGCGGACAGGCTCGCCCGCTGCCCTCCGGAGAACAGCGGCCCACTGCTGCTCATCAGGGATCCACGGCAGCTTGACCAGCCGCGGGACAAGCCCCCGCTCGTGGCCGCCGAACTTCCGGCCGGGCGTGTACTTGCCCCGGCCGACCGGGTTGGAGTCCCGCAGGCCTTCCTCGATGAGGTGGTCATAGAACAGGCGGACCGGGACGAGCCGCTGCTGGATCGTGGCGTTCGACAGCCCGGCACCGGAGTCGATCGACACGACGTTGGGGCCGCGGCGGCTCGGTCGGCTGGTCAGCTCGCGGACGAACACCGCGACGTGGGCCCGGTTCGCCGTGGCCGGGTCAACGTTCTCCCGCTCGCAGACATCCAGGTACTCGGCCAGGCCGCGGGCATACGCGTCGATCGTCCGGGGC
>DATCGA010000542.1:0-4174 GCA_036509215.1 Trebonia sp.
GACCCCGCCAGCGACGCCGGCAAGGCAGCAGTCAGGTGGCTCTGAATCGACGACACGAAGATCGACCCCAAAGCAGCGATCCCGGCCGCGATCCCGATCTGCCGGAACGTCGAGTTCACGCCCGACGCCATGCCCGCCTTAGCCGGCGGCACCACGCCGATCGCGGTCGACGCCAGCGGCGGGTTAACCAGCCCCGCCCCGAGCCCGCCGACGATGAACCCGGGAATCAGGTGCGTCCAGTCAGACAGCCCGTTAAGCCCCGTCATCACCAGCAGCCCGATGCCCACCAGCAGCAGCCCCGGCCCGATCAGCCACCGCGTCGGCACCCGCTCGGACACCCGCCCCGCGATCACTGACGTCACCAGCTGCGCGAGCGACAGGATGGCGACCCGCAGCCCGGTCCCGAGCGCCGAGTACCCCAGCACGTCCTGCAGGTAGATCACGAAGTAGAGCAGCACCGCGTACAGCGACCCGTTCATCGCGAACGCCGCGATCGACCCGCCCGCGAACGTCGGCACCCGCAGCAGCGACAGGTCGAACATCGGGTGCGCCACCCGGCTCTCCACCACCAAGAACAGAGCCAGCAGCACCACGCCAGCCGCCAGGCAGGCAATAACACCCGTGTCCGACCAGGTAGTCTCCCCGGCCCGAATCAGTCCGTACACGAACGTGACAAGCCCGAGGGTCAACAGAACGAACCCCGCCCAGTCAGGCCGGGTGGCATCAGGAGACCGCGACTCCTCGACCCGCCAGACGGTCACGATCAGCGCGAACACACCGACCGGGATGTTGACGAGGAAGATCCCCCGCCAGTCCCACTCGGTCGTGATCACCCCGCCAAGCACCGGCCCGAGCGCCGACGAGATCCCGACGACCGCCCCCCAGATCCCGAACGCGACCCCGCGCTCGCGCCCGCGGAAACTGTTCCCGAGCAGCGCCAGCGACGTCGCCATCATGATCGCGCCGCCGATCCCCTGACCGCTCCGCGACAGGATCAGCATCAGCGGGTTAACCGCCACGCCGCACAGCAGCGACCCGACCGTGAACACCACCAGCCCGATCGTGAACAGCAGCTTGCGCCCGTACCGGTCGGCCAGCGACCCCGAGGTCAGCAGCAGCGAGGCAAGCGTCAGCGCGTAGGCGTCCAGCGTCCACTGCACGTCACTGAACGAAGCGTGCAGCCCCGACTGGATCGACGGCTGCGCCACGATGACGATCGTCACGTCAAGCAGCAGCATGAAGATCCCCGCGCAGACCGCGATCAGCGTCCACCATTTCTTATCCACCGGTAACTCCTCTCCTTAAGTCCGTTCGCGGTCCATCCTGCCGGACACCGCGACGCCGCCCCAAATTCAAGCGCCATCACGCCGGAATTCGACATCTGTAAGCTGCTATCCGTGAAAACCAGTCAGCTCGACGAGGTTGACCGCCAGCTTCTCCACGCGCTCGTGGTGGCGCCGCGGGCGTCGTTCCGGGTGCTGGCGTCTGCCCTCGGCGTCTCCGACCAGACGATCGCGCGCCGCTACCGGAGGCTCGTGGAAACCGCCGACCTGCGGGTGACCGGGCTCATTCACGGGCCGAGGGCCGGATGGGTGGACTGGATCGTCCGCCTGCAGGTCGCCCCCGGCAGCGCCCAGCGTATCGCCGATACCCTTGCGCAGCGCCCGGACACCCGTTGGGTCCGGCTGTACTCGGGCGGCACCGAGATCGTCTGCACCCTGCAGGCGCGCACCCCCGAGCAGCGCAACGCGCTCTTCCTGCGCGGGCTGCCCGGCAGCCGCCACGTCACCGGCATCACCGCCCAGTCCATCCTGCACGTGTTCTCCCCGGTCGCGTACGTCACCTACATCCGCGCGCTGGCGCCCGATCAGCTGTCCGCGCTGACCGAGGCCGCCCCCGAGCAGCAGCCGCAGCCCCAGCGGCTCGACGAGGCCCCGGCAATAACCGCCGACCAGGCCTGGATCCCGTCCGAGGAGACCGAGACCCTGCTCCGGCCCGAAGACGACCCGCTGCTGGCCGAGCTGACCCGCGACGGCCGCACCCCGGTCGCCGACCTGGCCGCGGCGACCCACTGGCACGAGTCGACCGTCCGCCGGCGCCTCGACGAGCTGCGAAAGGCGGGCCTGCTCTACTTCGACGTCGACCTCGACGAGTCGGTCGTCGGCATCAACGCCAACGTCATGCTCTGGCTCAAAATAGAGCCCGCGGCCCTCGAGGCGGCCGGCCGGGCGATCGCCGCCCACCCCGAGATCCCGTTCGCGGGCGCGACCACCGGCGCCACCAACCTCGCCGCCAGCGCCGTCTTCCGCGACACCCGCGAGCTCTACGCCTACCTGACGACCAGGCTGGCCGACCTGCCCGGCCTCCAGTCGGTCGAGAGCGCCCCCATCATCGGCACCGTCAAGCGAACCGCCAGAACCGAGCCCGCATAAGAAATTCAAATCCGTCATCTCGAACGGTCCCTGGTCCCACCCCCACGTCCACCAGCTCCCCGCTCCCCGCTGAACCCGCCGTCGGCGACGTCAAGAATCTCCCGACCGCTCCGACCAGTCGTCGAGAACGTCGAGAGAACAGGGAGCTTCTGACATGCGAGTCAACCGGGCCTGGCTGGGACTGGCCGTCCTGATGCTGCCGACACTGCTGGTCGCGATGGACATGACCGCGCTGCTCCTCGCGCTCCCGAGGCTGAGCGCCAGCCTCGGCGCGAGCAACGTCCAGCAGCTGTGGATCAGCGACAGCTACGGGTTCACGGTGGCCGGCCTGGTGATCACGATGGGCACGCTCGGCGACCGCATCGGCCGCCGCCGGCTGCTGCTGATCGGCGCGGCCGCGTTCGCGGCGCTGTCGCTGGCGGCCGCCTTCTCGGTCAGCCCGCTGATGCTGATCGTCGTCCGGGCGCTGCTCGGCGTGGCCGGCGCGTCCCTGGCGCCGTCCACCCTCGCCCTGATCACCAACATGTTCCGCGACCAGCGCGAGCGCGGGCGGGCCATCGCGGTGTGGGCGACCTGCCAGTTCACCGGCGGCGCGCTCGGGCCGGTGCTGGCCGGCCTGCTGCTCCAGCACTTCTGGTGGGGATCGGTGTTCCTGGTCGCGGTGCCCGCGATGGCGCTGCTGCTGCTGGCCGGCCCGTTCCTGCTGCCGGAGTTCCGCAGCGACCAGGCCGGCCGGCTCGACCCGGCCAGCGTCGGCCTGTCACTGGCGGCGGTGCTTCTGATCGTCTACGGCATCAAGCAGCTCGCGATCGCCAGCGCGCCCGACGGGCCGGCCGCCGCCCTCGTCGTCGGCGCCGTCCTCGGGTTCCTGTTCGTGCGCAGGCAACTGCGCCTGCCGACGCCGCTGCTCGACCTGCGGCTGCTCCGCAACCGCCCGTTCACGGCCGTGCTCGTCGGACTGCTCTTGGCGGGCCTGGCGATGGCCGGCACCGGCCTCCTCGTGACCCAGTACCTGCAGCTCGTGCGGGGCTACTCGCCGGTCGCGACCGCGCTGCTGTTCGCCCCGATGGGCCTCGGCGTGGCGGCCGGCACGATGACGGCGCCGGCGCTGGCCCGGCGGATGAGGCAGCCGACCGCGATCGCGGCCGGCCTGGCCGAGTCGGCGCTCGGCAGCCTGCTGCTGCTCGGCGTCGGCGTCAGCGGGGCCGCCGCCGTCCCGCTGGTGATGATCGGCATCGCCGTCCTCGCGCTCGGCACCGGCCCGCTGTTCGCGCTCGGCACCGGCCTGGTCGTCGGATCCGTGCCTCCGGAGCGGGCCGGCTCGGCCGCGTCGATGTCGGAGACCGGCAACTACCTCGGCGGCTCGCTCGGCTTCGCCCTCCTCGGCGTCCTCGCGGCCGTGGTCTACCGCACCAGGACCGGCGGCACCTCCAACTCGCTGGCAGGCGCCGTCGCCGCCGGCCGCCACCTCAACCCCGGCCAGGCCGCCGGCCTGCTCCGCACCGCCGACGAGGCCTTCACCGCCAGCCTCCACATCGCCGCCCTCGTCGCCGCCCTCATCTTCGCCGCCCTAGCCGTCCTAATCCTGACCATGCGCCCGGCCACCACGACGACCCCCTCGGCCAACATCCCCGACCCGGCCAACATCCCCGACCCGGTCACCCGCCCCGACCCCGAGACGACCCGCCCCGACCACGCCCTGCCCGTCCGCGGCTAACACCGCCGGCGAATAATCGACCGGT
>DATCGA010000543.1:0-5968 GCA_036509215.1 Trebonia sp.
CCCCGAAACCGCGGATTTCGTATGAACCCCTTCCATTTGACCAGCCATTCTTATTTCGTGTCACGATATGAGATCGCCTCCCACTGACGCCGACCACACCTACCTGCTCGAACTGCACACCGGTCTACGGCGCTTTCTGCATTGGAGCGAGACGCTCCGCCGGCACGCCTGAGAACCCGCGGCGCGACCACCCCGCGGACGCTCCGCCGGCGCGCCCGAGAACCCGCGGCGCGACCCAACCCGCGTCCGCTCCGCCGGCGCACCCCCCGCAGCCAGACACGACCCGACAAGCGCCGAGCCGGCGCGCACGTCAGCCGACCGCCGAACCAACGGGCCGAGCGAGGGCTGAACACCATGAATCCAGAATCCAACAGTCCGAGGAGGTCGTCATCTGGGCGTCGGCGCGAGACCCGCCAGGATGCGGCCGCTCTCTCGGCCGAGATCCGTCGCCTGTCCGGCGTCCCGCGCGCCCTCGGGCCGCGGCCGTGCGCGTCGCTGGCCCGGATCTCACACGCCGAACGCTGGCGCGAGGGATCCTTCCAGCGTGCGGTCACGGAAGCGATCCGGGGCGGGAAGGAACAGGCGCCCCACGCGACTTCCTAGCCGCCAGTCACTCCGGTGCCGGGCGGACCGAATCCTCCGACCCCGCGCAGCGTGAGCCTGGCGCCTGGATCGCCTCAGGCGGTCGCTGCGTCGCCTGATCCCGCACCTCACACCTCAACCCTCCCCCGTCTGAGAGCGGCCGATCCCGGGCGCGCGATGTACCCAAGCCGGGTGCCCCGCAGGATGCGGGAGCCGGAGACCCGGTAGAAGGTCCGGTCGGTCCGTCGTTCCTCGCCCATGACGACACCGCCCAGGAGCAGTGCCTGCGTGGCACCGACCAGGATGCAGCCGAGGGTGACCCGGATGCCCGCGTCCCAGCCGGCGATCCCCCCGGCGATGCCCGCGAGGACCACCACGATCAGCGCGATGTGCCAGAGCGGTGTGGGCTCCCCGGATCCGATCGTGTCGCCGGCCCGCTCACCGCTATCGGCCATCGAGCGCCGGACCCCGCGCGGGCCCAGCCACAGCAGCAAGGCCGCCACGACGGCCAGCTGAATCACCGTGCTGACGGGTCCGCGCCGGGCCTGGGCGGTGGCGACCAGCAGCCCCGCGGTGCCGAGCGCGCCGCACGCCGCCAGCACGGTGCCTTCAAGCCGCAGTCGGTGCAGGTAGGTCGGCGCCGGCACGGCCGGTCAGTCTGGCAGTCCGCAGTAGCGTGTGCGCGGTGTGGCGCGCTCGGCGATCGTCCTGGGGGTCTGATCGCCTTGATCTGGTGGTCCTTGGCGGCGGCACCGGCGGCCTGGTGTCGGCGCTGGTCGCCGCCGGCATCGGTGCGCGGGTGGCGCTGGTCGAGCGCGCGCGGCTGGGCGGGGACTGCCTGTGGACCGGCTGCGTGCCGAGCAAGAGCCTGCTGGCCGCGGCGGACCTGGCCCACCGGATCCGCCATGCCGATGATGTTGGCCTGGTGGCAGCCGAACCGGTCATCGACTTCACCCGGGTGATGGATCACGTTGACCGCGCGCGGCGCGTGATCGCTCCACACGACTCCGCCGCGCGCCTGGAGGGCGACGGCGTGGCGGTGGTCAGCGGTCACGCCCGGTTCCAGCGTCCCGGGGTCGTGGACGTCGCCGGCCGGCGACTGCGGTTCCGGAAGGCGATCATCGCCACCGGCTCCCGACCGGCGCTGCCGCCGATCCCGGGGCTGGCCGCGGTCGACCCTCTGACCAGTGACACCGTGTGGGATCTGACCCGCCAGCCGCGGTCGCTGGCGATTCTCGGCGGCGGCCCGATCGGCTGCGAGCTGGCCCTGGCCTTCGCCCGGCTCGGATCACAGGTGGCGCTGATCGAGGCCGGCGAGCGACTGCTGGCGCGTGAGGAGCCGCGCGCGAGCGCCCTGATCGCCACCCGCCTGGAGGCGGAGGGAATCGTCGTGCGGTGCCGGACGGACGTCTCGGCGGTCAGTGGTGACGAGGGCGGGGGCGAGCTGCGGGTGCGGTCCGGCGGGGTGTCAACGACGCTCGCGTTCGATCGTCTGCTGGTCGCCGTCGGGCGGGAGGCGTCCACCGCCGATCTGGGGCTGGAGCGTGTCGGTGCGCTGACCGACGAGCACGGCTGCGTCCGGGTCGACGGACGGCTGCGCACCACGTCCGCGCACGTGTACGCCGTCGGTGACGTCACCGGTGCGCCGGCGTTCACGCACGTGGCCGCCTACCACGCCCGTGTGGCCACCGTCAACGCGCTGTTCGGAGCCCGCCGCCAGGTTGACTACGGGGCGGTGCCGCGGGTCACCTTCACCGATCCGGAGGTCGCCGCGGTGGGGCTGACCGCAGCCGAAGCCCGGGCGCGCTGGGCGGACCCGACGCTCGTGTCGTTTGACTACTCAGAGCTTGATCGGGCGATCACTGACGGGCGGCCGTACGGGTTCGTGACCCTGGTCGGCGACCCCACGGGACGGCTGGTCGGCGCCACGATCGCCGCGCCGGGCGGTGCGGAATCGATCGCCGAGCTGGCCGCGTGGATCGCCAGCGGCGCCAAGATCGACCGGATCTCCCAGACCGTGCACGCCTACCCGACCCTCTCCGAGGGACCGGCCCGCGCCGCCGACACGTACCTGCGGGCGCGATTCGCTCGGCCCGGCGCGCAGCGGGTCGCCCGGGGGGCGCTGCGGATCCTCGGTCATCTCGATCACGCGCGCTGATGCTCGACCAGGTTCTCCGAGCTCGCCTGGCGCCGGGCCTTGACCACGCCGCCGGCCGGCTCTCATCGCTGGGGATCTCTCCCGGCGCCGTGACCGGAGCGGCGCTGCTGGCCGGGGTCGGCGCCTGCGTCTGCGCGGCCACCGCCGCGTGGGGAGCCGCGCTGGGCCTGTGGCTGCTCAACCGTCTGCTCGACGGTCTGGACGGCCCGGTCGCCCGCCGGCGGGACGCCACCGACCTCGGGGGGCTGCTCGATTTCGTCGCCGACTTCGTCGTGTACGCCGGGTTCATCGTCGGGGTGGCGATCGCTCGCCCCGGGGCCCGGCTGGCCTGCGTGGCGCTGCTCGCGGCCTACCTGGTCAACAACGTCGCGCTCCTGTCCTTCTCGTCGGTAATCGAGCGACGCGGGCTGCCGCTGGGGGACGAACGATCGCTGCGACTCATCCCGGGCCTCATCGAGGGCACCGAGACGATCATCGTCTACGTGCTGTTCTGCCTGGCGCCCGGAGCCAGCGCGGCGATCGCCTGGGCGTTCGCCGGATTGGTTGCCGTCACCGCCGGGCAGCGGGTGCAGCAGGCCGCGTCGACACTCAGTGCACTGGGGCCGAGCCCGGCTCAGACCCGGTCGGCAAGCAGGCACAGCGACGTGTAGCCGCGGGTGCACACCCGCCGGCGACGGGGAACGAGTCCGGCGCCGGCCAGCTCCCGGACGGGATCCAGCGCGCACCAGCCCGCGCCGACCCCGAGCCCGCGGCACAGTGCGCGCTGCACGGGGGCCAGCACCGAGCGTCCCAGCAGGCCGCCGGGCTCCAGCAGCGTCACCAGCACCACGCGGCCGTGCGGGCGCAGCACGCGGGCGATCTCGTCCAGCACCGCCCGGCGGTCCGCGTGATCGAGCAGGTGCAGCAGATAGGCGCAGCCGACGATGTCGACGCTGGCGTCGTCCAGCGGAATCCGTCGGGCGTCCTCGTTGATCAGCTGCCATCCGGCCGGGAGCCCCGCCGCGCGGCTGAGCATGGCGGCCGAAGCATCCAGGCCGATCGCCCGGCGCGGTCGGTCGGTGCGCTGGGCCAGACGGCGCAGCAGCGCCCCGGTGCCGGTGGCGAGGTCCAGCACGAGGTCCTGCGGCGCCGGTGCCATCAGGTCGACCGCGGCGCTCAGGGCCGAGCGCTCCAGCGCCAGTTGCCGGCCATAGAGCCGCGCCGTGCTCCGGGATGCCCACCCGGTCCTCGACAGCGTGGGGTCAGCGTCGATCCTCATCGAGCCGCCCCTGCCGCCACCACGGTGCGAGCGGCACCGGGCCGGCGCAGCAGTCCGGTGACGGCGATCGCTGTTGCCGCCAGGAGCAGCCGGTCGGCCAGCGCACGCCGTCCGGCCCCGGCGGCGACCAGACCCGCCAGGCGCACCGGCGCCGCGGCGCGTCCGCTGCAGCGCACGGCCGGGTCCGGCGCCCGGCCGGCCACCAGGTAGGCCGTCGACACGTAGGCAGCGCCGACCACTGAGCGAGCTCGTTCCACCCTGACCGCGACCGGCGACACGCCCACCGACCGCGCCGCGCCCCGCAGCGCCGCGGCGGCGAAGCAGGCATCGACCACGCCGTCGAACTCTCGCCCGAAGCGGGTGCAGCGCGTCGCGCGGGCCACCCGGCCATCGGCGAGATCGCTCAGACCGCCGATCAACAAGAGGATCGGGTCGGCGCGCTGCGCGACGGCGGGGACCAGCCAGGCGCGGGCCAGCGTCAGCGCATCCGCGGCGCCGAGACCCACCGCCCGGCCCTCGGTGGTCTCCAGCATGCCCAGGTGCCAGTCGAGCATCACTGCGGTCACCGCCCACCAGATCAGGCCGCGCCGGCGGACCCGCGCCAGGGAGCTGGCGGCCGGCAGCCGGCCCGCGGCCAGCCACGCCGCGGCGCCGGTGGAGATCCACGCCGCCTCCTGGCGCGCCAGCGCCGGCCGCTGTCGCCGGGTGACGTTGGCCCGGATCTGCGCCGCCCACACGAAGTCACGCCAGGCGCGCGGGTGCCAGCCGCCGGCACGTAGGCGCTCCAGCTCGACCAGCGTCCAGCGCTCACCCTCGGTCAGCGGATCGGAAGTCATCTCCCCTGGAGCCTAAGCTGCCGCGCTCCGGTTCCGGCTGTCGTGTTGGTGTTCATCAACTCGTAACCCGGGACCACGCGGGCTGGCGCGGAGCGCGGCTTATGCTTGGCCGGATGCGGCTCCCGCGGTCAGAGACGCCCCGCTCGCTGCGGCTGGCACAAGGCGTCGTCCTGCTCGTCGGGGCGATCGTGATCGTGCTGGCGATCGGTGCCTCGCCGACCGGCTTCTACTGGACGCCGCTCACGGTTGGCCTGACCTATCTCGCCGCGGCGGTGTGCGGTGGGTCGCAGGGGAGCTATTGGGCGACCGCGGTGGTGCTGGTGCGATGGGGGGCGGCGGTCATCGTCGTGCGTCAATTCCATCCCAACCTGGACACCTCGGGGCTGTACCTGGTCGGTGCCGGGATCGGCGCCGCGGCCGGAATGCTGCTGGCGCGGCGCGGCTTTGCGGTCGACCCGCTGGGGATGACGATCACGATCGCCGCCGGTGGCCTGCTCCTGGCGTTGGAGCCGCGCTGGAGCTCGGTGCTGGGCGACGCCCGGTCCTACGCGGTGCTGATCGGCGCCGTCGGCGTGGCGAACCTGGCGCTGGCGGCGCTGGCCGGGGACGACGTGCGCCGCGCCTCCGGTAACCCGGTCGCCCGCTGATGCCGGGCGGTCGGAGGTGGCGAAGCATGGGAACGCTCGGTGGCGCGCTCACGCGGGCCTGGCGGCGCCTTGACCAGCTCACCCGACCGGTCGATCCCGAGCTGTCGGCGGCGCTCGCGCGGCGCTGGGAGGAGCTCCCCGAGGCGGTGCGAACGCCGGCGCAGCTCCTGGGGCGGCGCACCGCGGGGTGCGAGGGGACGCACGGGGTGTTCCCCCGCTGCAACCTGGCCTGTACCCCCTGTTATCACGGCCGTGAGGCCAACCGGGTGGGGGTCGACGGCGCCCACACGATCGCCGAGGTCGATCGCCAGATGGCCCATCTGCGGTCGGTCCGCGGACCGGGCCAGCACGCGCAGCTGATCGGCGGCGAGGTCACGCTGCTGGCCCCGGCAGATCACGCCGCGGCCCTGGCAGCTATGCACCGGCACGCCCGCAAGCCGATGAGCATGACCCACGGCGACTTCGACTACGGATACCTGGAGCAGCT
>DATCGA010000544.1:0-5753 GCA_036509215.1 Trebonia sp.
GTGTTGACGGTGACGTGGGGAAACCCGGCCCGGATCAGGCGGGAGTGGACGTCGGCGGTGATCTCGCGCATGGCCGGGCAGCCGCTGTAGGTGGGGGTGATGGTGACCGTGACCTGGCCGCCGTCTTCACCGGCGGGAGAGTAATCGACGGTTCGCAGGATGCCGAGGTCTTCGATGGTCAGCATGGGGAGTTCCGGGTCGGGCGTGCTCGCAGCGACCTGATACGCATCCGTCAGCTCGGTCACGGCGGTCACCAGGTCGCGTCCGGGTGAGCGCGGGCGACGGACTGGAGCTCGGCCAGGATGTAGCCCATCGCCTCGGTGTGCACGCCGTCGCGGCCGGTGCGGCCGCCGACCGGGGCGAGGGCGGCGACGGTGGGCCGGTCCAGGCCGGCCGTCGCCAGGACGGTGTCGAGGATCGCGTCGAAGGCGGCCGGGTCTACGGTCGCGAGCGCGTCTGGGTCGGGGCGGAACAGCTCGCCGACCAGAGGCCAGAGGCTGTCGAGGGCGGTCTGGGTCTTGGCGTGCGACACCGGGGTGCCGTCGCCCAGGCGGACCACCCAGCGGGCGGCGTAGTCGCGGTGGTAGGCGAGCTCGTTGACGCCCTTGGCCGCGATCGCCGCGAGCACCGGGTCGGCGGCGGAGGACAGCTCCTCGAACAGGGCCAGCCGCCAGGTGGAGAAGATCAGGAGGCGGACGACGAGCTCGGCGAAGTCACGATCGTCGTGCTCGGCCAGCCGGACGCTCCTGAACTCCTTCTCCTCGCGGAAGAAGGCGAGCCGGTCCTCGGTCTGGCCGGCGATGCCGCCGGCCCGCGCCAGCAGCAGGCGCGCCTGGCCGAGCAGGTCGAGCGCGATGTTGGCGACCGCGGTCTCCTCTTCGAGCTCGGGGAGGCGGGCCACCCACTGCTGGAGGCGGTGGCTGTAGATCAGCGCGTCGTCGCCGAGGGCGAGGCACCAGCGGGCCAGCGCATGCGGGTCGAGACCGGCGGGCACCGACGTGTCGATGCCCGCCAGGGGGTCGGCGAAGCCGGTGCCGAACGCCCAGCGGTGGCCCTCGTCGTGGTCCTGCGCCAGCAGGTCGTACGGGTTGTCGTCGAGGCCTGTGGTGTCCGCGGGGCTGGGGGGGCTGGGGTGGGTGGTGTCTGTGAGGTGGGTGGTGTCTGTGAGGTGGGTGGTGTCCGTGGCGGGTGTGGTGTCGGCGGTGTTCATGTGGTCCTCCCCTCAGATGTGGGGGACGTCGTCGGGGATGTCGTAGAAGGTGGGGTGGCGGTACACCTTGTCGCCCGACGGCTTGAAGAACGGGTCCTTCTCGTCCGGGCTCGACGCGGTGATGTCCGACGCCCGGACCACCCAGATGCTGACGCCCTCGTTGCGGCGGGTGTAGAGGTCACGGGCGTGGTGCAGGGCCATCTCGGCGTCGGCGGCGTGCAGGCTGCCGACGTGCACGTGGTTCAAGCCGCGCTTGCCGCGCAGGAACACCTCGTAGAGGGGCCAGCCCCCTTGGTCACTCATCGGGCGCTCCCACAGTCAGCCGGGTCCGTTCGGACGAAAGATCTTGGCGGGTTTGATCTTGGTGCTTGGCGGCGTGCGCGAGGGCGGCCTCGCGGACCCAGGCGCCCTCCTCGTGGGCCGCCCGGCGGCGGGCGACGCGCTGGGCGTTGCAGGGGCCGTTGCCCGCGATGACGGCCTTGAGCTCGTCCCAGTCGACCGGGCCGAAGTCGTAGTGGCCGCGTTCTTCGTTCCAGCGCAGGTCGGGATCGGGCAGGGTGACGCCGAGCCGCTCCGCCTGCGGGACCGTCATGTCGACGAAGCGCTGGCGGAGCTCGTCGTTGGTGTGCCGCTTGACGCCCCAGCGCATCGACTGGGCGGTGTTGGGCGAGTCCGCGTCGGGCGGGCCGAACATCATCAGCGACGGCCACCAGGTGCGGTCGACCGCGTCCTGGACCATGTCGCGCTGGCCCTGGGTGCCGCGCATCATCGTCATCAGCAGCTCGTAGCCCTGCCGCTGATGGAACGACTCCTCCTTGCAGATGCGGATCATCGCCCGCGCGTAGGGGCCGTAAGAGGAGCGGCAGAGCGGCACCTGGTTGCAGATCGCGGCCCCGTCCACCAGCCAGCCGATGACGCCGACGTCGGCGTAGCTAAGCGCCGGGTAGTTGAAGATCGAGGAGTACTTCTGGCGGCTCTCGATGAGCTGCCTGGTCAGGTCGGCCCGGTCGGCCCCGAGCGTCTCGGCCGCGCTGTACAGGTACATGCCGTGGCCGGCCTCGTCCTGCACCTTGGCCAGCAGGATCGCCTTGCGGCGGAGGGAGGGGGCGCGGGTGATCCAGTTGCCCTCGGGCTGCATGCCGATGATCTCCGAGTGCGCGTGCTGCGCGATCTGCCTGACCATGTTCGCGCGGTACTTGGAGGGCATCCAGTCGCGCGGCTCGATCCGTCTGTCGCGGGCGATGGTGGCATCGAAGTGGGCTTCGAGGTCCTGCTCGGTGGTCATGTGCTCGCCCCTCTGTGGGCCTTACTTCTTTACATACCGATCATTCGGTAATTTACTCTATGGAGGAGAGCTTGACCAGACGGGGACGGAGCAAACGTGACGGAGCAACTGGCGGTCACTCCGGCCGAGCAGGCGCCGCGCCGCCGCGGGCGCCCGGGCTACGACCTGGAGGCGGTGCTGCGGGTCGCGGTCGAGGTCTTCAACGAGCGCGGCTACGACGGGGCGAGCATGGAGGACCTGTCGCGGCGGCTTGGCATCGCCAAGTCCGGGATCTACCACCACGTGTCGGGCAAGGAAGAGCTGCTGCGGCTGGCGCTCGACCGGGCGCTGGACGGGCTCTGGGAGGCGGGCGAGCGCGCGCGAAGGCTGGACGCGCCCGCCATCGAGCGGCTTGAGGCGCTGGTCCGGGACGCGGTTCTGGTGCTGGCCGAGCGGCTGCCGTATGTCACGCTGCTGCTGCGGGTGCGGGGGAACACCGACGTCGAGCGGGCGGCGCTCGACCGCCGCCGGGCGTTCGACGGGCTGGTCGCGAGCCTGGTCGAGGAGGCTGAGGCGGCCGGCGACATCCGAGCGGACATTGACCCCAAGCTGGCCGCGCGACTGCTGTTCGGCACGGTCAACTCGATCGTGGAGTGGTACCGGCCCGGCTCGTCGACATCGCCCGCCGCGCTGGCGGAGGGGGTCTGCGCGATCGCGTTCGACGGGCTGCGGGTCCGCAAATAGCGCGCGCCGCTCGGTCAGGTAAGACGGACTCCCGCTACATCGGCACGGGTGAACGGCCGGAATCCCAAAACGGAACCTGCTTTGCTTCCCAGAGAGCCAGGAGGGCCTCAGCCCCATGCTCCGCCTTATAGGCCAACTCGGACTCGAAAATGGGAATCGCTTGCAGGAAATCAACGTGCACCCCATCGAGAAGCTCGAGTGGCGCGATGATGTCCCCAACCGGGCGCAGCACCAAGAACCAACGCATGTCAGTCCCCGGCCACAAAGGGCCGCCCGCCGGCACGGTGTGACCATGATCCAGCGCTACCCCCTCTCGCGCAGAGCGGAGTGCGAGGGCGGCCAGTGGACTGGCAATCTCGTCCCTCGCCGGCAGCAGCCCGGTAAAGAACTCGACACGGTGTCCAGTGTCGCGCCCGGCTAGCGGCCGCGCGCTCGCCCCGATTGTGACGTAAAGATTCACGCCTTATATCTGTCGGGGGCCAACCCGGAGGCTGCCGACGTGCGCGTGGTTCAAACCGCGCTTGCCGCGGAGGAACACCTCGCAGAGCGGCCAACCGTGGTCGGTCACCGGGCGCCTCCCACAGTCGGCCGCGACCGTTCGGACAACTGATTTTGGTGGTTTTGATCCTCATGCTTCTGATCTTGGTGTTTGCTCCGCTAGCTGGTGGCTGCGGCCGCGGAACTCGGCGATGAGGTCGCCGTCGCGGGTGACGGCGGCGTCGTAGATGCCGCTGCGGCCGTGGCGGGCGCGGACCCGGCACTCGGCCGTCAGGACGTCGCCCAGGCGGGCCGGGGCGACGAAGACGATGTCGGCGCCCGCCGCCACCGTGACCGGACCCCAGCTGTTGCAGGCGCAGGCGAAGGTGGTGTCGGCCAGGGAGAAGATCATCCCGCCGTGGCAGATGCCGTGCCCGTTGACCATGTCGTCTCTGACGGTCATAGTCGCGCGGGCCCAGCCGTCGCCGTGGTCGAGCAGCGTGATGCCGAGCGCCCGCGAGGCGGCGTCGGTCGCCATCATCGACTCGACGGGACCGGGCTGTCCGACCGGGTGTGACATGGTTCTCCCACGCTAGATATTTCCCGAACGTTCGGTCAATAATAGGGGGATGACCAACGTGACCGTCGCACGGGACGGGGCTGTCGCCACCGTCATTCTGCCCGGGCCGGCGTTGAGCCTGGCCGTGAAGGAGAGCCTGCTCGAGGCGCTGACCGACGTCGCCGCCGACGACACGGTCCGGGCCGTCGTGCTCACCGGCTCCGGGCGGGCGTTCTGCGTCGGCCAGGACCTGGCCGAGCACGCGGGCGCGCTCGACCGGGACGCGGCGACCGCCCTCGACACGGTGCAGGAGCACTACAACCCGATCGTCACCACGCTCACGGCCATGCCCAAGCCGGTCGTGGCGGGCGTCAACGGGACCTGCGTCGGGGCCGGGCTGGGCTTCGTGCTCGCGTGCGACTTCGCCGTCGTGGCCGAGTCGGCGGTGCTCGGCACCGCGTTCACCGGCATCGGGCTGACCTGCGACTCGGGGCTGTCGGTGACGCTGCCGGCCGCGGTCGGGATGGCCCGCGCGCGGGCGCTGCTGCTGCGCCCGACCACGTTCAGCGCCTCTCAGGCGGTCTCGTGGGGGCTGGCGTTCGAGCTGGTGCCGGCGGACGAGGTCCAGGCGGCGGCGGGCGCTCTGGCGGCTGATCTGGCGGCCGGGCCGACGGCCGCCTACGCGGAGACCAAGCGGCTGCTGGCCGACGGCGGGTCGCGTCCGCTGACCGACTCGCTCGCGGCCGAGTGCGCCGCCCAGCAGCGGCTGGGCACGACCGCCGACCACGGCAACGCGGTGCGGGCGTTCCTGGCCAAGCAGCGGCCGGCGTTCGTGGGTTCATGACCGCCCGTCATCCCCTGGACGGCCTGACCGTCGTCTCCCTCGAGCAGGCCGTGGCCGCCCCGTTCGCGACCCGTCAGCTGGCCGACCTCGGCGCGCGGGTGATCAAGATCGAGCGGCCGGGCGGCGGCGACTTCGCCCGCGGCTACGACCGGACCACCCTCGGCCAGTCCAGCCACTTCATCTGGCTCAACCGGGGCAAGGAGAGCATCGAGCTCGACATCAAGGACGCCGGCGACCGCGGCTTGCTCGGCCGGCTGCTCGACGCGGCCGACGTGTTCGTGCAGAATCTGGCGCCTGGGGCCGCTGATCGCCTGGGGCTTGGTGCTGACGCGCTGCGGGCGGACCGGCCGGGGCTGATCTGCTGCTCCATCTCGGGGTACGGGGCGGACGGGCCGTATCGCGACAAGAAGGCGTATGACCTGCTGGTGCAGTGCGAGGCGGGGTTGGTCATGGCTACCGGGACCCCGGACAGCCCGGCCCGGCCGGGGATATCGATCGCCGACATCGCGGCCGGCATGTACGCCTACACCGGGATCCTGACGGCGCTGTACGACCGGGAGCGGACCGGGTCGGGCGCTTCGCTGCAGGTGGCGATGATCGACGCGCTCGGGGAGTGGATGACCCAGCCCGTCTACTTCTCGCACTACGGCGGGGC
>DATCGA010000545.1:0-30358 GCA_036509215.1 Trebonia sp.
GTGTTGACGATCTCGAACTCGAGGCCGAACTTCTCGCGCATCTCATCCCGCCACTTCAGCGACAGACTCGGCGGGCACACGATGATGACGGAGCGGGCGCGGTGCCGCAGCAGCAGTTCCTCCACCACAGGCCGGCCTCGATGGTCTTGCCCAGGCCGACGTCATCGGCGAGCAGCAGCGCGCGGGTCGTGGCGGCTGTGTGCGGGGCGCTCACGACCTCGGGCGTTGACAGGCTGATCGCGAGCGGCTGGCACACCGGCGGGATCTTCATGCGGCTGTTCGCCGACCACTACCTGTCACGGGTCGCCAGCCTCGCCTCGTCCGGGATCGACGAGCTGCGCTGGCCCGTCCCGGTGCGTCCCGGAGACAGGCTGCGGCTGGGCACCACCACCACCGAAACGCGGCGGTCACGGTCCAAGCCCGACCGCGGCCTCGTCTTCACCCACGCCGAACTGCTCAACGCCGACGACAGCGTCGTGCTCAGCCTGAAGGCGATGAACCTGCTCCGCCTCCGCCGCTCGCGCGACTAGGCTTCCGGCACGGCGGCCTTCAAGTCATACACAGACCGTCGATGCACGCGCGACTCGGCATCGCACTTCAAGGCGGAACGCGCCGCCGGCGCAGCCCGTCCGTGGCCGTCCGTGAAACAGCCGACGGTGCGCACCCATCGTCCCGGGGCAGTCGGCTCAGCCTACGTTGGTTCGAACCCAACACCTGCCACCACCGGTAAGGCCTGGATTCCGAGCCATGGCCACAGAATGGGATGGGTGGGTAGGCTCTAGTCGATCGCCGTAAATCGTCTTAAGCTCAGCGCTGGCCATCCCATTGTGGCCAGCCAGCGGATGGCTGAACATTCTGCATGGAGCACCCGGAGCGCGACGGCTATGCGGGCGGCGGGAGTAGCCCGAGTCCGGAAAGGTCATACGTTTCGAACCAGAAGAACCAGTGGGCGGGGCGTGTCCTGATGGCGGTATCCATCGCCGCCGCGCAGCGCCCGAACGCCGTCTCCGTCTCGCCATCCATCGGCACCGGCGGCGAGATCTCCAGCACCTGGTGACGGTAGTCAGCCAAGCGGTGCACGAAAACCATGAGCACCGGGGCACCGGTCAACCGGGCGAGGGTCACCACCCCCGGCAGGAGCCTGGCCTGCTGCCCGAGGAAGGGCACTTCGACGCTACGGGCCCGGTCAGCGCCTAGCGGTGCGGCGTCGCTGCAGATCGTCACTACCTCGTTGGCGCGGAGCGCGGCTGCGGCCTGCACCGCGACCTGAACCCGGCCCGGCCACGGCTCGATACTCGGCCGCTGCCGATGGCGAAGCACGCGTCTGGCGTAGGCGAGGTCCCAGAACCGCCTCTCGGCCGTAGACAGACCGGGCGCGTAATTCCACCACCAGCGCCCGATGGTGGTGAGCGGGAACCCGCTGGCATGTAGTAGGGAGAAGGCGCTTTGGTACGAACCGAAGTGGGCGCTGCAGAGTATGGCCCCCTTGCCCTCGGCCAATGCAGTGTCCAGGTGCTCACGACCGCGGATCTCGACCAGCCTCCCGAGGGACGAAGCTCGGCCTCGCAGCCGCATCACGTCGATGAGATCGCAGGAGCGGAAGCGGAAGAGCTCCTTGGTCAGCCGCTCAGCCTCTTCCGGGCTGAGGCCGTCCCCCAGCACCTGGCGCAGGTTACGCACAGTCTCGGAGCGCTTCTGCGCCCAGTATCGGAAACTCCAGTCGCCATGTCGGCAGGCGACCCGGTAGGCAAGGCTGGCGGGCAGGCGCGCCACCAGCGGGGCCACTGCAAGCCAGTAGGGAAGGGCGCCCGCTCGGCGCAGCAGTCGCCTGGCGGTGACGGTCCCCGGCCAGCCTGCCCTACCCGGCCGCCGACGGCGTGGGGGGACCGCCGCCTCACCCATGGCCGCCTGCCTGGCCCGCCTTGCCCCCGGCCTCGGAGCGGAGATAGGCGCAGATAGTGTCCACGCTGGCGAAATGCTCGGGGACAAGATCTAGATCGTCTACCGCGATGCCGAACTGCTCCTGGATGAACATCACGAGCCGCAGTAGGCTCAGCGAGTCGAGGATGCCCGTCTCAAGCAGCGGCGTCGCGTTCCCGAGCGGCAGCAGCGTCGCGTCCTGGACGAGTTCCCGGCTGATGTAGTCGTTGATGACCGCTTCCAATTAAGTGACCTCCGTAGTGCGCTGCTGCCCTATCACGTTCATCGCGTCCCCACGAGCAGGGCACGGTCGATCTTGCCGGTGGAGGTCCTGGGCAGCGCCTTGCGGAACTCCACGACGTCCGGCACCATGTACCCCGGCAGCCGCCGACGGCAGTGGTCGAGTACCTCCTCGCGGGTTAGACCGCCGGGGCCGCTCGCGCTGATGACCGCCCGGAGACGGCTGCCCAGCAGTTCGTCCGGCACCGGCAGCACCACCGCCTCGCGGATGGCCGGATGCCCGTAGAGCGCGCTCTCGACCTCTCCGAGTTCCACCCGGTAGCCGCGCGTCTTCACCATGCCGTCTCGGCGGCCGAGGAACACGTAGTTGCCCTCCTCGTCCAGCTTCACCAGGTCACCCGTCCGGTATGCGGGCTCGTCGTAAGCCGCCTGGAACGGGTTCTGGACGAGCATCCGGTGGGTTTTTTCCGGGTCGCCCCAGTAGCCTCGCATCAGCGCGGAGCCGCGCACGTACAGCTCGCCTTCTTCGCCGGGCTCGGATACCCGGCGGCCCTCGTCGGTGACCGCGAACGCGTCCGTGTTGGCGCAGGCCTGCCCGATCGGGACCGGGGCGGTGAGCGCGGCCGAGCCCGGCGGGACCTCATACCAGGTGCACACGTTGGTCTCGGTCGGCCCGTACCAGTTGAGGTAGCGCGCGCCGGGCAGTTCGGCCATCAGCCCGGAGAGGTGCTTGGCCGGGAACACCTCCCCGGCAAAGATGATCGCCCGCAGCGCAGAGAGGTCGAATCCCCGCAGGTTGCCGTGGGTCACCAGCATCGTCAGAACCGAGGGCACCGAGTACCAGATGGAGATCCGCTCCCGCTCCATCCACTGCGCCAGCCGCGCGGGGAACATCGACGTCATCTCGGGGACCACGGCCATGCAGGCGGCGGCCCGGCAGGTGGCGAAGACGTCAAAGACCGACAGATCGAAATGGAGCGGGGCCGGGCTGCAGACGCGGTCCTGCTCTCCGAGGCTGGTGCAGGCTGCGGCCCACTCGACGAAGGCGAGCGAGGCGCGGTGCGAGATCATCACGCCCTTCGGTGCTCCGGTCGATCCGGAGGTGTACAGGATGTAGGCGAGGTCGGTGTCGATCGCCGGGTCGGCGGCCAGCGCCTCGGCCGGCCCGGCCAGCACCGCGTCCCAGGGCACGACGACCAGACCCGGGGGCAGCGTTCCGGATGTCCGGCTGACCTCGGGTCCCCAGTGCGGACCCGTGACTATCAGGCTGCGCAGCTGGGGAACGCTCTCCGCCATCGCGGCTGCCTGCTGCGCCGTTCCCTCGTCGGCCAAGACCACGGCGATGCCGCTGTCGGTCATGATGGCGGCCAGCCGCCCGGCAGGCGACTTGGGGTCGAGCGGGACATAGCAGGCCCCGGTCTTCAGCGCGCCGAAGACGGCCACGACCGAAGCGGCCGACTTGAGGGCGAGGATCCCCACCCGGTCGCCCGGCGCCACGCCCTGGGCTAGCAGCGCGCGGGCCACCTGATTGCTCAGCCGGTCCAGCTCTTCGTAGCTGAGGAAGCGCTCTCCCGAGGCCACTGCCGGCCGGCCGGGTGCCCGTCCCGCGCTCTCCGTCAGCAGGTGCTGCAGCAGATATGCCATTTCCCTTTCTACCTCTCCTCGCTGCTGTCTTCCTGGCGGCCGGCTCACAGGCCCAGCATCCGGGCCAGGATGACCCGCTGGATCTCGGAGGTACCGGAGTAGATAGTGCTGGCGACCGCGTCGCGCAGGTCGCGCTCGATGCCGCTTTCCTTCATGTAGCCGTAGGCCCCGTGGATCTGGATCGCGTCCAGGCTGGAGGTGACCCACGCCTCGCTGGTGAACAGCTTGGCCGCGGCCGCCTCGGCCAGGGCCGGCTTGCCCTGCTGGCCGAGCCATGCGGCCTGGTAGATCAGCAGCCGGGCGGCCTCAAGCCGCAGGTACATGTCGGCCATCTTGCCCGCCACGGCCTGGAACTTCCCAATGGGCTGGCCGAACTGCTTACGTACCCGCGCGTACCCCACGCACGACTCGAGCTGACGCTGCATGACGCCCACCGCGCTGGCCAGGATGCAGCTTCGTTCCCAGGTCATCGACGAGTTGAAGATGGCCATCCCCGCGCCCTCAGGCCCCAGCCGGTTCCCGGCCGGGACAAGGCAGCCGTCCAGCACGACCTCGCCCATCGGAGAGGTCCGCAGGCCCATTTTCTCCAGGCTGCGCGTCACCGTGAACCCGGGCGTTCCCTTCTCGACGAGGAAGGCGGAGATGCCCGTGAGCTTGGGCTGGCCGGGGTCCGAGGCGAAGACCAGTACCACGTCGGAGACCGGGGCGTTGGTGATGTACAGCTTGGTCCCGTTGAGAACGTAGTGATCCCCCCGGCGTTCGGCCCGGGTCCGCATGGCGAACGCGTCGGACCCGGAATCGGGCTCGGTCATCGCGTGTACGCCGATGAGGTCCCCCGACACCAGACGTGGCAGGTACGCAAGCTGCTGCGCCGGGGTGCCGAACTTCACCAGAGGCAGCTCAAGGCTCCACATCTGCGCGTTCAGCGAGAAGATGAGCCCGTTATCGTGACAGCCGTACCCGAGGGCCTCCATGACTAGCGCTGTCGTGAGCATGTCGGCACCGCCACCGCCCAGCTCGGTCGGGACCGGCAGGCCCTGGATCCCGAACTGGGCGCAGGCACGCCATGCTTGCCGGGGAAACTGACCCGCCTCCTCGCGGGTGGCGAGATCCTGATCCAGTTCCCGGCGGGCGAAGGCGACAGCCGCCTCCTTGAACTCCAACTGCTCGGCGCTCAGCGAGAAGTCCATGCCATCCCCCTGCCCGCCGACTGAACCAGGCCCCGCCCGGCCGCGGTCAATATGAGTCCGATCGGGTCCACCCTCTCCCCAATAATCCGGAAGGCAACGAGTCAACAGTTACGGAGAGTATTCCCCAGTGAGCCCATTGGTATTCTCGCTGGTCCCGCGCTTACTGCGCTCCCGGTGGCCTGGCACCTGGCGGCCGGCGACTTCGGGAGATGACCGATTCGCTCGGCCCGAGAATGTCAAGGCGGAACCCGCCCCAGCGGACCGTGTCCGTGGCCGTCCGTGAAAGCCGACGGTCCACCGGACCGCTCCCTCCGGCCGGACGTGGTCCGCTATATGTCCGTGAACACCGCGACACCCCGGTCTATAGAGACACAAGATGACACCCCACGGGACAACGCAAAACGGCCCGCCAGCCGGAGAATACGCAGCTAGCGGGCCGTTTTCGCAGATGGTGGCAGGTGTTGGGTTCGAACCAACGTAGGCTGAGCCGACGGTTTTACAGACCGTTCCCTTTGGCCACTCGGGCAACCTGCCGTGTACCGCCGGACTGCGGCGGCAGCAGAGAGAAGAATAGCGGACATCGCGAGCGGGTGCGACGCGGACCGCCCGGCAGCCGTCCGCGAGCCACTAGCGACGAACGCTCGGCCACGACCGCGTGGCCGAGGTGACGAGCGGCACCATACCCGTCTACCCTGAAGTCCATGCCAAGCGAGTCAAGCTTCGACATCGTCTCGAAGATCGACCGCCAGGAAGCGGACAACGCGCTCAACCAGGCGGCCAAGGAGATCAGCACCCGGTTCGACTTCCGCAACGTCGGGGCGTCCATCGCCTGGTCGGGGCAGGACGGGGTGGAGATCCGCGCCAACAGCGAGGAGCGCGCCAGCGCGGTCCTCGACGTGTTCAAGGAGAAGCTCGTCAAACGCAGCATCTCACTGAAGCACCTGGACGCCGCGGAGCCCAAGGTCTCCGGCAAGGAGTACCGGATCGCGATCGCGATCAAGGAGGGCATCACCCAGGAGAACGCCAAGAAGGTCTCCAAGATCATCAGGGACGAGGGGCCGAAGGGCGTCAAGGCCCTGGTGCAGGGCGAGGAGCTCCGCGTCTCGTCTAAGAGCCGGGACGACCTGCAGTCCGTGATCAGCCTGCTCAAGGGCAAGGACTTCGACTTCCCGCTGCAGTTCGTCAACCGTCGCTAGCGCGGGCCGCTGCCCGCCACCCCCGCCAGGCCCTCCAGCCTGCGCACCCGCTCGCCGGTGGGCGGGTGCGAGCGCAGCAGGCGGCCGAGCCCGCGAGGCGGGAACGGGCAGGCGATCATCAGGTGGCTGGCGGCGGCGAGCGGTCCGCGCCGCCGCAGCGGCAGGGCGGTCGCCCGCGAGTCGATCGTGCGCAGCGCGCTCGCCAGCGCCAGCGGCTCCCCCGTCAGCAGCGCGCCGTCGATGTCGGCCCCGTACTCGCGGGCGGCCGGGGACGCGATCTGCAGCAGCAGCAGCGCCGTCAGCGGGCAGATCGCGACCAGCGACGCCAGCCCGGCGCACGACGAGGAGACCGCCACGTCGCGCCGGGTCACGTGCGCCAGCTCGTGCGCCAGCACCGCCCGCAGCTCGGCGGGCGGGAGCTCCTCAAGCAGCCCCTCCGTGCAGCACACCGCGGCCGACCGAGGGCCGTAGCCGACGGTGAGGATGTTCGGCTGCGCCGCCGGGGACACGAACAGCCGGGGCATCGGCAGCCGGGCCGAGCGAGCGAGCTCCCGCACCAGGCGGTGCAGCTCAGGCCGCTCCACCTCGCCTACCTGGCGGGCGCGAAGGGCGGTGAGCACCGCCTGTTCCGAATGAAAATAAGTGATCCACCCGAGGGCGACGATTAGCGCGCTTACCACCGCGGCGCCGACAAGACCGAGCCACAGCGAGGCGACCGCCACCAGGGCCGCGCACAGCCCGGCCGCGAGCAGCGCCGCGCGCAGTCCGTAGCAGCGCACCGCGGCTCCCCTCCACAGCGTCGGCCCCCGAGTTTCCGCCCCGGCCAGGCCGCCGTAAAACGGCAGCTCACCCAGTTAACGGTCGGAGTCGACCCGGAGGTTCCCGCACCGCGACGCCAGCCTACGGCGAGCGCGGCCCGAGGCCGTGTGACTGTCGGTGAAACACCGGCGACATTATGGACAAATAACAATAACTTTGTTGGTACGGAGCAGAAAGGTGGCGTGTCCCACACTCGGGTCGACAGCCACGCCGCGCCAGAGTCCGCATAGAATTTATCCCGTCCCGCACTCATACCCCGACCTTTGGGCTGGTGCTGCACGAGGGGCGCCCAGTCCCGGCGTGCGGAGGAGGCTTTGAGCTGTGACCAAGCAGGTCCAGGAGCTAGACCACGTAATCATTCGTTTTGCAGGTGACTCCGGTGACGGCATGCAGCTCACCGGCGACAGGTTCACCCAGGAGACCGCGGTCTTCGGAAATGACCTGTCCACCCTGCCGAATTTTCCGGCCGAGATCCGCGCACCGCAGGGCACGCTGCCCGGCGTGTCCAGCTTCCAGCTGCACTTCGCGGACCACGAAATTCTCACCCCCGGCGACGCGCCCGACGTGCTCGTGGCGATGAACCCGGCGGCGCTCATGGCGAACCTGAAGGACCTGCCGCTCGGCGGCGACCTGATCGTCAACACCGACGAGTTCACCAAGCGCAACCTGGTCAAGGTCGGCTATGAGAAGAACCCGATCGAGGACGGCTCGCTCGACGGCTACAAGGTTCACCCGGTGCCGCTGACCTCGCTGACCGTCAAGGCGCTTGAAGACCAGAGCATCTCCCGCAAGGACGCCGAGCGGGCCAAGAACATGTTCGCGCTCGGCCTGCTGTCCTGGCTGTACGGCCGGCCCTCGGAGGGCACGCTGTCGTTCCTCGAGGCGAAGTTCGGCAAGAAGCCGGAGATCTACAAGGCCAACGTGACCGCCTTCCAGTCCGGCTGGAACTACGGCGAGACGACCGAGGACTTCTCGGTTCGCTACGAGGTCAAGCCCGCCCCGATCAAGCCGGGCAAGTACCGGAACATCACCGGCAACACGGCGCTCGCCTACGGCCTGATCGCGGCCGGCCAGCTCTCCAAACTGCCGCTCTTCCTGGGCTCGTACCCGATCACCCCGGCCTCCGACATCCTGCACGAGCTGGCCAAGCACAAGAAGTTCGGCATTCGCACGTTCCAGGCCGAGGACGAGATCTCCGCCGCCAGCTCCGCCCTCGGCGCGGCCTTCGGCGGGGCGCTCGCGGTCACCACCACCAGCGGACCCGGCATGCTGCTGAAGGCCGAGACCGTGGGTCTGGCCGTCTCGGTCGAGCTACCGCTGCTCATCGTCGACGTGCAGCGGGCGGGCCCGTCGACCGGCATGCCGACCAAGACCGAGCAGGCCGACCTGCTGATGGCGCTGTACGGCCGGAACGGCGAGTCGCCGGTGCCGGTGATCGCGGCCGCCACCCCGTCGGACTGCTTCTTCGCGGCGATCGAGGCGGCGCGGATCGCGATCACCTACCGGACCCCGGTCATCCTGCTCTCCGACGGGTACCTGGCCAACGGCTCCGAGCCGTGGCGCATCCCCGAGGTCTCCTCGCTGCCGGACCTGAGCGTGGAGTTCGCGTTCGCGACCGAGGCCGACAAGCCCGCCGACGGCGACTTCCTGCCGTTCAAGCGCGACCCGAGGACGCTGGCGCGGCCGTGGGCGATCCCGGGCACCGCCGGCCTCGAGCACCGCGTCGGCGGCATCGAAAAGGCCGACGGCGCCGGGACGATCTCCTACGACCCCGACAACCACGACCTCATGGTCCGGACCAGGCAGGCCAAGATCGACGGGATCGCCGCCAGCATCCCGCCGCTCGAGGTCGACGACCCGTCCGGCCAGGCCAAGCTGCTGTTGCTCGGCTGGGGGTCCACCTACGGCTCGATCGGCGCCGCCGTCCGCCGCACCCGCCGCGAGGGGCACGCGGTCGCGCAGGCGCACCTGCGGCACATGAACCCGTTCCCGGCCAACCTCGGCGAGGTGCTCAGCCGGTACGACAAGGTGATCGTCCCCGAGATCAACCTCGGCCAGCTCGCGCTCCTGCTGCGCGGCAAGTTCCTGGTCGACGTGATCTCCTACAACCGCGTCAACGGCCTTCCGTTCCGCGCCGCCGAGCTGGCCGATGCGATCGAAGAGGTGCTCGCACATGCCTGAAATTCAAGATCAGCTTTCGTCGAACGGTCCCGGGCGACTCCAGTCCCTCACGCTCGTCCCGCACAAGGGCGGCCTGGGGACCAAGGACTTCAAGTCCGACCAGGAGGTCCGCTGGTGCCCGGGATGCGGTGACTACGCGATCCTGGCCGCCTTCCAGGCGTTCCTGCCCGAGCTGGAGGTGCCGAGAGAGAACGTGGTCGTGGTCTCCGGCATCGGCTGCTCGTCCCGGCTGCCCTACTACGTGTCGAGCTACGGCATGCACTCGATCCACGGGCGGGCGCCCGCGATCGCATCCGGGCTGGCCGCGTCGCGGCAGGACCTGTCGGTCTGGGTGATCACCGGGGACGGCGACGCGCTCTCCATCGGCGGCAACCACCTGATCCACTCCCTCCGGCGGAACGTGAACATCAAGATCCTGCTGTTCAACAACCGGATCTACGGGCTGACCAAGGGCCAGTACTCGCCCACCTCCGAGCAGGGCAAGGTCACCAAGTCGACGCCGTACGGCTCCCTCGACTACCCGTTCAACCCGGTCTCGCTCGCGCTCGGCGCGGAGGCGTCCTTCGTCGCCCGGTCGGTGGACTCCGACCGCAAGCACTTCCAGTCGGTGCTGCGGGCGGCGGCCGACCACCGCGGTTCGGCCTTCATCGAGATCTTCCAGAACTGCCCGATCTTCAACGACGACGCGTTCGCCCCCATCAAGGAGCCGAACGCGCCCGGCCTGATCCGCCTCGAGCACGGCTCGCCGGTCCGATACGGACCGGACGGCTCGATGGGCCTCACCTACGGCCCGTACGGCGCCCTGACGCCGGTCGAGGCGGCCTCGGTGCCCGAGTCCGACCTGGTCGTGCACGACGCGACCAGGACCGACCCGTCGTACGCGTTCGCGCTCTCCCGGCTCGACAGCTTCGACTTCGCGCACACCCCGATCGGCGTCTTCCGGTCGGTCGGGCGACCGGCCTACGACGACCTGATGGCCGCCCAGCTCGACCAGGCCCGCGCCACCGGCGCAGGCGACCTGGCCAAGCTGCTGGCGGGCAGCGACACCTGGGAAGTCGACTAGCCCGTCGCCGCGGCCTAGCCCAACCGCAGCCGCATCATTACACTCAGTGAGACGCCAGCTATTGCCGCTACACCGGCAATAGCTGGCATTTTCATGCGAGCGCCCCCGCCCCACGCGTTCGGCCGCCACGTTCCAGCCCCCGACTCGCGGCCGCGACGTTCCAGCCCCGCGACTCGCGGATGGCGACCTCGGCCCGGCGACCGCGACTCGCGGATGACCGGCGCGACGTCGATCCGGGCGCCAGCCTAGAGCGCGCGTAGTCGCTGTGGTGGAAGCCCGACTCGCGCCGCCCCGGACGCCATTCCCACCATCACCGCCCACCACAGCCGCCTCATCAGCACCACCCTAGCGCCCGATATTGGTCATTGTGTTCCGTTTGAGTCGTATAGCGCCCCCAACGGAACACAATGAGTGATCCAGCGCCGCTCGGACGGACCTAACGGCACACGATCATGCTTTCAGCCGCCCGGGCGAGGGCTACTGGCTGAGATACGCGGCGCCTAGGCGGTGCGGGTGATGACGAAGTCGCAAAGGGACTCGAAGGCGTGCCGGGCGGGGACGTCGGGGAGCTTCGCCAGCAGGGCGGTCGCGTCGCCGATCCAGGATCGCACGGTGTCGCGCGCCTCCTCGAGAGCGGCCGACTCGCGCAGCAGCGTGAGCGCCTCGGCGTGCAGGGCCGAATCGCTGAGGTCCGGCTCGGCCAGCAGCGCCCGCAGGCGGGCCTCCGACGGCGAGTCGCCCGATCCGCGCAGCGCGTAGAGCACCGGCAGCGTGCGCACGCCCTGGCGCAGGTCGGTGCCCGGCTCCTTGCCCGACTGGGTGGAGGTGGAGGCCACGTCGAGCACGTCGTCGGAGAGCTGCCAGGCGACGCCGATCCGCATGCACGCCTCGGCGATCAGGTCCGTCATCTCATCGGAGAGGCCGGAGAACATCGCGCCGAAACGGCCGGAGGTGGCGATCAGCGACCCCGTCTTCTCGGTGATCACGTGCATGTAGTGGTCGAGCGGGTCTTCCCCGGGCCGGACGCCTACCGTCTCCAGCAGCTGGCCGTCGACCAGGCGGCCGAACGTTTCCGCCTGGATCCTGATCGCGGCCGGGCCGAGGTCGGCCAGGATGCGGGACGCGCGGGCGAACAGGTAGTCCCCGGCCAGGATCGCGATCGAGTTCCCGAACCGGGAGTTGGCCGACGGCTGGCCGCGGCGGATGGCGGCCTCGTCCATCACGTCGTCGTGGAACAGCGTGGCCAGGTGGGTGAGCTCGATGGCGACGGCGGCGGGCACGATGCGCTTGTCGCGGCAGTCGCCGAAGCGGGCGGCGAGCAGCACCAGCATGGCGCGGAAGCGCTTGCCGCCGGCCGCCATCATGTGCCGGGAGACCTCGGCGAACATCTCGTCGCCGCCGAAGGAGGTATCACGCATGGCGGCTTCCACGGCGGTGAGGTCGTCCGCCATCTCCGCGGTGAGGGTCGCGTCGGCGAAATCGACGGGAACAGCGATGATCACACGAACTCCATGTCGTCGGCGCATTTAACCCGAGCGTACGAACACACCAGCATACGCGGTTGTCTATCGGGTGGCAGGGGCAGGCTGTCCCATGACCGCGCCCGTAAGGACTCCGGGCAGCGCCATGGCCGCCGCCGCGCTCAGCGAGCGCAGGGCGACGGCCATGGTCAAAAACCTCTAACCCGGGCATTAGCGGACAAACAGCTGGGTGGCCGCGTGGTTGGCGAGGGAGAGCACCGGCTCGGGGAACACGCCCAGGACGACGGCGGAGAGCGCGCCGACCCCGAC
Source organism: Trebonia sp. (assembly GCA_036509215.1). Taxonomy (GTDB): domain Bacteria; phylum Actinomycetota; class Actinomycetes; order Streptosporangiales; family Streptosporangiaceae; genus Trebonia. Next base: position 12,044 of record DATCGA010000545.1, read on the forward strand.
CGCGATGCCGGTGAAGACGGACGGCACGGCCACCACGGGGCCGTCGGGCACCGGGTCGCTGAAGAACATCAGCACGATCACCCGCGCGTAGAAGAACGCCGCGATCGCCGAGGAGACCACACCGACGACCACCAGCGCCAGGTCGCCGCCCGCGATCGCGGCCTGGAAGACCGCGAACTTCCCGACGAACCCTGACGTCAGCGGGATGCCGGCGAACGAGAGCAGGAACAGCGCGAAGATCCCGGCCACCACCGGCGACCGCTTGCCGAGGCCGGCCCAGCGGGACAGGTGGTCCGCCTCGCCGCCCTTGTCGCGGACCAGGGTGATCACCGCGAACGCGCCGACCGTGGTCAGGCCGTAGGTCGACAGGTAGAACAGCGACGAGGACAGCCCGTCGACCGACGAGGAGACGACGGCGGTCAGGATGAACCCGGCGTGCGCGATCGAGGAGTAGGCCAGCAGCCGCTTGACGTCGGTCTGGGTGATCGCGATGACCGCGCCGATCACCATCGTCAGGATCGCGATCGTCCACATGGCCGGGCGCCAGTCCCAGGACAGCGTGCCGAACGCGACGTAGAAGACCCGCAGCAGGGCGCCGAAGGCGGAGACCACGGTGCAGGACGCCATCAGCGCGGTGATCGGGGTCGGCGCGCCCTGGTACACGTCGGGCTTCCAGGCGTGGAAGGGCACCGCGCCGATCTTGAACAGCAGCCCGAGGCCGACCAGCGCGATCCCGGCGTACAGCAGCGTGTCGCTGCCGGTGCCGGACGAGACGGTCGTCGCGATGGTGGCGAGCGAGACCGACCCGGAGAAGCCGTACAGCATCGCGATGCCGAACAGGAAGAACGCCGAGGAGAACGAGCCGAGCAGGAAGTACTTCATGGCCGCCTCGTGCGAAAGCAGGCGGCGGCGGCGAGCGAGCCCGCACAGCAGGTAGAGCGGCAGCGAGAGAACCTCGAGCGCGACGAACATCGTCAGCAGGTCGTTGGCGGCCGGGAACAGCAGCATGCCGCCGACCGCGAACAGCGTCAGCGGGTAGATCTCGGTGTGCACCAGGCCGCGCAGCAGGCCCTCGCGCTCCTCGGTTGACCCCGGCACCGCCGCCGCCTGGCCCGCGAACGACGACACGTCGACCGAGTCGTCGGCGATCAGCAGCACCGCCACCGCCGCCAGCACCAGGATCGTGCCCTGGATGAACAGCGTCGGCCGGTCGACCGCCACCGCTCCCTCGGCGGCCGAGTGCCCGGCGCTGCCGTGGGCGAAGATCGTCGAGGAGGCGGCGATCACGCAGGTCCAGACGAACGCGGCCACCAGCGCACCGAACGTCACCAGCAGGTGGATGGCGCGGCGGAGCTCGCGGGGCGCGAACGCCTCGACGAGCACCCCGACGACGGCCGCGCCGAACACGACCAGCATCGGCGCGAGCTGGCTGTACTCGATGCTCGGGGCCGGGATCGCGCCGGGAACGGCAGCAGTGACAGCGGCGGCGGCGAGGCTCACGGCTGGTACCCCTTCTGGGCGACTGCGGGGTGGGCGGGCACCGGGTCGGTGGCTCCCACCTGGGACATCGTGGACTTAACGGCCGGGTTGATCACGTCAAGGACCGGCTTGGGGTAGATCCCCATCGCGATGATGAGCGCGACCAGGGGCACCACCGCGAGCAGTTCGCGCAGCTTGAGATCGGGCATCGCCGACACCGACTCGGCCACCGGCCCGTTCATCGTCCGCTGGTACATCCACAGGATGTAGATCGCCGCCAGAACGATCCCGGCCACCGCGAACGAGCCCGCCACCTTGTAGCGCGAGAACGTGCCGACGAGAACCAGGAACTCCGACACGAAGGTGGACAGGCCCGGCAGCGCGAGCCCGGCCAGACCGGAGACGAGGAACAGCCCGGCCAGCACCGGGGCGACCTTCTGCACGCCGCCGTAGTCCGAGATCTTGTCCGACCCGCGGCGGACGATGAGGAACCCGGCGATCAGCAGCAGCGCCCCGGTCGAGAAGCCGTGGTTGACCATGTAGAGGGTCGCGCCCGACTGCCCCTGCGAGGTCAGCGCGAAGATGCCGATGACGATGAACCCGAAGTGCGAGATCGAGGTGTAGCCGATCAGCCGCTTCATCGAGGTCTGCCCGATCGCGACGATCGCGCCGTAGATGATCGAGATCACCCCCAGCACCAGGATCAGCGGGGTGAAGTAGTGGAACCCGTCCGGGAACAGCTCCAGGCAGTACCTGATCATCCCGAACGTGCCGACCTTGTCCATCACGCCGAGCATCAGCACCGCCGCCCCGGGCTGGGCCGACGCGGTGGCGTCAGGCAGCCAGGTGTGGAACGGCCACAGCGGCGCCTTGATCGCGAACGCGATGAAGAACCCGAGGAACAGCCACTTCTGCACGGTCGGGGACAGGGCCACGTGCGCCAGCGAGTAGAACAGGAACGTCGGGTGCTGCCCGTTGTGGCCCGAGTAGACGTACAGGGCTATGACCGCGACCAGCATCAGCAGGCCGCCGAGGAGGCTGTAGAGCAGGAACTTGACCGCCGCGTACTGCCGCGCCCCGACGCCGAACGACCCGATCATGAAGTACATCGGGATCAGCATGGCCTCGAAGAACACGTAGAACAGGAAGACGTCGGTGGCCGCGAAAACCCCGATCATCATCGTCTCGAGGATCAGCATCAGCGCGAAGTACACCTTGGGCGACCGCTTCACCGGGGGGGTCCGGGGGGCTCCACCTCCGGGGGGCACAGTGTCGGCGTCGTGCCACGAGGCGAGCACCACCACCGGCATCAGCACGACGGTCATGCCGATCAGCACCAGCGCGATCCCGTCCACGCCCAGCGCGTAGTGCACGCCGAACTGCGGGATCCAGGAGTACTCCTCGGTGAACTGGAACGTCGGGCCCGAGGTGTTGAACTGGGTGGCCATCACGATCACCCAGACCATCGTGATCAGCGCGAACGCCAGCGTTATCCACCGGGTCAGCCGGGCCGGGCCGAGCGCGACGCCGATCGCGCCGACCAGCGGGATGCCGCCGGCCACGGTCAGCCAGGGAAAACCAGTCCCCGCGACCGTGATAGCCGAGGTAGCAATCATCAGAGCCTCACCACCAGAAGGCCGGCCACAATCAGGACGGCGCCGATCAGCATGGACAGCGCGTAAGAGCGCACGTAACCGTTCTGCAGCCTCCGCAGCCGCGCCGAGCTTCCCCCGATGGTCGCCGCCGTCGTGTTGACGAGACCGTCCACGCCGCGGCTGTCGAAGAAGACCGAGAGCCTGGTCAGCCACTGGCCGGGGCGCATCAGGACCGACTCGTTGAACGCGTCGCCGTACAGGTCCGCCCGCGCGGCTCTCGTGAGCACCGACCCCCGCGGCGCGATGGCCGGCGCCGGGACCCGCCCGTACATCGTCCAGGCGACGCCGACGCCGAGAACCACCAGCACCAGCGCGATGATGCCGGGCCAGGACCAGATGCCGTGGTCAGGGAACGGCGCCCCGATCACCGGCGCGAGGAAGTTCTGCAGCGTCTCGTTGATGATCAGGAGCCCGCCGGCCGCGACCGACCCGATTGCCAGCAGGATCATCGGGATGGTCATGGTCGGCCCCGCCTCGTGCGGGTGGGGGACGTGCGGCTCGGTGTAGGCCGGGTGCGCCCCGGCCCCGCCGAGGACGCCGCTCTCCTCCCACCGCTTCGGGCCGAACCAGGTCATCAGCATGACCCGGGTCATGTAGAAGGCGGTGATGGCCGCGCCGATGATCGTGCACGCGGCCAGGATCCAGCCCGAGGTGCCGCCCTTGGCCCAGGCGGCGTCGATGATGCCGTCCTTGGTGAAGAACCCGGAGAACGGCGGGACGCCGATGATCGCCAGGTAGCCGAGGCCGAACGTCGCGAACGTGATGGGCAGGAGCTTGCGCAGGCCGCCCAGGCGTCGCATGTTCACCTCGTCGTCGGTGCCGTGCAGCACCGAGCCGGCCCCGAGGAAGAGCCCGGCCTTGAAGAAACCGTGCGCGAGCAGGTGCGCGATCGCGAACACGTACCCGGCCGGGCCGAGGCCGGCCGCCAGGAACATGTAGCCGATCTGCGACATCGTGGACCCGGCGAGGGCCTTCTTGATGTCGTCCCTGGCGCAGCCGATGATCGCGCCGAACAGCAGCGTCACCGCTCCGACGACCGTCACCGCCAGCTGCGCGGTCGGCGAGGCGTTGAAGATCGGGTTGGAACGGACGATGAGATAAACGCCAGCCGTGACCATCGTCGCCGCATGAATAAGGGCCGACACAGGCGTCGGGCCCTCCATCGCGTCGAGCAGCCAGGACTGCAGCGGCACCTGAGCGGACTTGCCGCACGCGCCGAGCAGCAGCAGCAGGCCGAGGGCGGTGGTCACCCCGGTGCCGCCCGCGCCCGCCTTCGCCTGCTCGAACACGCCGGGGAAGTTGAACGTGCCGAATTCCGAGAACATCAGCATGATCGCCAGCGACAGGCCGGCGTCGCCGACGCGGTTGGCGATGAACGCCTTCTTCGCCGCCACCGCCGCCGTCGGCTTGAACTGCCAGAACCCGATCAGCAGGTAGGAAGCGAGGCCGACGCCCTCCCAGCCCGCGTACAGGCCGAGGTAGTTGTCGGAGATCACCAGCAGCACCATGGCCGCGATGAACAGGTTCAGGTAGCCGAAGAACCGGCGCCTGTCGCTGTCGTGGGCCATGTAGCCGATCGAGTAGATGTGGATCAGCGAGCCGACGCCGGTGATCAGCAGCACGAAGCAGATCGAGAGCGGGTCCAGCAGGATCCCGATGTTCGCCTGGAACCCGTTGACCGGGATCCAGGAGAACAGGTGCAGGTCGCGGCTCCGGTCGGCCGAGCTATAGCCAATCAGCGTGAAGAACGCGATCAGGCCGTAGACGAACGAGGCGATCGACATCAGGCAGCCGAGCAGGTGCCCCCATTTGTCGGTGCGCCGTCCGCCCAGCAGCAGGACCGCCGCGCCGAAGACCGGGAACGCGAGCAGCAGCCACGAGGCACGGAGCACCCCGGACGCGGCGAGCGTCGTCATCGTGTCAATCCCCTCAGTTCTTGAGCAGGTTGGCGTCGTCGACCGACGCGGACCTGCGGGCGCGGTAGATGGCCATCAGGATGGCGAGCCCGACGACTACCTCGGCGGCGGCGACGACCATCACGAAGAAGGCCACCACCTGGCCGTCCAGATTGCCGTGCATCCGGGAGAACGTAACGAACGCCAGGTTGCAGGAGTTGAGCATCAGCTCGATGCTCAGGAAGATCAGGATCGCGTTGCGCCTGACCAGCACGCCGACCGCGCCGATCACGAACAGGACGACGGCCAGGAAGATGTACGGTGCCGGGCTCATGCTCCACTCTCCTCGGTGCCCCGGTTGCCCGACTCGATCGCCCGCTCCTCGTCGATCCGCTCGCCGGTGCCGAGGTCGACGGTGACGACCCCCTGCGGGTCGCGGCCGAGCTGGACGTCACGGCCGACCACCGCGTGCGACACCGACCGGTCCGACAGCGTGCCGTCGGGCAGCATGGCCGGCATGTCAACGGCGTTGTGCAAGGCGTAGACGCCGGGGGGCGGCTCGGGCTGGACGTGGCCGCTGTCGATCTTGGCGCGGGCCACTTCCCGCTGGGTCGGCTTGCGAGTGTTCCGCTCGCGGTGCGCGAGCACCATCGCGCCGAGCGCGGCCGTGATCAGCAGGGCGCTGGTGATTTCAAACGGGAACACGTAGGTGGTGAAGATCAGCCGCGCCAGCCCGGTCAGGTTGTCGGTGCTGTTGGCGCTGGTCTGCGGGGCGGCCGAGCCGATCGCGGCGTGCCCGATGCCCACGATGAGCAGGACCGCGAGGCCGATGCCGGCCAGCGCCGCCCACAGCCGCTGGCCCCTGATCACCTCGGTCAGCGACTCCACCGAGTTGGTGCCGATCAGCATGACCACGAACAGGAACAGCATCAGCACGGCGCCGGTGTAGACGATGACCTGGACGAAGGCGAGGAACGGCGCCCCCTGCATGGCGTACATGACCGCCAGGCAGAGCATCACCACCGCGAGCATGAGCGCGCCGTGCACCGCCTGCCGGACCAGGATCATGGCGATGGCGGCCGAGACCGCGAGCACGGCCAGGATCCAGAACAGCGCCGTGTCGTAGAGCGGGTCGAGGTTGGTCCCGCCCGGTCCGCCGTTGGCGAGGAAGAGGTGCATCATTTCTCGCTCCCCAGACCCACGACCCCGGCGCCGCCGAGGCGGTAGTAGTCCTTCTCGTCCTCGCCCAGCCGCATCGGGTGCGGCGGCGCCTCCATGTTCGGGAGCAGCGGGAGCAGCAGCTGCTCCTTGGTCCAGATGAGGCTCTCGCGGTTGTCGTCGGCGATCTCGTACTCGTTGGTCATCGTGAGCGCCCGGGTCGGGCACGCCTCGATGCACAGGCCGCACAGGATGCAGCGCAGGTAGTTGATCTGGTAGACGTGGCCGTACCGCTCGCCCGGGGAGAAGCGCTCCTCGTCGGTGTTGTCGCGGCCCTCGACGTAGATCGCGTCGGCCGGGCAGGCCCAGGCGCACAGCTCGCAGCCGATGCACTTCTCAAGCCCGTCCGGCCAGCGGTTGAGCTGGTGGTGCCCGTGGAACCGGGGGGCGGTCGGCCGCTTGTCCTCCGGGTACATCACGGTGTCCACCTTCCGGAACATCTCGCGGAAGGTGACCCCGAACCCCTTCACGGGGTTGAGGAAGTCAAGCACCGGTGACCTCCTTAGTCGCGTCGTCGGCGTCGCCGTAGGCCGAGCCGGTCAGCGCGGTGTCGCCGAGTTCAAGACCGTGATAGTGCGGCAGGTCAAGCGGTGGCACCGGGTACCTCGGCTCAGGCAGAGCGGGCTTGGCCACCTTGACCAGCTCGCCCTGATCGTCGTAGTCCCACTCGTCCTCTTCTTCCTCGACGCTCGGCTTGTCAGGCTCCAGCCGGGCCAGCCACTTGGTGTAGCCGTTGTCCCAGAAGGTGATCAGCGCGATGAAGAGCACCAGGACCACGCCCGCGACCGCGTAGACGACCGGCGAGTGGTTGTCCTGGCGCAGCGCCCGCACGGTGGCGACCAGCAGCAGCCAGACGATCGAGAACGGGATGAGGATCTTCCAGCCGAGCGCCATCAGCTGGTCGTAGCGCGTCCTCGGCAGCGTGCCGCGCAGCCACACGTAGCAGAACAGCAGCGTGAAGACCTTGATCAGGAACCAGAGCACCGGCCACCAGCCGCTGTTGGCGCCCGGCCAGATCGTGGAGATCGGCACCGGCGCCCGCCAGCCGCCGAGGAACAGCGTGGTCGCGAGCGCGGAGACCGTGGTCATGTTGATGTACTCGGCCAGGAAGAACATGGCGAACTTCATCGAGGAGTACTCGGTCATGTGCCCGGCGACGATCTCGCCCTCGCCCTCGGGCAGGTCGAACGGGATCCGGTTGGTCTCGCCGACCATCGTCACCAGGTAGATCAGGAACGAGGGGAAGAGCACCCAGAAGTACCAGTAGTGCTGCTGGGCGGCGACGATCTGGCTGGTGGAGAGCGACCCGGCGTCGAGGAAGACCGCCACGAAGGACAGCGCCATCGCGATCTCGTAGCTGATCACCTGCGCGGTCGAGCGGAGCGCGCCGAGGATCGAGTACGGCCCCCGGGAGGCCCAGCCGGCCAGCACGATGCCGTAGACGCCGACCGAACTGGTCGCCAGCACCAGCAGCACCGCGACCGGAAGGTCGGTCACCTGCAGCGGCGTCTGGTGGTGGAAGATCGATACCTCAGGGCCCCACGGGATGATCGCGAAGGCGACGAAGGCGGGCGCGCAGGCGAGGATCGGCGCGACGAAGAAGACCAGCTTGTCGACCCCGGTGGGGACGATGTCCTCCTTCAGCGGCAGCTTCAGCGCGTCCGCGATCGGCTGCAGCAGCCCCCACGGCCCGGCCCGGTTCGGACCCGGCCGGTTCTGCATCCGGCCGATCACCCGGCGCTCGAACCAGATCATGAAGATCGTGGTGAGCAGCAGGAACACGAAGACAATGCCGACCTTGAGCAGCACCAGCCACCAGATCTGCTGGTTGAAGTCGCTCAGCGTCGGGTCCGCCGCGGCGAGCGCACCGCTCATTCGGCCCTCCTCAGGGTTACCCGGCTCCCGTGGCCAGCGCCGAGGTCGGCACGGACCGCGCTGCCCGGGCTGTTAGTGGGAAGCCACACCACGCCATCGGCCATCTTCTCGGTGACGTCAAGCGGCACGGTCACCGAGCCGAGCGCGCTCTCCACGGTCACCTTGTCGCCGTTGTGCAGGCCCGCATCGGCCGCGGTGACCGGGGAGACCCGGGCCACGACCGGCCGCGCGGTGGCCGCCAGGTACGGCTCGCCGTCCTGCATCCGCCCGGCGTCGACCAGCTGGTGCCAGGTGGCGAGGCGGTGCTCGGTGCCGCCGGCCGCGCTGGGGTTACCAGGGACAACGGCGGGCGGGGCCGGACGGGCGCCCTTCCAGGCGCCGAGGGCGGCCAGCTCCGCGCGAGCGGCGGCCGCGCTCGGCAGGCCGAGGTGGACGTCCATCTCGTCGGCGATCGCGCCGAGCACGTACAGGTCGGTGCGGACGCCGGGCACGCTGAGGGCCGCGTTGAACGTGGCCCCGCGGCCCTCCCAGTTGACGAACGTGCCCGCCTTCTCCGCCACCGCGGCGACCGGGAACACCACGTCCGCGCGGTCGGTGACGGCGCTGGCCCGCAGCTCGAGCGCGACGATGAACGGCGTCTGGTCGAGCGCGCGGAGGGCGGCGCCCGGGTCCGGCAGGTCGGCCGGGTCGACCCCGGCGATGACGAGCGCGCCAAGACGGCCGCCGGCCGCCGCATCAAGCAGCGCCGACGTGGAGCGGCCGGGCGCCGACGGCAGGGTGGCCTTGTTCCAGGCCAGCGCCACCTCGGCCCGGGCCTTGGGGTCGCCCACCCAGCGGCCGATCGGCAGCAGACCCGGCATCGCGCCCGCCTCGATGGCGCCGCGCTCGCCCGCCCGGCGCGGAATCCACGCGAGCTTGGCGCCGCTGGCGTCGGCCAGCCTGACAGCCGCCGCGAGCGCGCCGGGGACTTCCGCCAGCCGCTCGCCGACCAGGATCACCGCGCCCGGCTTGGCCAGCAGGCCGGCCGCGTGGGCGGTGGCGTCGTCGGTGCCGCCGCCCGCGGCCAGCGCGGTCAGCGTGGCCGGCTCGGCCCCGGGGGCGGTCGGCAGCAGGGTGCCGTTCACCTTGGTCAGGCCGGGCGTGCCGAGCGCGGCGACCGAGAACACCCGCAGCGCGGTCTTGCGGGCCGCCTTGCGCAGCCGCAGGAACACGATCGGGGATTCTTCCTCGGGCTCGAACCCGGCCAGCAGCACCGCGGGCGCCGCCTCGAGGTCGGTGTAGCTGACCTCGATGTCGCGGCCGGCCACCCGGGCGGCGAGGAACTGCTCCTCCTCGGCCGAGTGCGGCCTGGCCCGCATGTCGATGTCGTTGGTGTTGAGCGCGACCCGGGTGAACTTGGAGTACGCGTAGGCGTCCTCCAGCGTCAGCCGCCCGCCGGTCAGCACGCCGACGCCGGACGGTCCCTCGACCGCGTCCCTGGCGGCGGCGAGCCCGCGCGCGGCCGCCGCGTAGGCGGCCACCCAGGAGGCCGGGCGGAGCACGCCCGCCTCGTCGCGGACGAGCGGGATGGTGAGCCGGTCGGACTGGCTGGCGTAGGAGAACGCCCACCGGCCCTTGTCGCAGTTCCACTCCTCGTTGACCAGCGGCTCGTCGCCCGCCAGGCGGCGGAGCACCCGGCCCCGGCGGTGGTCGGTGCGCTGATGGCAGCCGGCCGCGCAGTGCTCGCAGACGCTCGGCGTCGACACCAGGTCGAACGGGCGGGCCTTGAACCGGTAGGCCGCGCCGGTGAGCGCGCCGACCGGGCAGACCTGCACCGTGTTGCCGGAGAAGTAGGAGTTGAACGGCTTGCCCGCCGCGGTGCCGATGTACTGGCCCGGGCCGCGATCGATGAACTCGATGAAGTCGTCGCCAGCGATCTCCTCGGAGGTCCGCACGCAGCGGGTGCAGGAGATGCACCGCTCGCGGTCGAGCAGCACCTCGGCCGAGATCGGCACCGGCTTGGGGAACTCGCGCTTTTCCTCGAGGAAGCGCGACTCGCCCTGACCGTTGGCGAGCGCCTGGTTCTGCAGCGGGCACTCGCCGCCCTTGTCGCACATCGGGCAGTCGAGCGGGTGGTTGACCAGCAGCAGCTCCATCACGCCGCGCTGCGCCTTCTCGGCCACGGCGGAGGTGAGCTGGGTCTTGACCACCATGCCCTCGGTGCACACGGTGGTGCACGAGGCGAGCGGCTTGCGCTGGCCCTCGATGTCCACCAGGCACTGCCGGCAGGCGCCGATCGGGTCGAGCAGAGGGTGATCGCAGAACCTCGGGATCGCGACGCCGATCATCTCGGCCGCCCGGATCACCAGCGTGCCCTTGGGCACGGAGATCTGGTAGCCGTCGATCGTGACCGATACCGTGTCGACCTTTGGCTGGCCGGTGGTTGCCTCTACTGTCATCGGTTCACACCGCCCACGCTGTCGATGCGGCCGGGTCGAACGGGCAGCCGCCATCCTTCTGGTGCTGGACGATCTCGTCGCGGAAGTACTGGATGGCCGAGGTGATCGGCACCGGCACGGCGTCGCCGAGCGCGCAGAACGCCCGGCCCATGATGTTGCTGCCCACGTCGAGAATCGTCTCCAGGTCGGCGTCGGTGCCCTTGCCCTGCTCCAGCCGCTCCAGAGTCCGCACCATCCAGTAGGAGCCCTCGCGGCACGGCGTGCACTTGCCGCAGGACTCGTGCTGGTAGAACTCGGTCCAGCGGAGCGCGGCGCGCAGCACGCAGGTGGTGGTGTCGAAGATCTGCAGCGCCCGGGTGCCGAGCATCGACCCGGCGGCGGCCACTCCCTCGAAGTCGAGCGGGACGTCCAGGTGCTCGCGGGTCAGCAGCGGGGTGGACGACCCGCCGGGCGTCCAGAACTTCAGCTCGCGGTTCGGCCGCAGCATGCCGCCGGCCAGGTCGATCAGCTCCCGCAGGGTGATGCCCAGCGGCGCCTCGTACTGGCCGGGGTACTTCACGTGCCCGGACAGCGAGAAGATGCCGTAGCCCTTCGACTTCTCGGTGCCGAGGTCGGCGAACCAGTCCGAGCCGTTGGCGATGATCGACGGCACGCTCGAGATCGACTCGACGTTGTTGATGACCGTCGGGCTCGCGTACAGGCCCTCTACGGCGGGGAACGGCGGCCGGTTCCTTGGCAGCCCGCGGTAGCCCTCGAGCGAGGTCAGCAGCGCCGTCTCCTCGCCGCAGATGTAGGCGCCCGCGCCCGCGTGGACCACGAGCTCGAGGTCGAAGCCGCTGCCGAGGATGTCCTTGCCGAGGTAGCCCGCCTCGTAGGCCTGGGCCACCGCGAGCTGCAGCCGCCTGATCGTGTGCAGCACCTCGCCGCGCACGTAGATGAACGCGTGGCTGGCCCTGATCGCGTAGCAGGTGATGATGGCGCCCTCGATGAGCACGTGCGGGTTGGCCATCATCAGCGGGACGTCCTTGCACGTGCCCGGCTCGGACTCGTCGGCGTTGACCGTGAGGTAGTGCGGCTTGCCGTCGTTCTGCGGGATGAAGGACCACTTCATGCCGGTCGGGAAGCCCGCGCCGCCGCGGCCGCGCAGCGACCCCGCCTTCACCGCCGCGATCACATCGTCCGGCGCCATCGCCAGCGCCTTCGGCAGCGCCTTGTAGCCGCCGGTCCGGGTGTACCCGTCCAGCGTGAACGAGTCGGGCTGGTCCCAGTTCGCGGTCAAAACTGGGGTCAGGATATCCGTCATGCGTGTGCCTCCGGCTCCGGCGCTTTCCATCCGCGCTCCTTGGCCAGCTTGAGACCCACCAGGCTGGCGTGCCCGGCCGACGGGCCCTCGGCCGCCTGGCCGTCGCCGTAGCCGGCCAGGATCCGGTTGGCCTGCTTCCACGTGCACAGCCGGCTCGGGCCCCGCGTCGGCGCGACGTGCGCGCCCGAGCGCAGGTCGTCGACGAGCCTCTTGGCGGACTGCGGGGTCTGGTTGTCGAAGAACTCCCAGTTGACCATCACGACCGGGGCGTAGTCGCAGGCCGCGTTGCACTCGAGGCGCTCGACGGCGACCTTGCCGTCCGGCGACTTGATGTCGTGGTGACCGTTGCCGTGGGCCGCGTCCTCGCCGCCCACGTAAGCGGCGAGCTCCGCGTAGATCTGGTCGCCGCCCATGATCGCGCAGGTGGTGTTGGTGCAGACGCCGACCTGGTACTCGGCCGCAGGCTCGTGCTTGTACATCGTGTAGAAGGTCGCCACGCCGAGCACCTCGGTCTCGGTGATCTCGAGGGCCTCGGCGCAGAACTTGATCCCGTCTTCCGAGACGTACCCGTCCTCCGCCTGCACGAGGTAGAGCAGCGGCAGCAGCGCGGACCGCGCCTTGGGGTACCGGCCGATGATCTCGGTGGCGTCTTCCCTCAGTCGGATGAGGGTTTCCGTACTGAACGGCATTATCTGTCTACGCCTCCAATCACCGGGTCAATTGACGCGATCGCGGGGATCACGTCGGCGAGGAGGCCGCCTTCGCAGAGCACGGAGACGGCCTGCATGTGGTGGAACGAGGGGTCGCGGAGGTGCGCGCGGTACGGCCGGGTGCCGCCGTCGCTGACCACGTGGCAGCCGAGCTCGCCCTTGGGCGACTCGATCGGCACGTAGGCCTGGCCGGCCGGCACCCGGAACCCCTCGGTCACCAGCTTGAAGTGGTGGATGAGGGCCTCCATGGACTGGCCCATGATGTGCGCGATGTGCTCGGGTGACGGCCCCAGGCCGTCCGGGCCGAGCGACAGCCGGGCCGGCCAGCCGATCTTGGCGTCCTGGATCATCCACGGGTCGTTCGGCACGCTGGCGCGGTCGGCGAGCCGGTCCACGCACTGCTCGACGATTCGCAGCGACTGCTCGATCTCGAGCATCCGGATCTGGTACCGGCCGTAGGTGTCGCAGGTGTCCACCGTCGGCACGTCGAACTCGTAGGTCTCGTAGCCCATCGTCGGCTGCGACTTGCGCAGGTCCCAGGGGAGCCCGGTGGCGCGGAGGATCGGCCCGGTCACGCCGAGGGCCATGCACCCCTCGAGGTCGAGGTAGGCGATGCCCTTGGTCCTGGCGATGAAGACCGCGTTCGCGTCGATCAGCTTGCGCAGGTCGGTTACCCACGCGGGCGCCTTGCGCAGGAAGTCGCGGATCGCCTCGAGCCCGCCCGCCGGCAGGTCCTGCGCGACGCCGCCGGGGCGGATGAACGCGTGGTTCATCCGCAGGCCGGTGATCAGCTCGAACAGGTCAAGGACGTTCTCGCGCATCCGGACGCCCTGGAGGAAGATCGTCGTCGCCCCGAGCTCGAGGCCGAACGGGCCGATCCCGCCCAGATGCGAGGCGACCCGGTTCAGCTCGAGCATCAGCACGCGGATGATCTGGGCTCGCTCCGGGATCCTGTCCTCGATGCCGAGCAGTCGCTCCACCCCGAGGCAGAACGTCGCCTCGTTGAACAGCGGCGTCAGGTAGTCGGCGCGGGTGATGAACGTGGTGCCCTGGGTCCACGTCCGGTACTCCATCGACTTCTCGATACCGGTGTGCAGGTAGCCGATGGACGCGCGGGCGTCGGTGACGGTCTCGCCCTCGAGGGTGAGGATCAGCCGGAGCACGCCGTGCGTGGACGGGTGCTGCGGCCCCATGTTGACGACGATCTGCTCGTTGAAGCCGCGCTCGCTGTCCTCGGTGACGATCTCGTCCCAGTCACCGCCGGAGACGTTGTAGACCCGGCCCTCGGTCGCGTCCGCTTCCGCGTCGGTCGCGCCCGGGGTCGCGTGGGTGTCGGTGCTCACGAGTACGACCTCCTTTCGTCCGGCGGCGGCACCTTGGTGCCGCGGTACTCGACGGGGATGCCGCCGAGCGGGTAGTCCTTGCGCTGCGGGTGGCCGGGCCAGTCGTCCGGCATCTCGATCCGGGTCAGCGCCGGGTGCCCGTCGAACACGATCCCGAAGAAGTCCCAGGTCTCCCGCTCGTGCCAGTTGGCCGCCGGGTAGACGCCGGTGACCGACGGGATGTGCGGGTCCGCGTCGGGCGCCGCCACCTCGAGCCGGACCCGCCGGTTGTGCGTGATCGACACCAGGTGGTACACCGCGTGCAGCTCACGCCCCCGGTCGTCCGGGTAGTGCACGCCGGACACGCCGCCGAAGATCTCGAAGCGGAGGGCCGGGTCGTGCAGCAGCTTGTCCATCACCGCGACCAGGTGGACCCGGCGCAGGTAGAAGGTCAGCTCGCCGAAGTCGGTGGTGACCCGCTCGACCGCGTCGCTGAAGTCGACCCCGTCGGCCTGCAGCGCGCCGCCCAGGCCCTGGGCGATCACGTCGAAATAGCCGCCGTAGGGCGGTTCGGCCGACGGCAGCGGCGGCTGCCGCACGACCAGCCGCCCGTAGCCGGACGTGTCGCCGGTCGTCTTCGTGCCGAACATGCCGGTGCTGGCGACCGGCTCGGCCAGGCGTTCCTCGCCGAGCTTCGCGGGCAAGTTGGCGCTCTCCTCGGCGGGCTGCTCCCCACCGGAGGGGTCGGTCACAGTTCGCTCCCGATGTCGTTGATCCCAGCGGTGACGCGCAGCGGGAGCATGTTCAGGCGGGCCTCTTCGAGCTCGGTGATCTCCTCGTCGCGGTCGGGCCCGAGCTTGGAGTTGAGGATCTTGTCGTGCAGCTTGAAGATCGAGTCCATCAGCATCTCCGGCCGCGGCGGGCAGCCGGGCAGGTAGATGTCGACCGGCACGATGTGGTCGACGCCCTGCACGATCGCGTAGTTGTTGAACATGCCGCCGCTCGACGCGCAGACGCCCATCGAGATCACCCACTTGGGCTCGGGCATCTGGTCGTAGATCTGCCGCAGCACCGGGGCCATCTTCTGGCTGACTCGCCCGGCGACGATCATCAGGTCGGCCTCGCGGGGCGTCGACCCGGTCTTCTCCATGCCGAAGCGGGCCAGGTCGTGCCGCGGGCCGCCGGTCATCATCAGCTCGATCGCGCAGCAGGCGAGGCCGAACGTGGCCGGCCAGACCGAGCGGGCCCGCGCCCATCCGGCGATCTTCTCCACCGAGGTCAGCAGGACGCCGCTCGGCAGCTTCTCCTCAATGCCCATAACGCTCTAGTCCCATTCCAGGCCGCCGCGCCGCCAGACGTAGGCGTACGCGATCAGCACCGTAAGTACGAAGGTGACCATCTCGACCAGGCCGAACGCGCCCAGCTTGCCGAACGTCACCGCCCACGGGTAAAGGAAGACGATCTCGATGTCGAAGACGATGAACAGCATCGCGGTCACGTAGAACCTGACCGGGATCTTGACGCCGCCGAACGGGATCGGCGTCGGCTCGATGCCGCACTCGTAGGCTTCCATCTTGGCCTTGTTCCAGCGCTTCGGTCCCGCGACGAAGGTTCCCACCGCGACCGAGAACGCGGCGAAGCCGAGCCCGAGCAAGGCGAGCACCAAGATCGGGATGTACACCTTCAGCATGATCTGGCCCCCTTCCTGTGGTCATTCATCCTAGGCATCACGTCACCTGTCACCTGGAGCTGGGTGCGAGTCGGGTTATGGCGCTGATCAGCCGGTCGCCGGCGTCGCCGCCGCGAGGTTCGCTGAGATTGGCCATGAGCTTAAGGGCAAAGCGCATCAGGGCCGGCTTCGACATGCCCGCGTTGGTGGCGTAGCGCATCAGCTTGGGGCGGCCGATCAGCTCGACGAAGAGGCGGCCGAGCGTGTAGTAGCGGCCGTAGGCGTCCTGCAGCGCGTCCGGGTAGCTGCGCAGCACCCGCTCCGTCTCCGCGCTGGTCGGCCTGGCCATAGCCTGGGCGACGACGCGGGCCAGGATCTCGCCCGACTCCATCGCGTAGGCGATGCCCTCGCCGTTGAACGGGTTCACCATGCCCGCCGCGTCGCCCGCCAGCAGCAGTCCCCGGTGGTAGTGCGGCGTGCGGTTGAACCCCATCGGGAGCGCGGCGCCGCGCACCGGCTCGGTCCGGTTCTCCTCGACGTAGCCCCACTCCTCGGGCATCGAGCGCAGCCACCGCTTGAGCAGCTCCCGGTAGTCGGTGTTGCCGAACGCGGTCGAGGTGTTCAGCAGCCCGAGGCCGACGTTGGAGGTTCCGTCGCCCATGCCGAAGATCCAGCCGTAGCCGGGCAGCAGCCGGTCGCCGTCCCACAGGTCGAGCCAGGACTCGAGGTAGTCGTCATCGTGCCTGGGCGACGTGTAGTAGGTGCGGACCGCGACGCCGAGCGGCCGGTCGTCCCGCTTGCGCAGGCCCATCGCGACCGACAGGCGCGAGGAGTTCCCGTCCGCCGCGACGACCACGCGCGCGCGGTACGTCTGGGGCGGAGCAACGGTCCGTTCGACATCGGATGCGGTTGATCTTTGCCTTCCCCCCGCCCCTGGCCCGCCCCCGTCCGCGCCCCCGTCATCGGCCTCGACCGTGACGCCGATCAGCTGGCCGTCGTCGTCCAGCAGGGGGCCGGTGACGTTGGCGCCCTCGACCAGCTTGGCGCCGGCCGCCTGGGCGCGGCGGGCCAGCTGCTCGTCGAGCGACGCGCGGGTGCGGACCAGGCCGTAGCCCGGGTAGCTGGACAGCTCCGGCCACGGCAGCTCGAGCCGCAGGCCGCCGCCGATCACGCGCAGGCCCTTGTTGCGCAGCCAGCCGGCTTCCTCGCTGACGTCGATGCCCATCGCGACGAGCGACTTGACCGCCCGCGGGGTCAGCCCGTCGCCGCACACCTTGTCCCTCGGGAACCGGGACTTCTCCAGCAGCAGCACGCTGAGTCCGGCCTGCGCCAGGTAGTAGGCGGCGGTGGAACCCGACGGGCCTGCGCCGACCACGATCACGTCGGCGTCGTGGTCCATGAGTGCGGCCGGGCGACCGCCCTTACTGCCAGGGGCGGTGGCGTCGGTTACGTGCACGGTCACTTGATCAAATCCTGGGTTTCTTGTGAACGGCTTCACAAATTCTTTGCCGTTAGTTTAATCCCGCCCTGTTCGGGGCTTTGCACGGCCCTACCCTAGCGGTCCCCGCCTCAGGCCTGCACTACGGGTTCCTGCCGACATGAATCGACACCACGCCGAGGGAGAGGTCGCGCCACTTGACCGCCGACCAGCCGGCCGCCCGGATCACGTCCGCGAGCTCCCGCTGCGAGGGCCAGTCGTTGATCGACTCGCTGAGGTACTCGTACGCCTCGGGATTGCGCGCCGCGCGCCGGGCGATGGCCGGAAGCACGCCGGTCAGATAGCGCCGGTAAAGCACGTCGAGCGGCTCGATCGTGATCGTGCTGAACTCGCACACCACCAGTCGCCCGCCCGGCCGGGTCACCCGGCGCATCTCCGCCAGCGCGTCGCGCGTCCCGTGCACGTTCCTGAGGCCGAACGAGATCGTCACCGCGTCGAAGGTGCCGTCGCGGAACGGCAGGTTCAGCGCGTCGCCCGCCGCGAAGGCCACCCGGCCCCTGGTCTTGTCGCCCAGCGGGTCGGTGCGGGTGAGCCTGGCCTGGCCGGACTGGAGCATGCCGAGCGAGAAGTCGCACGCCACCACGTCGGCGCCGGAAGCGGCGAAGGTCACAGACGAGGTTCCGGTTCCGGCCGCGAGGTCGAGCACCCGGTCGCCCGGCCCCGCCTTCAGGATGCGCTGCACCTGGCGACGCCACAGGCGGACCTGACCCATCGACAGGATGTCGTTCATGAGGTCGTACCGGCCCGCCAGGGCGTCGAACATCGCCGCCACCTCGGCGGGCTTCTTCTCGAGATCAGCGCGCGTCATGCGCCCACGCTATAGCAGGTCGGGGCGCGCCCAGGGTCCGCCGAGCACGTGCTGGCCGAGGAACGCGAAGACCGTCTGGTACCAGGCCTGGACGTTGCCCGGCTTGAGCACCCAGTGGTTCTCGTCCGGGAAGTAGAGGAACTTGGCCTCCTTGCCGTGCAGCTTCAGGTCCGACCACAGCCGCAGCGCCTCGCCTACCGGCACCCGGTAATCGCGGTCGCCGTGGATCACCAGCATCGGTGTGGTGATCTTCTCGATGTGCACGTGCGGCGTGTTGTCGGCGTACTTGCGGTTATCGGCCAGCGGGGCGCCGAACTCGCGCCGCCAGAACTGCGGCGCGTCGGTGGTGCCGAACATCTGGTCAAGCGCCCACAGTCCGGCGTGGCTCACGATCGCCCGGAACCGGCCGGTGTGGCCGGCGATCCAGTTCGCCATGTAGCCGCCG
>DATCGA010000546.1:0-4805 GCA_036509215.1 Trebonia sp.
GGCGAGCCTGACGTTCACCCCGGCCAACTTCGCCACGGCGCAGACGGTCACCGTGACCGCTAACGCCGCCGGCACCGGGACAACCACCTTCACCGCCGCCGGCAGCGGGTACACCTCCGCTGTCGTCACCGCCACCGAGGTCGCGCTGGGGACGGGTTCCGCTCCGCAGCTGCATGTGTCGGGTAACAGGCTGGTCAACGCCAACGGCAACACGGTCGTGCTGCACGGCGTGGACCGTTCCGGCACCGAGTACAAGTGCGTCCAGGGCGGCGGCATCTTCGACGGCCCGAATGACCAGGCGTCCATCACGGCGATAAAGAGCTGGGGGCCGGTCAACGCGGTGCGCGTGCCGCTGAACGAGGCGTGCTGGAACGCCGAATCGTACGTCATCTCCGCCGACGCGGGCGCCAACTACATCAACGCGATCAAGAGCTACGTCAGCCTGCTGAACTCCAACGGCATCGTCGCGATCCTCGACCTGCACTGGACGGACGGCTTGTACACGGGCTCGTCGGCCGGCTGCTCCTCCGCGCAGGCGACCTGCCAGAAGCCGATGCCGGACGCGGCGCAGGCGATCCCGTTCTGGACCTCGGTGGCGAACACCTTCAAGGGCAACGACGCGGTGATCTTCGACCTGTTCAACGAGCCCTACGCGTCCCGCGCGGACAATAGCAATTCGGCCGAGGGGTGGCAGTGCTGGGAGACCGGCAGCCCCTGCACCGGGATCTCCTACCCGGTGGCCGGCATGCAGCAGATGATCACGGCGGTCCGCTCCGCCGGCGCGAACAACGTGATCATGCTGGGCGGCGAGGAGTACGCCAACGACCTGACCAGCTGGCTGCAGGACGAGCCCACCGACCCGGATCACAACCTGGTCGCGTCCTTCCACTCCTACAACTTCAACACGTGCAACTCGCAGTCGTGCTGGACGTCGCAGGTGGCTCCGGTCGCCGCGTCGGTTCCGGTGGTCGCCGGCGAGATCGGCGAGAACGACTGCGCCGGAACCTACATCACCCCGCTCACGACATGGATGGAGTCGGTGGGCATCAGCTTCCTCGCCTGGGCCTGGAACGCCGACTTCGCCTGCTCAAGCGGCCCCGGGCTGATCACCGACTACACCGGTACGCCCACCGCTTACGGCGCGGCCTACAAGGCCATCTTGCAGGCTCTGCCGGCCGGCTGAGGCCCGTTCCGGGCCCAGCCCCCACACGCGCGCGGCGCCCTGCCGCGTGCCGCCCGGCCAGGCGATGCACCCCGCCTGGCCGGGCTCTTCTATCCGGAAGGAGCACAACATGACGCTTGGAACACGGCGTCGGCCAGCCGCGACGCTGGCCGGGGCACTCGCCGCGACACTCGCCGCGGCTGGCTCGCTAGCGGGAGGCTTGCTCGCGGTGGGCACGGCGGCTGGCCCCGCGGCGGCCGCCACCACGCCCGGCGTTGGCGCGGGGTACTGGCATGCCAGCGGTAACCAGATCCTCGACTCGAACGGCGACCCGGTCCGCATCGCCGGCCTGAACTGGTACGGCTTTGAGACGCCGGACGAGATCGCGCACGGCCTGTGGGCGCAGGACTACCACACGGTCATCAACGACATCGCGGCGCTCGGCTACAACACGATCCGCATCCCGTTCTCCAACCAGATGGTGGAGACGCCGATCGTGCCGCAGAACCTCGCGTTCACCAACAATTCCGGCCCGATCAACACCGACCTCAAGGGCCTGAACTCCCTCCAGGACCTGCAGAAGATCGTCACCGCCGCCGGGCAGGCCGGGCTGAAGGTCATCCTCGACGACCACCGCTCCGAGGCCGGCGAGTCGGCGGAGCAGGACGGCCTGTGGTACACCAGCACCTACACCAGCCAGGGCTGGGTCAACGACTGGACGACCCTCGCGAAGATGTTCGCGGGCAACCCGACGGTGATCGGGTTCGACCTGCGCAACGAGCCGCACACCCCGGCCGGTGACACCTACGCACAGGGCGCCACCTGGGGAACCGGCGGCGCGACCACCGACGTCCGGCTCGCCTACGAGCAGGCCGGCAACGCGATCCTCGCGGCGGACCCGGGCGCGCTGATCTTCTGCGAGGGGATCAGCGAGTTCCCGGACGCGTCGGCGTCCGGCGGCTTCGACACCACCTGGTGGGGCGGCGACCTGCAGGGCGTCGCGCAGTTCCCAGTGGTGCTGAGCTCATCCGGGCACGTCGTCTACTCCGCGCACGACTACGGGCCGAGCCTGTTCCAGCAGGCCTGGTTCAATTCCGCCACCACGCCGGCCAGCCTGGACGCCGTGTGGAACAAGTACTGGGGCTACATCTACGCCCAGGGCACCGCGCCGGTGTGGGTCGGCGAGTTCGGCACCGACAACACCGCCTCAGACGTCGAGTCAACCACTGCGGGCTCGCAGGGCCAGTGGTTCCAGAGCCTGGTCTCCTACATCAAGAGCAACCCGTGGATGGGCTGGACCTACTGGGCGCTCAACGGCGAGGACTCCTACGACCTGCTGGATAACAACTACGACGCCACCCCGGTAAGTGCGCTGAAGCAGTCGCTGCTGGCGGGGATCCAGTTCCCGCTGCCCGGGGCCGGCAACGGCACGCCGCCGCCGAGCAGCCCGCCCCCGGCGACGCTGTCGTGCGCGTACTCGGTGGCGAACTCCTGGTCCGGCGGCTTCCAGGCCCAGGTGGTGATCAGCAACGCCGGCAGCGGCGCGACCAGCAGCTGGAAGGCGAGCTGGACGTTCCCCGGCGGCCAGCAGGTCGCCAGCGGCTGGAGCGGCGTGTTCACCCAGTCCGGCGCGAAGGTCACCGTGACCAGCGAGCCTTACAACGGGAGCATCGCGCCCGGGAGCTCGGTCACGATCGGGTTCACCGCCAACGGAACGGCACCGTCGAGCCTCACGGTGACCTGCTGACGGCTTCGCCGCCCAGGCCCGCGCCGCGGGACACGAAGCCGCCCCCCTCTGCCCGGATTATCCCGAACGGAGGGGGGCGGCTCTTGTGCCTGAGCTGCTACGGGATCGCCGGGTAGGCGTCCCTCGATAGCTGCTTGAAGTTACAGAGCAGGGAAGGCGTTCTTGACCAGCATCTGGAACTCGGCGGCGAACCAATTGCCGGCCGGGACGTCAAAGCCCGGGATCGAGCCGGTGGAGTAGGTGCCGCCGTTGCCGTCGGTGTTGGTGCCGCTCGGGTCGCAGTGCGGGTCACCGTGGGTGTGGGTCGCGGTCGGGTAGTCACCGTCGGACTCACCCGGCGGCTTGATCCACACGAACGCCAGGACCGGGGACGAGGAGCCGAACGGCTGGTCGGTCGGCCGCGCGCCGATGCCCGCGTTGTTCTGGTTGCACCAGTCGCCGCGGAACGGCCGCTTGTCGATCTTGTTGTCGGTGACGTAGGTGTTCACGTCGGACGCGCTCGTGATCGTCGTGGGGTGCGTGGGCCCCCAGCCGTTGCGCGAGGTGTCGATCAGGAACTTCTTGCTCGCCGGGAACCCGGCCGACACCAGCGTGTTGTACATCTGGGTGTCGTAGGAGAGCTCGTCGAACGTCGGGTTGAACTGGTAGAACGTCGCCGAGTCGACGTTCTGGCCGCCGACCTGCAGGGTCGGGTTGGTCAGCAGCGGCTCCTGGGTCGGGGTGTAGTTCGCCGTGTCGCTGATGAACCCGTCTATGCTGGCGTACCCGGCCGTGGTGCCCTGGACGACCTTGTTGTACACGGCGGGCGTGCCGCTCATGTTGCTCGGCCAGCCGAGCCATGCTGAGTGCGCGATGTCCATGTAGTTGTACACGTTCGGGATCGCGTGCAGCTTGTTCAGCGCGTACGTGGTGCCAGTCTCGTAGAACGGCGTCGAGGTCGCGCAGTTCGGCTTGGACTGGTTGGTGACCACGTTCGGCAGCGAGTCCGGCTCGATGATCGCGACAACCCGGATGGGCGAGCTGGCGAACTGGGTCAAGATCGAGGCGATCGGGTCGATGTACTGCGACTCGTACTGGGTCAGCCCGGCCGCGGTCGCCGGGATCTCGCCGTTCGACGCCAGCGCCGCGCAGTCCCGGCCCGGCAGGTCGTAGACCACGATCTCGATCACGGACGGGGTGGACGTGGTGCCCTGCGCAGCCGCGTTGGTGAGCTGCTGCTGCAGGCCGGTGCGGGTGCCGGTGGCGGTGGTGCCGCCGGCGATGGAGGCGATCGTGTCCAGCCAGATCGCGGTCTGGGAGTTCGCCACCGCCGCCTCAGCCGCGTTGCCGCCGTCCGCCGACACCTGGGCCTGGACCTCCTTGACGTAGTCCGGGTTCAGGTACGGCTTGGCCCCGGTGAACGGGTCCGCCACGTGCGTCGCGCAGTTGCTGGTGCAGGCGGCGGCCTCGGTGGCGGCGAACGTCACCGAGGTAAGGCCGGACGCGCTCACCGTGAACGTCGCCGCCCCGCTGCTCGAGCTGTCCGCGGTGATCGTCACGCTCTGCGCGGACGCGAAGTTAGACGGAGTGAACGTCAGCGAGCTCCCGGCGGTCACCGACAGGCCGGTGTTCCCCGAGGTCCTGGCCACCGACACGGTCACGTTCGAGGACGGCGCCGAGGACAGCGATATCCCGACCGTTCCCGTGCCGCCCTGGGTGATGTTCTGGGAGGCGGGAGACACCATCAGGCTGGGCGTGCCGGTCGTGGTGGACGGCACCTCGGTGGCGGTGACGACAGCGGAGGTGTACCCGCTGCCGGCGGCGGTGAAGGTGGTTGTCCCGGTGCCGGCGGCGTTAGCGGTCACGGTGACCGTCTGCGCCGTGGCGAAGTTGGCCGGGGTGAACGTCAGGCTCGCC
>DATCGA010000547.1:0-11985 GCA_036509215.1 Trebonia sp.
CCCCCGCCACTGCGGCGGCGATTCGGCGCGCCCGATGGCGTACCGATGCCCGGTTCCCGCCTCCGTGTTCGATCATCGTTGACCTCCCCGCTCGCGGAGCCGCTTGCCGGGGTCGTGCTTTAGCGTGAAAAACGGCGAAACGCGTACACCCGGCTGCCTCATCGTCACGCGGCGTCGCTCGCGCGTCAATAGGGGGTTAAGAACGGATGAATGATTCGGCCTCACGCCGATCGGTGTCACCACGCGTGACAGGCGGCCGCCGGAGCCCGGAGTCGGATGCGGGGACGCGAAGGCCAGGGTCCGTTCGATAAACGGGTGTTGTGCCTTTGAACTGCGGGAACCAGGGGGCCGGGAGTCAGCCTGCGGTGACCGCGAGGAGGTGGTAGTTGCGCTTGCCCTTGCGGAGCAGGACCCAGCGGCCGTGGAGCAGATCCGACTCGGCCAGCGGCCGGTCGGCCGGGACCACCTCGCCGTTGACGGAGGCGGCGCCCTGGTCGATCGTGCGCCGCGCGTCCGACAGCGACGAGGCCAGCGGGGTCGCGGCCAGCGCGGCCGCGAGCGTGACCGCGGGCGTGAACGGCGAGGTCGGCACCTCGGAGGCGAGGAACTCCAGGGCCTGCACGGACGCGCCCGCCGGGGAGCCGCCGAACAGGATCGAGCTGGCCTCCTGGGCGGCCTCGGTCGCCTCGGGGCCGTGCACCAGCGTGGTGATCTCCGCCGCCAGGCGGCGCTGGCCGTCGCGCTTGTACGGGGCGCCCGCGTGCGCGGCGGCGATCTGCTCGCACTCGGCCACCGGCAGCAGCGTGAGCTGGAGCAGGAACCGCTCGATGTCGGCGTCGGCCACGTTCATCCAGTACTGGAAGAACTGGTACGGCGAGGTGCGGTCGGCCGCCAGCCAGACCGCGCCCTCCTCGGACTTGCCGAACTTCTTGCCGTCCGAGCGGAGCAGCAGCGGCCAGGTGAACGCGTGCGCGTGCCTGCCGTCGGACTTCCTGATCAGGTCGACCCCGGCCAGGATGTTGCCCCACTGGTCGGAGCCGCCGATCTGCAGCTCGACCTGGTGGTTCCTGCACAGCTGGAGGTAGTCGTTGGCCTGCAGCAGCTGGTAGCCGAACTCGGTGAACGAGATGCCGTTCTCGCTCTCCAGCCGGGCCTTGACCGACTCGCGGGCGATCATCTGGTTGACGCTCGCGTGCTTGCCGACGTCGCGCAGGAAGTCGAGCAGGGTGAGGTCCCTGGTCCACTCGAGGTTGTCCACCAGCGGAACCCGGGAGATGCGCGCCGCCTGCTCGCCGATGCGCTGGTTGTTGCTGGCCAGGGTCTCGGCGTCGAGCAGGTTCCGCTCGGTCGACCGGCCGCCGGGGTCGCCGATCATCCCGGTCGCGCCGCCGGCGAGCGCCATCGCGTTGTGCCCGGCGTCGGCGAACCGGCGCAGCACGAGCAGCCCGATCAGGTTGCCGACCTGCAGCGAGTCCGCGCTCGGGTCCGCCCCGTAGTACAGACCGATCCGGCCGGCCTTGATCCGGGCGCGCAGCGCCTCGCGGTCAGTGCTGTCCTGCACGAGGCCCCGGGCCTCGAGGTCGGCGAGAAGGTCCATGGTCGCTATGATCCCACATCCGGGGTGGTGGGCTGGGCAATAAGGGGCCCCGCGGGCACCCTCAAGGGCCGCGTGGCGGCGGCCGCACGCGGGGGTATCGGGCCCGCAACTCAGTGCTCGTGGATGAGGACTCCGCGGACGTTCTTGCCGTTGAGCAGGTCGTCGTAGCCCTCGTTGATCTGGTCGAGGGTGTACGTCCTGGTGATGATCTCGTCCAGCTTGAGGTCGCCCGACTGGTACAGGCCGAGGATCTTGGGGATGTCGGTGGTCGGGTTGCAGTCGCCGAACAGGCTGCCCTTGATCGTCTTGCGGAACAGGGTGAGGACCGTGGCCGACAGCTGGATGTTCACGTCGAAGTTGTTCAGGCCGGTGACGACCACGGTGCCGCCCTTGCCGATCGCGTTGAACGCGTTGCCGACGACCTCGGCGTCGACCAGGCCGACGGTGATGATGGCCGAGTCGGCGCCCTGGCCGCGGGTGAGCTCGACCACCTTGTCCTGGGCCTCGGCGGCGGTGGCGAACGCGTGGGTGGCGCCGAGCTCGAGGGCCTTCGCGCGCTTGTTCTCCAGCGGGTCCACCGCCACCACGTACTTGGCGCCGGCGTACCTCGCGCCCTGGACCGAGTTGATGCCGATGCCGCCGATACCGTAGATCACCACGGTGTCGCCCGGGTAGACGTTGGCGGTGTTCACCGCCGACCCCCACCCGGTCGGGACGCCGCAGCCGACGAGCACGGCCTTGTCGAGCGGCAGGCCGTCGTCGACCTTGACGGCGGAGTTCTGGTGGATCAGCCCGTACTGGCTGAACGTGCCGAGCATGCACATCGTGCCGTAGTCGCCGCGCGGGCCCCGGAGCGGGAACTTGCCGCCCGGCAGGAACCCCTCGAGGATGGTGGCGCCCATGTCGCAGATCGACTGGCGCCCGGTCGCGCAGTAGCGGCAGGTGCCGCAGTTGGGGATGAACGAGCAGACCACGTGGTCGCCTGGCGCGACCCGGGTGACGCCCGGCCCGACCTCTTCGATGATCCCGGCTCCCTCGTGGCCGAGCACCATCGGCAGCCGGGCCGGCAGGTCGCCGTGCTGGATGTGCACGTCGGAGTGGCAGAGCCCGGCGTGGGTGTACCGGATCAGCACCTCGCCGTCGCCGGGCGGGCCGGCCAGCTCGAGCTCCTCGATCTCGATCGGCTTGCCCGGCTCGTAGACGACCGCAGCCCTCGTCTTCATCGCGTATCTCCCTTGACTCGCGTTGCCCCTTGGCTATGTGCGCCCCGGTCGGTCTACCGTCCCCGCTTCTTCATCTGACCCGTGCGTGCCGTCTGGCGCAACCCCCTGCGGCCGGTGTCGTCAAAATCAGCCGCCGGCGCCGTTACCCGCATGTCAGGCGAACCGCTGCGTGACGGCTGGCCGGCCGCTACGTGTCGTTCACTTGCGGCCTCTAGCGTCTCGCGATATGAGCGACTCGATCCAGGCTGAATCAGCCGGCAAACCCCGGTTCACCCGGCGCAGGTTCATCATCGGGACCGTCGGGGCCGGCGCGGTCACCGCGCTGGCCGGGACGGCCGTCCGCCCGCCGCGCGCGCTCGCGGCGACCGCCCCGAGCGGCCCCCCCACCGCCACGCTGCCGCTGCCGACCACCACCGCGCCCGAGCAGCTGCTGCTGACCTGGGGCGGCAACCCCGCTCACGAGGTCACGGTCTCCTGGAGCGCGCCCGGCACGGTGGCCCAGCCCGCGCCGTCGCTGGCGATCTCGACCCGGCCGATCACCGCCGAGCACCCCGGCGAGCGGGTGCGGCTGCCGAAGCCGGCCCCGCTGGACGTGACGCGGCGCTATGACTCCGCCGCCTCGGTCAGCTTCACCGACGGGCTTAACGGCCAGACCACGTACTTCTACCACGTCCAGCTGACCGACCTGGCGCCTTCCACGCGGTACTACTACCAGGTCAGCGACGGCGCGAGCTCGCCGTCGACCGCGGGGTCGTCGTTCGAGACCGCGCCGGCCGGGCGGGCGAAGTTCCGCTTCTCCAGCTACGGCGACCTGTCCACCCCGTCGTGGGACCTGAACACGTCGGGGAACATCTGGCACGAGTCCTGCGATAACTCCTGGTTCGCGGTGACCGCGATCGAGAATCCGGGCGACGGCAAGGGGGCACCGCTGTTCCACCTCCTCAACGGCGACCTGTGCTACGCCAACCTGGACATCTTCAACGCGCCGGGCGTGTGGCGGGACTTCGGCAACAACGTCGCCCGCAGCGCCGCCAGCCGGCCGTGGATGCCGGCCCTCGGCAACCACGAGACCGAGTTCGGGGTGGACACCCACGCGGGCGTGACCGGGTCTGCCGCCGGCGGCGTTGCCGCGCAGGGCGCGGCCGGGAACTACTGGAACGGGCCGTACGGCTACGGCCACTACCTGAGCCGGTTCCTGCTGCCGGACAACGGCCTGGTCAACTGGGACGGCAACCGGCTGCGGGGCAACTTCTACGCGTTCCAGGTCGGCACGGTGAAGTTCATCTCGCTCGACGCCGACGACGTGATCTACCAGGACGGCGCCTCCGCTTACCTCAACTCGGCCCCGAACGCCGTCCCGGAGACCACCTCGTCCGGCGCCGAGATCCCGAACGGGACCGTCACCTACAACCACGGCTACACCGGTGATCTCGCGCTCCACGCGAAGAACAACTCGCTGGTGCCCGACTACTCGGGCGGGACCCCGAACCTGCAGACGCTGTGGCTCGAGGCGACGCTGGCCGAGGCCCGCTTCGACAAGTCGGTCGACATGATCGTGGTCTTCATGCACCAGTGCGCGATGTCGACCTCGGTCCCTGGCAACGGGTCCGACCTGGGCATCCGCCAGGCCTGGCTGCCGCTGTTCGACAAGTATGAGGTCGACCTGGTGCTGTCCGGCCACGAGCACGACTACGAGCGGAGCTACCCGGTCCGCGGCTACGACGACGGCGAGTTCGGGACCGTCGCCTCGCCCAACCCGGGCCAGGCGCTGGGCGAGAAGGTCGACACCCGCCGCCCGTCGGTGGCGGCCACCGAGCCCTGCTCCCACGACGGCACCCCGGCCTGGGACACCTCCGAGGGCACGGTGTACCTGGTGCACGGCGGCGGCGGCACCAACGGGCCGACCAACACCTACGGCACCGACGCGGCCGACGACGAGCCGAAGGCGAAGGTCATCACCGAGCGCAACGCGATCAGCGGCTCGCAGGCGACGGGCTTCACCCGGAACTCGGCCGACTCGGTCGAGGACGCGCCCTGGTCGGCCGCGATCAACCCGACCGACGCCTACGGGTACTCGATCTTCGACGTGGACCCGGGCCGGCGGGCCGGCGAGACGACCATCACCTTCCAGTACTTCGCGATCCCGGCGGTGAGCAACGAGGCCGGCGCCGCCCGCGACGGGACGACTACGCTGCCGACCGAGCCGACCGAGAAGTTCGTTTTCGGGCGGAAGGTCCGCCGCGCCTAGTTCCGCCGCTATGGGCGGGGAAGTCGCGCTTGCCCGGCCGGCCGCGCCGTCGGCCGGCCCGGGTGACTGATTAACGATTCCGTTAACAGTTAACCGGGCCGGCCGACGCGGGTTCGCCGGGTTTTGCCGCCTGCACGGCCGTGCGGGTCGGTCGATCCGCGCTCCGGCCTCTCCTCTGCGAGGCTCCGGTGGCCCCCGGCGCCGGGGTCGCGGGAACCTCACGGTGTGCCCGGCGTGTTTTTTGGACATCCTCTTTGCGGGACGGCATCACGTGAACCGACGAATCAGCCGGTTCTCGCTATAGGGGTGATGTTAGGGACATGTCCGGCTACGACACCGGCCTTGGCGGTCGTCAAGACCCGCAGGCCGGCTCTGGTTACGTGCCCGCGTTCGACGGCGACCTCACCACCCGCAGCAGCGCAGCGCCGCGCGCTCGCGACCCGTTCGACCCGACCTCGGTCGTGGTCGACCCGCAGATCCCGCCCGTCGCCCGGCAGGAGCTCGAACGCCGCGGCGGCCCCGACTACGGCGTGCTCGCCTCGGCCGAGCTGGTCCGCTTCATGGACCCGCCGCCGGTGGCGCCCGCGCCGCCGCGGTCCCTGGCCGCCGCCAGGGAGCTCGCAGCGGCCGCCTGGGCCCTGTTCGTGGTGTCGATCGTGGCCGGGATCCTGCGCGGCCCGGACGCGTTCGCGGTCCTGTTCGTGATCGGGGCGGGCCTCGGCCTGCTGGCCGGGGCGGCCCGGTCGTCGGCCAGGCAGGGGCGCGCCGCGTTCGCGGGCGGGCTGATCCCGCTCGCGCCGGCCCGCGACCTCAGCGAGTACTACGCGGCCCACGCCGGGAAGATCTTCCACCGCCACTACGTCCGGCCGCGGACCGACCTCGACCAGGAGGCGCGGGCCACCTGGGAGCGCGCGGTCGACGCCGCCAACCGGATCTACCGCTCGGAGTCGCTGCGGGACGAGGCGGTCGACGCCGAGCGGGTGGCGGCCGACGTCCCCGAGCTGCTTTGGAAGATCATCGAGGGGCTGGCGATGATCTCCGACGTGCGGATCAACATCAAGAACATCGTCAAGGGGTACGAGCGCCAGCACCCGGCCGTCTACGCCAAGATCCAGGCCCAGGAGCGCCAGCTGGCCCGCGGCACCAGCCAGGTCGAGAGCCGGATCGGCAAGCTCGAGATGCTCGCCCGCGTGCTGGGCGACGCCGACGCCGCCCGCCGGGGAGAGGACATGCTCAAGCGCCTCAACGAGGTCGACGAGAAGATCGACGACCTGGTGGCGAGCACCGACGAGAGCGCCAGCGAGGTCGAGGCGGCCGAGGGCCTGAAGATCGACGTCGAGGCCAACATCGAGATCACCAACCAGGCGATCAGGGACCTGTCCGCGCAGGACCCCGACCCCGCGCAGGACGAGGATCAGGAGCCGGGCGAGGCCTACCCGCCACTCGCGAGCGCTCCGTAGCCGCCGGCTGGCCGGCAGCCCTCGATCGAGGGCTGCCGGCCGAGGGCTACCGGCCGAGCGCTACAGGCCGAGCGCTACAGGCCGAGGCGGCGGGAGAGGTCGGAGGCGAGGACGCCGTGCGGGTCAAGCTCGGCCCGGAGCTTGCGGAAGTCGGGCAGCCGGGGGTACATCTCCTCCAGCGTGGCCGCGCTCACCCGGGAGTCCTTGGCCAGGTAGACGCGCCCGCCGTGGGCGACCACGAGCCTGTCGAGCTCGTCCAGGAGAGGGCCGAGGCCGGGGGTGCGGGCGGGGAAGTCGAGCGCCAGCGTCCAGCCCGCCGTCGGGAACGACAGCAGGCCCGGATCGCCCTGGCCGAATCGCTTGAGCACGGTCACGAAGGAGGGGGCCGGATGCCCGGCGATCATCTCGAACGAGCGCCGCACGGCGGCCTCGGCGCCGAACGGCATCACGTACTGGTACTGGCGGAAGCCGCCGGGCCCGTAGACCCGGTTCCAGTTCCTGATCCCGTCCAGCGGGTGGAAGAACTGGCTGATCGTCTGCAGTTCGCCCTCGCGCAGCCTCGGCGCCTTGCGGTACCAGGCCTCGTTGGCGAGCCTGATCGAGTACCGGTTCATCAGGCCGGGCGGGAAGGCGGGGGGCACGCCGATCCTGGCGCGCGGGTCGAACGCGAACGGGTTCGCCCGCTGGCCCGGCGACAGGTCGGCCGGCCGCGCGAAGTCGCCGCTGGTGATGATTGACCGGCCGAGGGCCCGGCCGGTCGCGAGCACGTCGGACCAGGCCACCGTGTAGCCGTACTTCTTGTCGTGCTCGGCCAGCACCGCCATCGTCTCCTCGATGTCGGCGGTCTTGACCGTGTCCACCGCGACCAGCGACGACTCGACTCGCTTGAGCCTGATCGTCGCGCGCGTGATGAGCCCGGTCAGACCCATGCCGCCGGCCGTCGCCCAGAACAGCTCGGGATCGCCGTCGGGGGTCACCGTGACCGGCTCGCCGCCGGGCAGCAGCAGGTCGAAGGCGCTGACGTGGCCCGCGAAGGACCCGGCCAGATGGTGGTTCTTGCCGTGCACGTCGGCCGCGATCGCGCCGCCGATCGTCACCTGCCTGGTGCCGGGCGAGACCGGCACGAACCAGCCGTGCGGCAGCCCGGCGACCATGAGCTGCTCGAGGCTGACGCCCGCCTCGCAGACCGCGACCCCGGTCTCCGGGTCGAGGCTGAGGATCCGGTTCAGCCGGGCGGTGGAGATGACCACGCCGCCGGCCGACTGGGCGGCGTTGTTGTAACTGCGGCCGAGGCCGCGCGGGATCACCGCGGTCGAACGGCCGGCCGTCAGCCGGAGCAGCCCGGCCGCCTCCGGGCCGGTCGCCGGGGCGGCGACCTCGGCCGTGGTCGGCGCGATCCGGCCCCAGCCGGTCAGGGTTACGGTGCGGGTCGTCACGGGATAGGGCGTCGCCGGGCTCGGCGTCCCGGGGCTGGTCGGCATGTCTCGCATATTACTTGCGCGCAAGTAAGAAGTACGTGGGGGCGGAGGCGGCACCGTGTGCGAAGACCGGGGCGGCAGACCAGGCCCTCGGGTCAGTGGGCGAAGCGGGCGGCGAGTTCGGCTATCCGGTTGGGCCGGTGCTCTGGCCGCATCCGGCCGGCGCGTTCCAGCAGGCTCATGCCGTGCAGCGCGCTCCAAAGCAGTTCGGTCGCCGTTCCGTCGTCGGTGCCGAGTGCGGCGCCCAGCGCGTTGAAGCCGGAACGCAGTTCGGTCTCCGCGTCGTCTTGCGCGAAGCGCGCATCGATCGGCAACTGGAACATCGCCTCGTAGAGCGACGGGTGCGTCGCGGCGAAGTCCAGGTACACGTCCGCCACCGCCGCGACCGCCTGCGGGCCGGTCTTGCCCCTGATGGCCGCCTGCGTCGCCGCCGCCAGTTCCGCGAAGCCGGCCAGCGCCACCGTGCGCATGATCTCGGTCTTCCCGCCAGGGAAATGACCGTAGAGGACAGGCTGCGTGTACTCGATCGCGTCGGCAAGACGCCGCGACGTGACCGCCGCCCACCCGTCGGCCTCGGCCATGGCCCGGGCTGCGTCAAGAATCTGCTGCCTGCGCTCGGCCACGCGCTGCGCGCGGGTACCTGCCTTCGCCATGATTCCTCCCCTTGCGCTCTGGCTCACGAGAACTTATGTTAGCAGTGCTAGAAATCTAGCGCCGCTAGAAAAAGGAGAGTCATGATCGCCACGCTCGCCGTCATCACCGCAACCGTCTTCGGCGTCCTGGTAGGCGTCGAGTTCGCCGTCGCGGTCTTCGTCAACCCGGCCCTGCGGCGATTGCCCGCCGGGTCCTGGCTGCAGGCCCGCGCCGATGGCGCCCGGGTGGGCGGCCGCGTGATGCCGTTCTGGTACTGCGGGTCCCTGCTCCTGGTGGCCTGGCTGGCCGCCGCTCAGTGGGGCGGGCCGGCCGGTGACGCAGCCGTCGCGGCGGCGGCGCTACTCGCCGTGAGCGTCGTCATGTCGATCACCCTGCTGGTCCCGATCAACAACCGCTCCGCCACGTGGACAGCCGACCACCATCCCGCCGACTGGCGCGAGCAGCAGCAACGCTGGGACCGGCTGCACTATGCCCGGGTGGCGGTCATCGTCGCGGGGTTCGTGCTCACGCTCGTCGCCGGGACAGCCGCCTGAGGGCGGGCCCGCGGCCGGGGCTGAATCGGCGCAGGCGCAGGCTGTTGGTGACCACGAACAGCGAGCTGAACGCCATCGCGGCGGCCGCGATCGTGGGGTTGAGCAGGCCGGAGGCGGCCAGCGGGATGGCCGCCGCGTTGTACCCGAAGGCCCAGCCGAGGTTCGCCTTGATGGTCCTGAGCGTCTTCCTCGACAGGGCGATCGCGTCGGCCACCGCGCGCGGGTCGCCGCCGACCAGCGTCACGTCGGCCGCCTCGATGGCCGCGTCGGTGCCGGTGCCCATGGCCAGGCCCAGGTCGGCCTGGGCGAGCGCGGCGGCGTCGTTCACCCCGTCGCCGACCATGGCCACGGTGCGGCCCTGTTCCTGCAGGCGCCGGACGGCCTCCAGCTTGCCGCCCGGGTCGACGCCCGCGATGACGTCGTCGATGCCGACCTGCGCGGCCACCGCGCGCGCGGCGCGCTCGTTGTCGCCGGTCAGCAGCACCGGGTGCAGGCCCAGGTCGCGCAGCCTGGTCACCGCCGCCCGGGCGGTCGGCTTGATCGTGTCGGCCACCGTCAGCACGCCGCGGACCCGGCCGTCCCAGGCGACGAAGACGGCGGTCTGGCCGTTCTCCTCGGCCCGGTCCGCCCGTTCGGCCAGCTCCGCGAGCTCCGGCCCTGCGGTAAGCGCCCACTCGCCGGCCAGCCAGGCGCGCTTGCCGACGAGGACGGCGCGGCCCTCAGCCACGGCGGAGACGCCGAGGCCGGGGTAGGCGGCGAAGTCGGTCACGGCGTGCACGTCGGGCGTCCACGCGGGCGCGGTGGCGGCGACGGCGGCCGCCGAGTGTGCCACAGCGGAAGACTGGGGGTACTTAGCGTTGCTATTTGACGGAAAGTACCCCCGATCTTGCGGGCAAGCGGGGACCGGTGCGGCGGAGTCCGCACCGACCGTGAGGCGAGCGATGGCGCCTGCGGTGATCGCGGCCGCGATCGGGTGCTCGGAGGCGGACTCCACCACCGCGGCCAGCCGGAGCAGTTCGGTCTCGAGCACGCCAGGGGCGGCGACCACGTCGGTCAGCGTCATCCGGCCGGCCGTGATCGTGCCGGTCTTGTCCAGCGCCACCGTGTCCACCCGGCGGGTGCTCTCCAGGATCTCGGGGCCCTTGATCAGGATGCCGAGCTGCGCGCCGCGGCCGGTGCCGACCAGGATCGCGGTCGGGGTGGCGAGGCCCATCGCGCACGGGCAGGCGATGATCAGCACCGCCACGGCGGCGGTGAAGGCCGCGCTGGGCGACGCCCCCGACGCCAGCCAGCCGGCCAGCGTGGCGGCGGCGATCACGAGCACGACCGGGACGAAGACCGCGCTGACCCGGTCGGCCAGCCGCTGCACGGGCGCCTTGCCCGCCTGCGCCTGGGTGACGAGCCGGGCGAGGTGGGCGAGCTCGGTATCGGCCCCGACCCGGGTGGCCCGGACCAGCAGACGGCCGCCGACGTTAACGCAGCCGCCGGTCACCGCGTCGCCCGGGCCGACCTCGGCCGGAACCGGCTCCCCGGTCAGCATCGACGTGTCCACCGCCGAGCTCCCGGCGGTCACGGTGCCGTCGGCCGATATCTTCTCCCCCGGCCGGACGACGAACTCGTCGCCCACCCGGAGCTGGTCGGCGGGAACGCTGAGCTCGCGTCCGTCCCTGAGCACCGTCGCCTGCTTCGCGCCCAGGTCGAGCAGCGCGCGCAGGGCGGCGCCGGCGCTCCGCTTCGCCCGCGCCTCCAGGTACCGGCCGAGCAGGATCAGCGCCGTGACCCCCGACGCCACCTCCAGATAGGTGGCGTGCGTCCCGCCGCCGGCCAGCAGCAGCGCGTACAGCGACCACAGGTAGGCGGCGGACACGCCCAGGGCGACCAGGGTGTCCATGGTCGCCGCGCCGTGCCGCGCGCTGATCAGGGCGGCGCGATGGAACGGCCACGCCCCCCAGGTGGCGACCGGCGTCGCCGCCAACAGCGATACCCACTGCCAGCCGGGGAACCGCAGGGCGGCAACCATCGCCAGCAGCACGACCGGAGCGGCAAGGGCAACGGAAACGAGCATCCGCAGGCGCAGCCCTCGGCGCGACGAGGCCGCGGCGTCCGCCTCCTGCCCGGCGTCGCGCGGCGCGGGCAGCGCGGCGGTGTAGCCGGTGCGTTCCACCGCGGCGATCAGGTCGCCGACAGTGAGCGTCTCGGGGAAGGACACCCGCGCCGCCTCGGTCGCGAAGTTGACGGTCGCGGTGACGCCGTCGAGCCGGTTCAGCTTGCGCTCAACCCGGGCCGCGCAGGAGGCGCAGGTCATGCCTCCGATGACGAGGTCGGTGGTGCTGGTCGTGATCACTCCTAGGACTTGACGAGGCGGGCGATCGCCTCGGACGCCTCGCGGACCTTCTCCGCCGCGACGTCGCCGCCCTCGGCCGTCGCCTGCGCCACGCAGTGCCCGAGATGGTCTTCGAGCAGGCCGAGCGCCACCGACTGGAGGGCGCTGGTCACCGCCGACACCTGGGTCAGGATGTCGATGCAGTACTTGTCGTCATCGACCATCTTCTGCAGGCCGCGGACCTGGCCCTCGATCCGGCGCAGGCGCGTGAGGTACCTGTCCTTGTCCGGCGTGTACCCGTGCATATCCGCCTCCGTCGTGCCACTTGCAAAAATACGATACCCCAGCAGGGTATCACGAGGCGTCTACGGGCGGTCCTGCGGCAAGTGGTCAGAATTGAATACGAGGCGCGGGCGACGGTCGTCGGTGGGCGAGCGCGCCGGGACGGCTGACCCCAAAGGCCGGTTAG
>DATCGA010000548.1:0-4450 GCA_036509215.1 Trebonia sp.
CGGCGATGGTCCCGAGCAGCGCGCCGGCGCCGAAGGCGGCCAGCACGGTCCCGTACACGGTCGCGCCTGCGTGCAGCGGGCCGTGCACCAGCGCGGGCAGCGCCACCTCGCTCTCCCCGCCCATGCCGAGGTTGGCGGCGACGTTGACCAGCAGGATGATCTGGAGCACGCGCTCGGAGCGGAGCAGGCGGCCGATCGTCGGCGCGGGCCCCGCAGGCGTTTCCGTAGCGGCTTCCTGCGTCGTCGGCCGCACTCCGCGCAGACCCGCCAGCGTCGCCGCCGAGACGGCGAACGTGAGCGCGTCGAGGCCGAACGCGAGCGAAGGACCGGCCAGTATAACGAGCGCGCCGCCGACCGCGGGGCCGGCCAGCGTGGCCAGCTGCGTTCCGCTCGAGGCGAGCGCGTTGCCCGCCTGCAGGTCGTCGCCGGACAGCAGCGAGGGGATGATCGAGAACGATCCGGGCAGGAACAGCCCCTCCCCGGCCCCGATGATCACCGCGATCGGCACCAGCACGACAGCGCGGGCGGGACCGAGTGAAGCGGTCACCGCGAGGGCGGCGAGGGCCAGCGCGCGGACCGCGTCGGTCGCCATCATCACCGTCTGCGGCCGCCACCGGTCGCTGGCGTAGCCGCCGACCGCGATCAGGGCGGTGCGCGGCAGCCCGTAGGCGGCCAGCACGGTGCCGAGCAGCAGTACGCCGCCGTGCGCGGCCAGCACGTACCAGGGCAGCGCGACCGCGTAGCAGGCGTCGCCCACGTTGGAGGTGACCTGGCCGATCGTGAGCAGCCGGAACTCCCGCTGGCGGAGCGGGGCCAGCGCGCGCGGGGCCGCCAGCCTAGGCATCGCCGGCCTCGGTCTCGGGCTTCGGCGGCGCGATCGGGTGCGCGAGGATCAGCGCCTCTACCGGCACCGAGCCGGCCGGACGCCTGGACGGGTCCTCCAGCCGTCCCTCGAGCCGGTCCCAGCGCATCAGCAGCTCGTGCACCTCGTCGCTGAACTGCGCAAGCTCCGGCGCGGTCAGGTAGAGCAGATACTGGCCGTCAACGGCGGCCTGACGCCAGGCCAGCGGGTACGACGCCTTGGTCGAGCGCCACGCCTCGTACCGCTCGAACTGGCGCTCGCGGAACATCCGGACCACCGCGTCGGACGCGATCTCCGCCTCGGCGTCCCCGCTGGGACTGAAGGACATGCCGGCTGACGTCAGCCGCCACGGCCGGGACCGGCCGGTGCCGCCTCCGGCCTCCTCCACGAACCCGTACTTCGCCAGCTGGCGCAGGTGGAACGAGCAGGTGGTGGCCGACTCGCCGATCCGCTCGCCGACCTGGGTGGCGGTCATCGCGCCGCCGAGCGCCAGCTCCTCGAACAGCGCGATCCGGACCGGATGGGCCAGCGCTCGCAGGGTCCGGGCGTCGGTGATCTTCCGGATCTGCGGGTCCTCGGGCGCGCCTTCCGGCGGCTGGGGCGTGGTCGCCGCATCGTCGCTAGACATGTCTCGACAGTATCCTCTCGAGAGCTATCTAGCAAGAGAAAGCTCTCGACAGATAGCTCTCAAGAGACAACTCTCGAACTCGCGCCAGCGCGAGTCACCCCGGGTCCGTTCGGGCAAATCAAGATCTTCATCTCGAACGGACCCGGGCGACTCTCAGGGCTCGATGACTCGCCTGCCGCTGGTCGACAGGGTGAGGCGATCTTTCCCAGGACGCCGCCGGTCACCGGATAACCGGCTGCTCAGTCGGCGGCGGGCTGGATCAGCCCGGTTCCCCATGCCCAGGCGGCGATCTCGACCCGGTTACGGACATCGAGCTTGTTGTGGATGCTGGTGAGGTGGGACTTGACCGTGCTGAGCGAGATGAACAGCTCGGCCGCGATCTCGTTGTTGGTGCGACCCCGGGCGATCGCCGCCGCGACGTCAAGCTCCCGAGCGGACAGCGGCATCGCCGGCCGGGCGGCCGGGATCGCGGCCGGGCTGAGGTGACGCAGCAGCCGGAGCGTGACCTGCGGCGAGATCAGGCCGTCGGTTCGGGGCGGCATGCTGGCCGGGGTGCGCGTGCTGTGGGAGCACCCGGTCCTGCGGGCCGCGATGATCCTCATCATGATCGTCAACACGCTCGGCGCCGGCCTCGACCTGATCGTCATCGTGCTGCTGCGCCATCAGTCGGTCCCGTCGACCGAGATCGGCCTTGCCCTCGGCGCGGGTTACGCGGGCGGCATCGCAGGCATCCCGGTCATCAAGATCGCGCACCGGCTCCGGCCCGGGGTCATGCTGCTGACCATCTGCCTCATCGTCGTCCCGGTGCTGGCGCTGCTGGCCGTGCCGCTGGGACCGTGGTGGGTGGCGGGCCTGCTGTTCGTCGCCCTCCTGGGCATACCGTCGGTCCAGGTGGCGATGGACATCCTGGTCATCCGGCAGGCGCCGGACGCGCAGCGCGGCCGGGTCGCCGCCGCGTTCATGACGCTCATCGCCCTCGGCCTACCGATCGGCCTGGCCGGCTGCGGACTGCTGCTGCGGTACGTCCCGGCTCAGGCCGCGCTGCTCACCCTCGCCGCCATCCTGGCCGCCGGGGTGGCCTACTCCGCGACCAAGCGCGAGCTATGGCACGCGCTCTGGCCGGCCAGCTGATCACTCACGCAATCAACCGCGAGGAGCCGTCATCATGAATCCCGGGATCGCCAAGGACGTCGCGGCGCAGCATCACCAATGCCTGCGACTGGAGGCGGCGAAGAACAGGCGAATGCCGCCCCGCGACCGGTTGGGCTGGCACCTCAGCTGGTCACGGACAATCCTGTCGGCCGACGCGGGCCAGCGGCGCGTATCATCCCTGATCGTCGTTATCTCCGCCCGCAGGCTCCGGGTCGACGGATGAGAGCCGCCTCGGTCCGTTCGGGATAAAAGATCTTCTGGCATTCTGATCGGATGGCCGAACTCGATCTCGATGCCCCGCTGTCGCGCACCGCCGCCTCGACGGCGGTGGCGGACATCGGCTGGCGGTACCTGCTGGGCGACCTCGCGGTCTCCGTCCCGGTGCAGTCGCTGGCGCAGGGCAGCGCGCTCGCCGCCGCCGCGGTGGCGGCCGGCGGCGCCGACGCCGACGCCCGCCTGCGGGTGGACCTGCGCCCGGACCGGGTGGAGCTGTCCGTGCAGGACAGGAGGGCGGGCGCCGCCACCACTCGCGACGTCGAGCTGGCTCACCGCATCGCCGCCGCCGTGGCCGGGCTCGGGCTCGCCCCGGCGGGCAGCGTGTCGGACGAGTCGCCGCGGCCGGTGCAGGCGCTGGAGCTCGCCATCGACGCGATCGACATACCCGCGATCCAGCCATTCTGGAAGGCGGTGCTCGGCTACGTCGACGAGCCCGGCGGGGACGGCCCGGCCTGCGCGATCGTCGATCCGGCCGGGCAGCTGCCCGCGCTGTGGTTCCAGCAGATGGACGCGCCCCGGCCGCAGCGCAACCGGGTGCACTTCGACATCACGGTGGCGCACGACGAGGCCGAGCCCCGGGTACGCGCCGCCCTCGCCGCGGGCGGACGGCTGGTGGACGACTCGTTCGCCCGGTCGTTCTGGGTGCTGGCCGACGCGGAGGGCAACGAGGTCTGCGTCTGCACCTGGACCGACCGCGACGAACGGGAGCAATGACTGACAGGAGGTGTCCGCGATGATTTCGTATCGTTCCTTCTGTCAGTACGTGAGACCCCGTGAAGGAGAGCGCCCATGAGCATCGACGACACCCGCGAGTTCTACACCCAGCCGGCCACGATGACGTCCCTGGGCGAGCACGCCCCGCTCGTCAAGGCGCTGCCGGGCGACCCCGGCGCGCTCGCCGACGTCCTGCACGGGCTCGTCATCCACGAGCACATGACTGGCGGCTACGGGGTGACGCTGGCCGACGCGGACCGCTGGACGGTGCACGTCCGCCCGGCCGGCGGCCTGCTGGCGGAGATCGTCGCCCGCGACCCCAGCCCGCTCGACGTGGCGCGGTCGCCCGAGGGGAGGCTGCCGGGCAACTGCCGGCACTTCACCGTGCTCGAGGCGGCCATGCTCCGCGCGCACGGCATCCCGGCCCGGGCCCGGTGCGGGTTCGGCGGGTACTTCCCGACCGGATGGTTCGAGGACCACTGGGTCACCGAGTACTGGGACGCCGGGCAGCAGCGCTGGCGGCTGATCGACGCGCAGATCGACGACGTGCAGCAGGGCTGGTTCCACACCGAGTTCGACCTGACCGACGTGCCCAGGGACCAGTTCCTGGTCGGGGGAGAAGCATGGCGGCGGTTCCGCGCGGGCGAGGCCGACCCAGCGAAGTTCGGGCTCAGCCAGATGGGGGAGGGCGGCGACTGGTGGATTGCGGGCAACCTCATGCGCGACGGGGCGGCCCTGCTGAACATCGAGCTGCTGCCCTGGGACTGCTGGGGCGCGATGCCGACGCCGGAGGACGCAATCGGCGACGATCTGGCCGC
>DATCGA010000549.1:0-2671 GCA_036509215.1 Trebonia sp.
GAGCTGTGCGCGGCGGCGGAGGAGGGACTGGCCGAGGCGGCGTTCCGCACCGGGGAGTTCGGCTACGCGGAGCGGCTGTTCGGCGAGGCGCTGTCAATGGCCACGGCCTGGCCGGGCGGTCGAGGAGAGCGGCGACCTCTACGCGTGCTCGGAGATCCACCGGCACCTGGGCTTCTACTACCTGATTGAGGACGTCCGGCCGGCCGAGGCGGTCCGGCGGCTGGGGTACTCGCTCGCGCTTCGCGAGCGCCTCGGCGACCCGCGGCGGATCCCGAGCGGGCTGGTCGCGCTGGGCGAGGCCGAGCTCGCCGCCGGGCAGCCCCATCGCGCCGTCGAGTTGCTCGGCCGCGCGGCGCAGTTGGCCCGGTCAGCGGGTCTGGCACCGTGGCGGATTGAGGACGCCGAGCGGAGCCTTGGCGAGGCCGAGGCGGCGCTGGGCGAGACCCACAGCTAGGCCAAGGCACCCGTCGAATGTCGGCGCCCCCAGGCACAATGGGCAGATGGCCGATCTCGTCACCAAGCTGCTGCCGATTCTTTTCGTGAACGACCCCGACGAAGAGCGGCGCTTCTACGAGCAGCTGGGCCTGCGCACCACCTACGAGGGGGGGCCCCGAGTACCCGGACTTCATCGCGGTGGGAAATGACGCCGTCGAGTTCGGACTGTCCCGCCGCCCCGACGCCAGCCCGGCCACGCCCGGTCTGACCTGGCAGCTGGGGGTCCGCGACGTCGACGCCGCGATCGCCGCCTGCGAGCGGGCGGGCCTCGACTTCGAGGTGACCACCGAGCGTCCGCGCGAGGACTGGTCCTACCGGATCGTGAAGGTCCGCGCGCCCAGCGGCATGGAAGTGCTCCTCGAAGAACAAGCACCGCCAGACGCTTAGAGCGGATAGTCGTAGCGGATGAAGCCGTTGAATCGGGCCACCTTGTCGTAGAGCAGCCTGGCGCGGTGATTGCCTTCCTGAG
This sequence comes from Trebonia sp., assembly GCA_036509215.1. Taxonomy (GTDB): domain Bacteria; phylum Actinomycetota; class Actinomycetes; order Streptosporangiales; family Streptosporangiaceae; genus Trebonia. The sequence goes on from DATCGA010000549.1 coordinate 965, forward strand.
TGGTCCAGTACAGCCGGGTGGCGCCGCGCACTCTGGCCGTCTCCGCGACTTGCTCAATCAGCGCCCGCGCAGCGCCATGGCCACGCGCGGTCTCGGCTACGAACAGATCCTGCAGGAAGCAGGCGTCGCCGTACCAGAACAACGGATGGATGAGGTAGTGCGCGATTGCGACCAGCGTGCCGTCCAGGTACGCGCCGAGGCCGTGGAACCCGCTCCCGGCATCCTGCAGGGACCGCCAGGTCTCCTCGTACTGCTCGTTGGGTGTCGGCGTGCGATAGAACGCCTTGTACCCTCGCGCCAGCACTTCCCACGAAGCGCGGTCTGCTGGCTCCATCGAAGCAACGGCGATCATCACGCAATCCTCACATAAGCCAGCGCCGCCCGAGGACTGTCCGGCCGGTTGCCGGAACCCGAGGACGGCGATGACGGCGGCGGCGAGCAGGCAGGCTGCGCCCCCTGCGACGGCACGGTGGTAGCCGTACACGAATGACTGGGCGGCCGGATGCCGGTAGGCGTCGCCGAGGGTTTCTGCGACGGCGTTGATGCGGGCTCCGCCGACGTTCTGCGCTTGCCGCTGCGCCTCGGCGCGGATGGCGGCGGGGAAGCTGTGGGCAGCTGCCTTCCAGTTATCGGTGGCCGATGTCACTCCCAGGGCGCCCAGCACCGCGAGCCCGACCGAGGTGCCGATCTGGCGGGATGCGTTCACCACGCTCGAGGCGGCGCCGGACGTCTCCGGCGGGACATCGCGCATGGCGACGCGGGTGACGGCGGGGACCAGCAGGCCGAAGCCGGCCCCGCAGAGCAGGAACCCGACGGCGGTCACGAGGAACGGCGTAGTCGTGGGTGACCATGCTCAGCGCGAGGACGCCGGTCGCGCCGGTCACGCATCCGGCCGCGGTCACTGCGGCGGCGGGCCACCGGTGGTCGAGCCGGCCGGTGAGCTGCGCCGTGAGCAGGAACGGGGCGTTCATGAACAGCCACGACAGGCCGGTTCGCAGCGGGGACCAGCCGTTGACGTCCTGGTACAGCAGGGTCACGTAGAACAGGACCCCGCTGAAGGCCGTGTAGCTGACGAGGTACACGGCCGAGGCGCTGACGAAGCTCCGGGCGCGCAGCAACGTCGCCGGGATCAACGGGTGCGGGCAGCGGCGCTCCCAGCCGAGGAAGCCCGCCAGGAAGGTCACGCCGACGGCGATCGGCGCCGCCACCGCCCACGAGCCCCAGGGGTAGGAAGCCGACTCGGTCAGCCCGAGGGTGACCGCGAACAGGCCGGCGGCGCTGGCGGCCGCGCCAGGGAGGTCGAGGCGCCGAGACAGCAGATTGCGCGTCGGGCGGACCGCGACCGCGGTGATCGTTATCGCGATGACCGCGAACGGCAGGTTGACCACAGAGGCCCAGCCGAAGAAGGTGAGCAGGATCCCGCCGGCCGCCGGGCCGACGCCGAAGCCGGTCCCGCCGACGGCCGCCCAGGTGCCGATCGCGGCCGCCCGGGTCTTGGGCGGGAACGTGTCGGCGATGATGGACAGCGTCACCGCCAGCATCGCCGCCCCGCCCGCTCCCTGGAGCGCCCGACAGGAGACGAGGACGACCTCGCTGGGCGACAGGGCGCAGGCGCCCGAGCCGAGCGCGAAGATGACCACACCGGCCAGGAAGATGCGCCGCCGCCCGTAGCGGTCGCCCAGCGCACCGCTGACCGGGATGAGCGCG
>DATCGA010000550.1:0-3337 GCA_036509215.1 Trebonia sp.
CCCGGCGTCGCGGCCGAGCAGGTGATCCGCCGCCGCGTCCCGGTGGCGGCCGGCCTGTACCGGCTGCCGAAGGAGACGTGGCTGTCGGTCGGCGGCGACGCTTCCATCCTGAGGGGCTGGATCGCGGACAAGGGCGCGCTCGAGGAAGGGGCCGGAGAGTACCCGCTGCTTAACGAAGGCTTCTGCGATGTCTTCAAGGGCGGCGTGCCATTCGGCCGATCGCTGAAAGGCGACCCGAAAAAGGAGCCGGTGATCGGCCGCAACTCGATCGACGGCGGCATGCCCGAGCAGGGCAAGAGCAACGGCGCGCGGGTCGTGGCCTGCGGCTACACGCTCGACCTGGTCACCGAGCTCCGCATCTACGTGCCCGACACCAACTTCGACTTCGAGGCGTTCCGGCCCCGCTGCAGCCGCTACCTGATGGGCGCCGAGGACGAGGTCATCGAGGCGATGCTCGAGGAGCAGGAGCTGCTGAAGGAGGAGCTGCAGCGGCGCGGCCAGCTGCTCGTCGACTACGGCGTCCAGGAGGTCACCCGGGAGATCGCCCACAAGGGCGTCGGCCTGCACCCGGTGCTCGCCCTGGTCGAGGAGGCGCACGTCCCGATCACGCACAAGAAGTACGGGAAGGACTTCGCGCAGCTGCTCGGCGAGAACGTCAAGCTCGACCGCAAGCGCGGCGTGCACATCAAGGTCAGCACCCAGGCTCCCGTCCGCGGGGCGATGCCGCGCGACGTCACCACGAACTGCACCGTCGGCGTCGCCTACGCCCTGGCGGACATCTACGCCAACGACGCGATCCTCGGCCCGGGCGCGCACTCGGCCGGCCACCGGGCGACCGAGCTGATCCCGGGCACCGACCGCGGTATCGCGCTGTGCAAGGGCTTCGAGGGCGAGGCGCGGTCGGAGATGATCCAGGCCTACCGGATCGACACCGGCCAGGTGCCCGCGATCGTGGCCCGGGCCATGGCGGCGATGGCCGAGCAGGGCCGCGCGGTGCCGGGCACGGAGCGCGGCCCGCTGGCGATCGTGTCGCGGGACCTGCTGGCCGACCTGAGCACGGTCCTGGCGCACCGGAGCGGCAAGGTCCGGGTGGCGGCGCTGCCGGGGATGCTGCAGAACCTGGCGAAGTCCTGGGGGCCGTACCGCGGCCTGACCGCCAAGGGCCTGCGGCAGCTGCTCGACGACGAGGGCGTCCGGGTCACCAACACCGGCAACGTCCTGGAGCTCGACGTCGGCGAGCTGGCCCGCGTCATCGACGAGCGGGAGCGGGTGAGTTAGCCGTGACCTGTCCGCGAACCGCCTCCAGGAGCCCTCCCGCAGGCCTGCGGCTAACCCGGCCGGATCGCCTAACCCGGCTAACTTCCGCAGGTCAGCGGCCCAGTGAGGGCGGGCCGGTGGCCGGTTAGAAACCTAACCCCCTACCCCGTCAGCTAACCCGAGAGGAACGAGAAGTGGGCATCTTCAGCAGCAGGGACGAGCATCACGGCGACGACTGCCGCGACCGATCCGGAGCGTGGTGGGCCAAGCCCAACCCGATGGGCTGGGGCAGCAACGAGCCGCGCGTGATCAAGCGCGCCGACCGTGACGCCAGGTCGGAGAACAACAGGACGACCGACCACGGCTCGAAGGCCGGGAAGACGCTTCTGAGCGGCCGCGGCGCGCTCATCCGGTGGTCCGGCGATCACGTCCAGGTGTCGGGCGAGAAGCCGGGCGGGGGGCGGCGGCGGTGATCGCCTGGGTCGCCCTCGCCGTGTTCGGCGGCGGCGGCATCTGGTACGGGCACGTCCTCGTGTTCCCGTGGAAGAACTGCCCGCGGTGCGGCGGGTCGAGCCGGATCCGGAGCGGGGCCGCGCACCGCGACTGCGGCCGGTGCGGGTCAGAGGGCAGGGTGCGCCGCTTCGGCGCGCCGAGAGAGGAGCGGTGATGGGGATTTTCAGGAGCAACGACGACCGGACGCCGGAAGAGCGCGCCGTGGACCGCGAGCAGCACCGGGCCTTCCGGGCGGCGGGCAACCAGGCGGCGAACGCGCACCCCGACGGGCACATGGTTCACGACCAGCTCAGCGAGGCGGTCGCCGACGCCGAGAAGAACGTGCCCTGGTGGAGGCGGTGATGGAGCTGGACGACGACATGACACCCGGGCAGGCGCTCCACAACTCGCTCTGCGAGCTCGACGACTGGGACGAGCTCGACGACGAGAGCCGCCAGATCTGGATCCAGGCGGCGGCGGACCAGAAGGAGGAGAACTGATGGCCGGACCACACGGCGGGACGGACGGCCGGGCGGAGTGGCCGACGCGGAACAGGCGCATGGAGCTGGCGATCCAGGACGGCTGGCACATCCGCTACGACGGGGCGCACGACCTGTTCGTCGCGAGCCGCGACGAGGTGTCGGCGCAGACGCTGGACGACCTGCTGGTCGAGATGCTGCGGGCGCAGCGCGCGGACCCGGACGACGGCGGGTGAGGGCGCCGTGGGCGCTCCCGGCGGCCGTGAGGGTGCTGCCGGGGGCGCTCCTGGCCGCGCTGCGGCGGTTCTGGGAGTGGCTCGACGAGGGCGACCCCGAGGCCGACGACGAGGGGCTGTGGTAGGCGCTAACCTGGTGCCGCGCACTCGCGCACGTACCCCGCTGGAGACGCCCGTTGGACTGCCCGCCTGCCCTGATGATGATGGCGGTGACGACGCGCGTGCTGGAGCTGAACGAGCTGGTCGCGGCCGGGGACATGGCGGCGGCGGCGGAGGTTGCGGCCCTGGCGGCCCTGCTGGAGCGGCGCTAGAGTGGGCGGCATGACCACCCCCGCACCGCAGCCGGCCCCGGTCTACGGGCCGTGGCACCTGAACCGGATCCTCCTCGTCGTCGCGACCGCCCTGTTCGTCATCGGCGCGTTCGCCGCCGGGGGCCACCCGCTCGCCGACGTCCCCGTGCTGCCCTGGTGGGGCGGCGCGTTCGCCGCCTGGGTGCTGTCCGGCGCGGTGCCGTAGACTCGAAGTCCACCGCATTCCGGCCGAGGCAAGCCTGCCGTCATCGGGACGATACCGCCCCTCCCTGGAATGCCACGAGAGCCCCGCAGTCTGCCACGCCGGCAAGTGCGGGGCTTTCGCGTGTCGGATTCCGCCATTCCCGTCTCCTGGAGATGGAGGATTCCGCCTAAACGATCTTGGTCAGCTCCGCTCGGCCACGTAGAGGGCGAGCACGGCCCCGCCCGAGACGACCGCCTCCGCCGCCGCCTTCGCCCGTGCGGCGCTCACCAGCGGCGGCTTAGGCGCGGGCTTGGGCGGTACCACCGGCGTCCACAGCGACGCGTCGTAGACCAGGCTCTCGTCCCAGTCGCCGCCGGT
>DATCGA010000551.1:0-6662 GCA_036509215.1 Trebonia sp.
GCCTGGCCCTCGCCCCCGCCGGTCGAGGCGGCCGACCCGGTCGCGGCCGACGCCGACGCCGACGCCGACGCAGAGGCCGAGGAGGCGGCCGACGACGAGGAGGACGAGGAGTTGCTGCACGCGGCGAGCAGGGCGATGCCCGCGACGCCCCCCGCCGTGCCTGCCGCCCGGGTCAGGAACCGGCGACGGTCGAACAGCAGCCGCTGCCCGGCGTCGCCGCCCCGGCCGGCGTCACCCTGGGCGTGGATGTCCTCGGTCCACTCGGCCAGGCTGTCCTTGAGCGCGGGCAGCGTGAGGTCGTGGTGGATGGCGTCCAGGTCCGCGGTCATGGCCCGCAGTTCCGCTTCCGACAGGTGCGAGACGGGTTCGTTGGCGCTCATTTACATGGCTCCCTGGCTGGCTGGGGCGGCGTTGGTCGTCGGGTAGAAGGCGTTCGGGAATCCGACCGACCCGGCGGCGGCGGGCAGCTTGGCGACCGGCGGGGGCAGCGTGATGTCGGCCCCCGCGCCGCCCTTCAGCAGCGCCTGCACCGCGAGCAGGATGGCGACGTGCTGGGCCTCGACGCCCATGATGCTCGCGGTCACCTTCTTCGCGTTCGCGTCGCTGAGCAGGCTCATGTTGTTGACGTAGGTCTCCGCCGCGATGTTCTCGAGCTCGAGCGCGAGGGCGACCACCAGCAACGCGCCGGCCGACGGGGACGCCTTGGTGATCGCGGTCACCGCCTTGTCGACCACCGGCACGAAGGCCGGGTCGGGCTTGGTCTGCTCGGTGCCGCCGAGCGACTTGGTGGCGGACTGGAAGGCGGCCAGGTGGTCGGCGTGCTGGCTCATGGTGGTGGTCGCGAACGTCTTGATGACCGGGTTGGCCGAGCTGCCGCCGATGTAGGGCAGCCCCAGCGCGGTCTTGTAGGTGCTGACCGCCAGCACCTCGATCGAGGAGGCCGTCTGCAGGACCTGGACGTCGGTGCCGGAAGCGGCGAACGCGGGGCCGCCGATGTAGTCCGCGATGGCCGCGATCAGCCCGGTCCCCGCGAGCAGGCCGCCCGCTCGCTTGGCGACCGCCGCCAGCCGCCGCCGGTTCTCGCTGGCGAAGGCGCGGCCCTCGTCAGGATCGGGGCCGCTTCCGGCCCGGGTCTGGCGGCCCAGGTCGACCATGTCCGCCAGCGGCTCCTGCGCCGCGCGCAGCGCGTCGGCGTGGGTATCCCGCGATTGTTCGATTAGGCCGTTGAGGGCGGTCTCGTCGATCTCCACGTGCTCTCCTTGAATGGGGCATATCCGGGGCGCACTGGCGCATCCGGACGTGCGCGGCTACCGAACCACCAGCGTTCCGGTCATGTACTGGTGGATCGTGCAGAAAAACAGGTAACTGCCCGCCTTACCGGGGGCCTTGAAGGCCTTGCTCTGATTGGGGCCGACCGGCCCGGTGTTGAACGTGCTCTGATCGGTCTTGTCGGTCAGCGTGTGCGTTACCGAGTCTTCGTTGCGCACCGTCACCACGGCGCCAGGCGCGACCGTGAGCGAATCCGGCGAGAACATGAAGTTCTTGATGGTGATCGTGTCGGTGGTTCCGGTTTTCTGGCTCGCGGACGACCCGGTGGCCGAGGCACTGGCCGTCGCGGAAGCGCTTGAACTGCTTCCGCAGGCGGTCAGCACCAGGATGAGGATCAGTCCCGGCAGCAGCAGCCATCGGCTGCGATTACGTTTAGTCATATGTCATCCACGCAGAGTATTGTCGGGTCATGTTGATTTAGTCGGGTAGGCACACGCGCCGATGCGGGGTTGTTACCGGCGGGCTCTGGTTTTGGTCGCCGACCCAGGCGAGAGGTCGCATTGGTGTCGATTGGCCTAATCGACAGGCCCGGATCCCGCTGGCAGGCTTGATGGGTGGACGTCTCGTTCGGCACGATCTGGGAGGCCATCGCCCGCGACCAGCCCGACAGCGTGGCGATCTCGGAGCCGGGCCGGGACTACCCGTTCGCCGAGTTCGACGACCGGGCGGCCCGCCTCGCGGCCGCGCTGGCGGCGGCCGGCGTCGGCCCGGGCGACAAGGTGGCGTGCTACCTCTACAACGGCGCCGCCTACCTGGAGGCGGTGTTCGCCGCGTTCAAGATCGGCGCCGTCCCCGTCAACGCGAACTACCGGTACACCCGTGACGAGCTGACCGCGCTGCTGGCCGACGCCGACGCCGCCGCCCTGGTGTTCAGCGGCGAGCTCGCGGCCAACGTGGCCCACGCCGCCCGCACGCTCCCGTCGCTGCGCCTGCTCGTCCGGGTCGGTCCGGAAGGGCGCACAGGGGAGGGGCCGGACGCTCCCGAGCTCGCGGACCTGTACGCGGCGACCGCTCCCCGCCCGGCCGAGCCGCGCCCCGGCGCCGATCAGCTCTTCATGTACACCGGCGGCACCACCGGCAAGCCGAAGGGGGTCATCTGGCCCCTGTCCGACCTGCTGCACTCGATGCAGGTCTCGGTGTTCAAGCGCCTCGGCGTGGACACGGTGCCGGGCACGCTCGATGAGGCGGTCGCGGCCGCCCGGCAGGCCCGGGCGGCGGACCGCTCGCCGGTGATGATGCCGGCCGTCCCCCTGATGCACGCGACCGGCCTCTTCAACTGCATGGGGGCGCTGCTGGCGGGCGGCCGGGTGGTGACCGCCCGCCCCGGCCGGCTCGACCCCGGGCACGTCTGGGAGACGGTGGCCGCCCAGCGGGTCCGCACCCTGGTGGTAGCGGGCAACGCGGTCTGCCAGCCGCTGGTCGACGAGCTGCTGGCGGCCGAGACCAGCGGCCGCCCGCACGATCTGAGCTCGCTCAGCGCGGTCGTCAGCTCGGGGACGGTGCTGGGCGACCGGCTCAAGCGCGCGCTGCACGAGCGGGCCGAGGTCACGATCACCGACGCGCTCGCGTCCAGCGAGGGCGGCCCGTTCGCGTTCGCGGTCACCTCGTCGGTCGCCGACCTGCCATCCCGGTTCTTCCCGGCGGCGGCCACCCGGGTGCTGGCCGCCGACGGGGCCGAGGTGGCGCCGGGCAGCGGCCAGGTCGGCACCCTCGCCTTCGGCGGGCCGATCCCCGAGGGCTACTACAAGGACCCGGCCAAGACCACGGCGACGTTCCGCACCGTCGGCGGGGTCCGCTACACGATGCCGGGCGACCTGGCCACGGTCGACGCCGACGGCGCGATCCGGTTCCTCGGCCGCGGCAGCGGGGTGATCAACACCGGCGGTGAGAAGGTGCACCCCCAGGAGGTCGAGGACCTGCTGCTCGCGCAGCCGGGCGTGACCGACGCGTCGGTCGTCGGCGTCCCCGACGAGACCTGGGGCGAGCGGGTGGTGGCGGTGGTCGCGACCCCGAGCGAGACGGTGACCGAGCAGCAGCTGAAGGACGCGCTCCGCCGCCGCCTGGCCGGCTACAAGGTGCCCCGCTCCATCCTGCTGCTGCCCGCCCTCCCGCGCACCCCGACCGGCAAGCTCGAACTAGCCCAGATCCGCCGCCTCGCCTCCGGCCAACAGCCGCCCGCTGATTAGGAGAGCGCGTCGGTTGGCTCTGCAAGTTTTGCGCGCATCCACGGATAGGGATCGCGGAGCGGTTCGCGTGCTTCCCGACGGCGTTGCTGGATCGCCCGCAGCGGTTCACCCGCGGCATGGTAGCGTCCTCGGCCGCTCCCGAAAGGTGTCAGGAAACCGGCCGACGTTAGGGCGGCGAGGTCCCGGGTGGCGGTCTGCCCGGTTACCTGTGTGCGCTTGGTATAGCCACCGCGGCGCACGCGATAGCCGAGAACAGCATCGAACATCGCGTCAATGGCCCGGTCCGGCAGGCCATGATCTGTCGCCAGCTGGTCGAGTTCGAATCGGTCCCTCGCGATACCGGCCCGGTGACTTGCTCAGGTCGTGGCTGAGCATCATGTAGTGCAGGGCCCGCAGCTCGGTTGTATCGAACGTGGCGTAGTCCGCCTCGCTCATCGCGAGGACGTAGCCGAGGGCCTGCCGGTAGCCCGCGATCTCAAGGAGCCGGCGATGGTGCCCAGGTGTCGTGGAGTACCGTCTACCCACATTGCCGACTCAATGTGGAGGAGTTGCCGTGACCGGTGCCGTTGACCTGGCTGACTTGACCGGGATCTATCGCGATCTGCACGCGCATCCCGAGCTCGCGTTCGCCGAGCACCGGACGGCCGGCATCGTGGCGGCGCGGCTGCGCGACCTCGGGTACCAGACGACGACGGGCGTCGGCCGGACCGGCGTCGTCGGCCTGCTGGCCAACGGCGACGGCCCGACGGTGCTGCTGCGGGCCGACATGGACGCGCTGCCGGTGCTCGAGCGGACCGGCCTCGACTACGCCTCGGGCGAACGCCGCACCAGCGCCGACGGCAAGGAAGCGCCGGTCATGCACGCCTGCGGCCACGACGCGCACGTCACCTGCCTGCTCGGCGCGGCCGCCGAGCTGGCGGCGGACGCGAGCAGCTGGAGCGGAACCCTGCTGCTGGTGTTCCAGCCGGCGGAAGAGGTCGGCGAGGGCGCGCAGGCGATGATCGACGACGGCCTGTTCGACCGGTTCGGGGTTCCCGACGTGGTCCTCGGCCAGCACGTCGCGCCGATGCCGGCCGGCCTGCTCGGGGTCAGGCCGGGCCCGGCCTTCGCCGCCACCGACTCGCTCCGCATCGTGCTGCACGGCCAGGGCGGCCACGGGTCCCGGCCGGAGACCACGGTGGACCCGGTGCTGATGGCGGCCGCGGTCGTGCAGCGGCTGCAGGGCATCGTCGCTCGCGAGCTGCCCGCCGCTGACGCCGCCGTCGTCACCGTCGGCGCGCTGCACGCCGGCACGGTCTCGAACGTCATCCCCGACGAGGCCGAACTGCTCGTCTCGGTCCGCACCTTCGACCAGGCGGTGCGGGCCAAGGTGCTGAAGGCGATCGAGCGCATCGTCGCGGCCGAGGCGGCCGCGTCCGGCGCGACAGTTGCGCCCGAGATCATCTCGCTCGGCGCGTTCCCCGTGGTCGTGAACGACGCCGCCGCGTGCGCCCGGGTCACCGACGCCTTCTCCGCCGGGATCGGGCCCGGGCTGGTGCTCGACCCCGGCCCGGTGACCGGGAGCGAGGACGTCGGGCTGCTCGCCACGGCGGCCGGCGCGCCCTGCGCCTACTGGCTGCTCGGCTGCGCCGATCCGGCCCTGTTCGCCGGGATCGCGTCGCTGGACGAGGCCAGGGCGATCGTCGAGACCCTGCCGTCCAACCACTCGCCGCTGTTCGCGCCGGTCATCGAGCCGACGCTGCGCACCGGGGTAGCGGCGCTGACCAGCGCGGCTCGAGCCTGGCTGGCCTCCGCCGATTGAACAACTGGGTGCCCATTTGTGAGGAATGGCGAGCATTCTGCCGAGAAAAGGCGATTTGTCGGCCCGGTAGGTAATTCGTGTTCGTAGTCAGGTCGCTGACCTGCGGGCCGGCCCCGGGGGCCGATGAGGCCCAGGCGTAAATACCCCCATACAATAGCGGTTGGAGGGCATAGTGGAGCTACTTCCGCGTCAGCGCAATAGTCGCGCCGAGCTGTTCGGCATGCGTGACATGCTGGCCAGCCTGCCGGTCGCAATCGCTTACCTCGCGGGGCGCGATCATGTCTTCGAGTTCGTAAACGAGGAGTTCCGTCAGCTCATCGGCGGTCGTGACGTGCTTGGCCTCCCGGTCCGTGAGGCGCTGCCAGAACTCGCCGGGTCGGGGCGCTTCGAGCTCATGGACAACGTGCTGGAATCCGGGCGGCCGGTGCGAGGCCACGAGGCCGAGCTCTCGCTCAGCCGCTTCGGCGGGCAGCCTGAGCAGATGTTCGTCGACTTCATCTATCAGCCGGTGCGCAACGTCGAAGGCGCTGTGGTCGGGCTGTGGGCGTTCACGGCGGACGTCACCGCCAACGTCAGGGAGCGGCTCGGCGATGCGGCGCTGGCCGCGCAGCTGCTCGACACCCAGGAGCGGTACCGGACGCTTTTCGAGACCCTGCCGCAAGGAGTCATCTACTACGCCGCCGACGGGCTGATCATGGACGCGAACCCGGCCGCGCGCGAAATCCTGGGCATCGACATGGAGAAGATACTCACCTGGCCGCTGCCGACGGCATCGGGCGCGGTGCACGAGGACGGCACGCCGTTCCGGCCCGATGAGCTTCCGATCAAGGTGGCGCTGCGGACCGGCACAGTGGTCGTGGACGTCGTGATGGGCGTGCAGCACGGCCGGACCGGCGAGCGGCGGTGGCTGAGGATCACCGCGGTGCCGGACGCCAGGGACGCCGATGGCCGGCCGCACCGCGCCTACGCGATGTTCCGCGACCAGACCGAGGAGCGCCGGGTAGCCGCGGCGCTGCGCGAAGGCGCCGAGCTGATGGGCCGGCTGCGCGACGCCAACGTGCTCGGCGTGGGCCTCGTCGGCGAAGACGGGATCCACGACGCTAATGACGCCTTCCTCGACATCATCGGCCACAGCCGGGACGACCTGGAGGCCGGCCGCATTGACTGGCGGGCGCTGTCCCCCGCGCAGTACCGGGCGGTTCAGGATGACGCCATGGCGCAACTGCGGGGTTCCGGTGCCTGCCGGCCGTTCGAGAAGGAGTACCGGCACCGGGACGGGCACCGGGTGCCGGTCCTCATCGGCGCCGCCGTGGTCAGCCGTAACCCGCTGCGCTGGGTGTCCTTCG
>DATCGA010000552.1:0-3473 GCA_036509215.1 Trebonia sp.
CGACCGCCTCGGCCAGGTTGCCGTCGTCGACCGCCCGCGTCATCGCGTCGAGCTCGGTGCCGAGCGCGGCCAGCAGCCGGTCGTCGATGACGGCCCGGTCCTCGCACACCGCGCCCGCCTCGAGCAGGTAGCGGGCGAAGCACGCGTCGTCGATCTCGGCCCTGGTCATCCGGGCCACCCAGCACCCTCGACGCGGGGAGAACTCGACCAGGCGGTCGTTCTTGAGCTCGGTCAGGGCCGAGCGCAGCGTGGTCCGGCTGACGCCGAACTCGGCCGCCAGGCTGGCCTCGATCAGCCGTTCCCCGGCGACGAGCTCGTTGTTGAGTATCCGCCGCCGCAAGGTCAGCCGCACGACCTCGGGCAACGACAGGTGCGAGATCACGGCGTCTCCCTAGCGCGCGAACGGGGCGTCTGCCCCCATAGGCCGCATACTCTATCGGTCGCAGCCGGCCTACTGAAGGTCACGAACCGGGGCAAGCGCCGCCTCCTCGCTCAGGCCATGGTGACCGGCTGGATCGGGCCGGGCGAGCAGCGATCCGGCCGGACCGGTGAGGATGGCGGTGACCCCGGGCCCGTGGCCCGGCTGGGGACTGCCCCCGTGCACGACCAGGCCGATGGTGATCCAGCCGCGCCGGTAGCCCGCGTTGAACCGGGTGTCCAGGTCGGCGATCGCCACCAGGTCGCCCAGCCGCAGCCCGGCCGCGTCGTGGCCGCGGGCGCTGGCCGGGGTGAGCTGCAGGTCCAGGTCCCACATGGGGGTGGGGCGCCCGATCCCGTTTCCGACCAGCTTGCTCGGCAGCTGGGCGCGGACCCCGACGGTCAGCGTCCCAGGCCCGAACGTGACCGGCAGGACCGCGAGCAGGGCTGGGTCGATGTTCCTGATCGTGACGCCGGGGAGCGGGTCGGCCGCGCCGGTGCCGCGACTGCGAACGGCCACCTGGTCGCCGGGGCGCAGCAGGCGGAGCGTGTCCTGCGGGAAGGCGGCGATGACGCGGCCGCCCTCGCCGCGCTTGCCGATGACCACCCCGGCCCGGCCCGCCGCGGCGCCGGACCGCACCGTGACCGGGTTGCCGATGCAGGCCTGGGCGGCCAGCGCGTAGCCGGCCGCCGGGTCCTGGTGGGTCAGGCAGGCGCCGGGGGCGACGTGGTCCCCCGGGTGCTCCCAGACGCCGTCGCCGAGACGGACGCCGAGCACGATCCCGCCGTCGCCGACCGGGACGTAGGGGGCGCCATCGGCGTCGATCCGGTAGGGGTCGGTCCCGACGCATCCCTGTTCGACGGTGGCGGCGAGGTTCACGTCGACCAGCCGCAGGCCGGCCGGCGTCGCGTCGATGGTCATGCGTGCTCCTTCTGCGGCAGCACCGAGGCCAGCACGGCCAGGTTGGCGTCGGGGTCGTCGATGATGGTGAACGCCTCGGCCGGCCCGCTCATGATCGTGGAGGGCCCGGGGCCGTGACCGAACAGCCGGCCGCTGCCGGTCGAGATCACCCCGATCGACAGCCAGCCCTCGCGGTAGCCGCGGCCGTAGCGGTGGTCGGTGTCGGCCAGCGCGACGACGTCGCCGATCCGCAGCCCGTGCAGGCCGAGGGAGAGGTCCTCTCCCCCGACCTCGTAGGCGCCCATCAGGTCAGTGTTGGCGTACTCGGAGGCCATGCCCGCGCCCGCGCCGATCGCCTCGGCCGGGACCCGGGCGGCCACGTGCACCCGCAGCCTGCCGCCGGCGTCGGTGCCGCCCGCCAGCGCCGCCAGCAGCCGGGGCGAGCAGTTCTTGACCTTGATCGCCGGGTGCTCCAGGAGGACCAGGCCCTGGCCGACGGCGAACACGGTGACCTGATCGCCGGCCGTCACCGACCGCAGCGCCGGCTCGGGCATGTCGACCAGCACGTAGGCGTGCTGGCCGATGACGAACCCCTCGGACCCGGCGGCCGGGCCCGAGGTGACCACGACGGTGTTGCCGACGCAGGTCAGGTACTGCAGCGCGTAGTTGGCGGCCTGGTCCCGGTGCCGGACCGACAGGCCCGGCTCGAGGTGGTCGGCAGCGTACCCGGTGGCCGGGTCGCCGCAGTGCGCGCCGAGGGTGACGCCGCCCATGCCGGGCAGCAGGAACGCGTTCCCGTCGGGGTCGACCCGGAATCCGTGCCGGTCGCCGAGCGGCGGCCAGACCTCGCCGGCCAGCACCTGGGTTACCAGCTGGCCGGCGTTGCTTGTCACCTGCACCGGTCAGGCACCCTCGCCCGCGGTGCCCACGGCGGCGTCGCCGCCGGCGACCTCGTCGAAGCCGACCCAGCGGCGCTCGCGGGCGGACTTCTCGAACGCGTTGATGGTCCGCTGGACCAGCGCGCCCTGGGCGAAGTCGCCCTGGTTCTCCGGGGTGCCCCCGAGGATCTCGTCGGCGAAATTCTTCACCAGGTTGGAGTAGAACAGAAGCGGCCACGGCTCGGTGCTGGCGCCGCCCTCGGGGAAGTACTTCTGCGGGATCTCCCGCTCGACGAACTCGACCGAGCCCTTGGTCGCGGTCTTGATCGTCTGGCAGATGCCGAACTCGTCGACCAGCCGGACGATGACCGCGCCCTCGGAGCCGTAAAACCGCGCCTCGATGCCGGGGTAGTTGCCGACGGTCACGTAGGAGGACTGGATGGAGGCCATCACCGGGGCGTCGAACTCGCACATCCACATGTCGCCGTCGTCGATGTTCATCCGCTCCATCGTGCCGGTCGAGCGGAGCATCCGGACCGGGACGAAGTTGCGCATGGTGCCGACCACGTTGGTCAGCGGCCGGTCGACCCACCAGTGCATGATGTCGATGATCGGCGCGCCGTAGCCCTCGATCGAGGAGACGGCCATCTCGCCCTCGCCCGGCTCGGCCCCCTCGGCCTGGCGCAGCGGGGTGCTCGGGTCGATCCACTGGCTGTTCTGCTCGTAGCCGTTGAACACGTAGGGGTCGCCGACCAGGCCCTGGTCGATCAGGTCCTTGGCGTACATGACGGCCGGGGCGTAGCGGAAGGTGAAGCCGAGCTTGGTCTTGAGCCCCCTGGACGCGGCCAGCTCGGCCGCGCGGGCGGTCTGCCGGGCGTCGCGGTGCACCGGCTTCTCGCACAGCACGTGCTTGCCTGCCTGCAGGGAGTCCCAGGAGATCTGGAAGTGGGCCTCGTTGCCGGTGGCCACGTCGATCACGTCGACCGCGGGGTCGTCGAGAAGCTCGCGGTAGTCGGTGACGGCGCGGGCGACGCCGAACTCCTTGGCGACGCGGCGGGCGAGGTCGGCGTCGGAGTCCACCACCGCGGCCACCTCGACGCGCGGGTCGCGCTGCCAGCCAGGGATGTGGGCGCGCTCGGCCCAGCGGCCGGCTCCGACGACGGCGACCCGTAGCTCTTTGCTGCTCATACTGGTGGACTCATCCTCTCGTTGGTGGCGGCCAAGGGTCTGGCCGCCGGGTTTGGCGCGGCCGACAGCGGCGCGCCAAGGGGGGGGGG
>DATCGA010000553.1:0-5988 GCA_036509215.1 Trebonia sp.
TTGCCGCCGAGGTTGCCGTACCACGACTCCCACGGGATGTTGGAGCAGACGAGCGGGGTGCCGAGGGTCTCGGCCTGGCTGGCGACCGCGTTGACCGTCTCCGGCGTGGACGACGCGAACAGCAGGTCGACGTTGTCGCTCTGGATCGCCTGGCGGGCGAGGGTGCCGGCCCGGGTCACGCTCGACTGGCTGTCGTACGACTTGATGGTGACCGTGTAGGTCGAGCCCCCGATCTTGAAGCCATTCTTGAACTGCGGGGTGGCCATGATCTGCTGGATGACCCAGTTATCGGGGAAGCCGAATCCGGAGAGCGATCCGGTGACCGGGTGAATCCACCCGATCTTTATTTCCTTGCTGCTGGGGGCGCCGGAGGTGCCGCCGGAGCTGGCGCTGGTGGTGGCGCTGCTTGAAGCGCCCTGAATGCCGGAGCTGCAGGCCTCGAGGAAGCTGCCGCCACCCACGACGGCCGCGCCAATGCCGGCCGCGCGGAACAGGCTACGCCGGGAAACACCTTGTTCTGTCACTATCCGAACCTCTCAATTGAGCCGGAGTGCGGAGCATGTTCCGATTCTGGGATGAGTTGTCCGGATGTCAAGACGGCGTTCTAATATTTGGAACATGCCGCATGACGATTCAGTCGCTTCCTCGCAGTCACTCGAGCGCGGCCTGGCCATCCTCACTGCTTTCACCCCCGATCGACCGGCGCTCGGTATCAGCGAACTGGCGCAGCGGCTCGGTCTCACCCGCAGTACCACGCACCGCTACGTCGCCACCCTCGCGCGGCTCGGCTTCCTCGACCAGGACGACGCGACGCGTAAGTACCGGCTCGGCATCCGCGTCCTTGACCTGGGATTTTCCGTGCTCGGGGCGCTTGGGTTGCGGGAGATCGCCGGGCCGCACCTGCAACGGCTGACCGCGGCCACCGGGCACACCTCGAACCTCGCCATCCGCGATGACACCGACGTGATCCTGATCGACCGGATTCGCGGGCGGCCCGGGCGGTACCACCACCTCGAATTCAGCTTGCACGTCGGTTCGCGGATACCGTCCTACTGCAGCGCGACGGGCAAGGCGCTGCTCGCCTTCCTGCCCCAGCCTGACCTGAGCGAGCTGCTTGACCGCATCGAGCTCCTCCCGCGCGGCCCCCGCACCGTAACTGCTAGGGCCGCGCTGACGGCAGAGCTAGGCCAGGCGCGCCGTACCGGCATCGCCGTGAACGACGAGGAGCTCGAGAGCGGTCTTCGATCGATCGCGGTGCCGATCAGGTCCCGTTCCGGCGAGGTTGTCGCTGCCGTCAACCTCGCGATCCCGTGGTCCCCGGTGGCGATGAGCGAACTGATCGACCAATTCGGGCCCACCCTGCAGGCGACCGGGCGGCAGATCTCGTGCCTGGTGATCTTACATGTCGCCCAGGGCCGTGGCCGGCGACTCGATGCAGTCGGCGACGTAGCGCAGGAACCCGCCCGCCGTCCCGCCGTCGCAGGCCCGATGGTCGAAGGAGAGCGTGAGCTCGGTGACCTTCCGCACCGTGAGCTGGCCCTCCACCACCCACGGGCGGTCGATGACCCGGCCCATCCCGAGGATCGCGACCTCCGGATGGTTAATGATCGCGGCCGAGCCGTCCACGCCGAAGACCCCGTAGTTGTTCACCGTGAACGTGCCGCCGGCCAGGTCGGCGGGGGAGAGGCGGCGGTCGCGGGCCGCCGTCGTCCGCTCCGCGAGCCGGGCCGACAGGTCGCGCGTGGTCAGCCGGTGCGCGTCGTGCACGACCGGGACCACCAGGCCGTGGTCGGTCTGCGCGGCGAAGCCGAGGTTGACCGCGTCCGGCACCACGATCTCGTCGTCCTCGATGCGGGCGTTGAGCTCGGGGTAACGGCGCAGGCCGAGGATGGTGAACCGGGCGAGCAGGGCGAGCAGGCTGACCGGCCTTGAGGAATCGGCGGCGTTCAGGGCGCGGCGCGTTTCCACCAGGTCGGTGCCGTCGACGTCGACCCAGACGGTGTCCTCGGGGATCTCCCGGCGGGAGCGCGACAGCTTGTCCGCGACCGCCCGCCTGGCGCCGCGCAGCGGGATGCGCCGCTCGCCCGTTCCGGCCGCACGCGTGCCCGCGCCCGTTCCGGCCGCACGCGTGCCCGCGTCCGTCCCGGCCGCACGCGTGCCCGCGTCCGTCCCGGCGGCGCTCGCGCCCGTATCCGCTGCGGAAAGGCGCTGCAGCGTTGTCGTTCGCGCCGCGATGGCCTCGCGGACATCCTGCCGGCTCACCACGCCGTCCGGCCCGGTTCCGGTCAGGCTGGTCAGGTCGACGCCCGCGTCCCTGGCCTCCTTACGCACCAGCGGCGAGATGACCGCAACCCGCCGCGGCCCCTCAAGTGACCCCTCAGACGATGCCAGGCCCGAAGTCGCAGGCCCGCGTGCGGGCGCTGACGGCGGCCCCCCGACACCCCCACGGCGCCGCCCGCGTCGGGTGCGCGCCGGCGCCACCGTCGTCCCGTACCCGATCAGCACGCTGCCGCTGGCTTCCTCGCCCCCGTCAGCGACGGCAGGGACCTGCTCAGGCACCACGACCCCAGGCTCGCGAAACCCACCCGCCGCGCCGTCGGTCACGCCGTCGTCAGCCGAGCCGTCGGACGCCGCGTCCTCCGTCACCGTGATCAGCGGCTGCCCGACCGAGATGACGCTCCCCGGCGTCGCGTGCAGCGTCGCGACCACGCCCGCGTAGGGAACCGGCACCTCGACCACCGCCTTGGCCGTCTCCACCTCGGCGATCACCTGGTCGACGCTCACCCGGTCGCCCGGCGAGACCCGCCACGCGATGACCTCCGCCTCCGACAGTCCCTCGCCGAGGTCCGGGAGCAGGAAGTCAGCCACGGTCGTCGTCCTCCCACTGCAGCCGGGCGATGGCGTCCAGGATGCGGTCGGTGTTGGGCAGGTGGAAGCGCTCCAGGTGCGGCGGCGGGTACGGGATGTCGAAGCCGGTGACGCGCAGGATCGGCGCCTCCAGGTAGTGGAAGCACGTCTCGGTCAGCCGGGCGGCCACCTCGGCCCCGTAGCCGCCGAAGCCCGCCGCCTCGTGCACGACGACCGCCCGGCCGGTGCGGCGCACCGACGCGGCCACCGTCTCCTCGTCAAACGGCGACAGCGAACGGAGGTCGACCACCTCCACGTCCCAGCCTTCAGAGACGGCGGCCGAGGCCGCCTCCAGCGCGGTCGCGACCATCCCGCCGTAGGCGATCAGCGTGACGTCCCGGCCCGGACGCCGCACGACCGCCCGGTCAATCGGCGGCCCGTCGGTGCCAAGCGCAACGGTCTCCCGCGACCAGTAGCGCCGCTTAGGCTCCAGGAACACGACCGGATCGGGGCACTTGATGGCCTGCCGCAGCAGCAGGTACGCGTCGGCCGGGGTGCCAGGCGTCACCACCCGCAGCCCCGGGGTGTGCGTGTAGTACGCCTCCGACGAGTCGCTGTGATGCTCCACCCCGCCGATCCCGCCGCCGAACGGCACCCGGATCACTACCGGCAGCGCCAGCCGCCCCCTGGTCCGGTTGTGGAGCTTGGCGAGGTGGCTGGTGACCTGCTCGAAGGCAGGATAGGCGAAGGCGTCGAACTGCATCTCGACCACCGGCACGAGGCCGTTCATCGCCATCCCGATGGCGGTGCCGACGATGCCCGCCTCCGCCAGCGGGGTGTCGAACACCCGGCGCTCGCCGAACCGGGCCGCCAGCCCGTCAGTAACCCGGAAGACCCCGCCCAGCGTGGCGACGTCCTCGCCGAACACGACCACGCGCTCGTCGGCGGCCAGGCTGTCGGCCAGCGCCCGGTTCAGCGCGGCGGCCATCGTCACCGGCGCGGCCGCCAGCGCCGGAACGCTCGCAGCGGCGGCGGCGCTCGAATCAGTGGACATAACGCGGCTCACGACGCCGGCTCCTCCAGTTCCGCCAGCTCGCTTAGCTCGGCCAGCAGCTCCGCCCGCTGCCGCTCAAGGGCGGCCGTCGGCCGCGCGTACACGTGCTCGAAGAGCTCGGCCGGATCCACGCTGACGTTGGCGTTCATCCGCTCCCTGACGTCTTCCGCCAGCCGCTCCGCCTCCGCCGTCAACCGGGCAAACGAGGCGTCGTCGAGCAGCCCGGCCGCCCGCAGGTAGGCCTCCAGCCGGGCGATCGGGTCGCGTGAAAGCCATTCGGTCACCTCCGAAGACGCTCGGTAGCGGGTGGCATCGTCGGCGTTCGTGTGCGCCTCGACCCGGTAGGTGAGCGCCTCGATCAGCGTGGGGCCTTCGCCCGCGGCGGCCCGCGCGACGCCGGCCCGCACCGCCGCGTAGACCGCGGCGGCGTCGTTCCCGTCGATCAGCAGCGACGGGACGCCGTAGCCGATCCCCTTCGCGGCCAGCGTCGGGGCCGCGGTCTGCTTGGCCAGCGGCACGCTGATGGCGTACCCGTTGTTCTGCACCAGGAAGACCACCGGGGCCTTCCAGACGCCGGCGAAGTTGAGCGCCTCGTGGGTGTCGCCCTCGCTGGTCGCGCCGTCGCCGAGCAGCGCCAGCGCCACCTGGTCCTCGTTCTTCAGCGTGGCCGCGTAGGCGAGGCCGACCGCGTGCAGGGTGTTGGTTGCCAGCGGGGTGCACTGCGGCGCGACCCGGTACTGGACAGGGTCGTAACCGCAGTGCCAGTCGCCGCGCAGCAGCGTGAGGGTCTCCTCGGCGGGCACGCCGCGGGTCAGCACCGCCATCGAGTCGCGGTAGGTGGGGAACAGCCAGTCCTGGCGGCGCAGCGCCAGCGCCGCCCCGACCTGGCAGGCGTCCTGGCCGCGGGACGACGGGTAGACCGCCAGGCGGCCCTGCTTGGCCAGCGCGGTCGACTGGCTGTCGAACCGGCGCCCGAGCACCATCCGCCGGTGCAGCTCAACCAGCACGTCCGGCCCCGGGAGGGTCAACGAGCCCGGGTTGTCACCCGGATGCCCGTCGGCGTCGATCAACTGCAGTGGCGTCGCGCTCGGCAGCAGGCTGTCGGCGGCCGTCGCTTCACGATGGCGGGCGTACTGGGTCTTCACGGCCGCTCCCCTCAACAACTTCGACAACGATCTTTTCCAGAGAATGTCCCCATTCGGAGCCAAATTTCTAGTGGCGCAGAGAAACACGAGACGTATTGGCTAAAACATCGTTGTACATTGCCCATATGACTACCAGTGACCTCCCGGCGGACGACCTCCGTGGACATATGGCAGCGATGGATGACACCGACCGGCAGATCGTCGAGGCGCTGCGGGCCGACGGCCGGATGTCCATGCGCGCCCTCGCCGAGCTGATCCACATCTCCCGGGCCAGCGCGTACGCCCGGGTCGCGCGGCTCGAGCGGGACGGCGTGATCACCGGCTACGCCGCCCTGGTGGACCCGGTCCGCTACGGCTACGGGCTGTCGGCCTACGTCTACGTCGACATCGCCCAGCGGTCCTGGAAGTCGGTCCGCGGCCAGCTCCTGGCGATGCCCGCCGTCGACCACGTCGCGCTGCTGTCGGGCGAGCACGACATCCTGCTCCGGGTCCGCGCGCGCGACGCGGTGTCCCTGCGCGACGTGGTGCTCAACCGCCTCCAGCAGATCCCCGAGGTCCGTTCGACCCAGACGGTGCTGATCTTCGAGGAGGCCGCCCCCGGCCAGAACGCGCTCGCCCCGGAGCGCGTCAGCGAGACTCGGCCGCCTCGCTGATGATGAGCGGCCGGGCCAGGGCCCGTTCCCACACCAGCCGCTGGTAGCGGTACATCGCCGCCAGCACGGCGATCCCGGCCACCACGCCAGAGCACACAGCGGCGACCAGTGAGTGGCCCGATAGCAGCACCGCCGCCAGGCCGACGGACGAGCCCGCCGCGGCCGTCATCAGCCCGACCCCCTCGGCCGCCTTGCCCGCGTAGACCAGGTAGAAAAGGGTCTCGGCGGTGAGCGGGCCGCGGCTCGGGTCGCCGGGCGGCGTCAGGTCGAGCGCGCGCCGGCTGAGCAG
>DATCGA010000554.1:0-12790 GCA_036509215.1 Trebonia sp.
GGCCGGACGGCTGGCGGCGCTGCTCGACCGGATGGGGGCCGACCTGGCCGACGACCCCGAGCCCACGCTCGTGACCGAGTGGCTGGTCCAGGCCAGGGCGCTGCGGGACGAGATCGAGCGGGTCGACGACACGCTCCGCGAGGCGGCCGACAGCGCCAGGCTCAACCCGCGCGCCCTCGTCGGCACGGCCGAGTCGGTGCACGTGAACGACATGAACGTGTCGCTCCGGGGCGGGCTGGAGGCGCTCGAGCACGCGGCGCTGACCGTGCGCGGGCTGGCCCGCTCGGTGCTCGACGGCGCCCGGATCGACAGCTCCGCCAACCCGTTCCGCGACGCCGCCACCCGGGCCCGCCTGTCGGACGTGCTCACCCAGCTCGGCGCGGTGATCCGCACCTACGGGGCGCTGGTGCAGACGATGCCGGCCGGCAGCGAGTCGCTCGAGTCGGAGCTCGCCGCCCAGCTCGAGGAGACGCACCGGCTGCAGGACCGGCTGGCCGATCTGCTGGCGCCCCGGCCCTGCCCGGTCGCGGTGACCGAGACCGGGCACGCCGACGCCGACGCCGACGGCGACCGCGCGGCCGCCTTCATCGCCGGCAGCCAGTGGCCGCTGCGGGGCGAGATCCTCACCCACGTCGACCGGCTGCGGACCGGGCTGACGGCGGACTCCATCCCCCGCGAGCCCGGCCCGGCCGGGATTCACCCCCGGCCGATCAGGCTCCGGGCGCCCCGGCTGCGGCCGCCGGAGCAGTTCCTGGCCGTGACCCGGTCGCTCGGGACGCGCTCGCTTGGCAAGCCGGGCGGCGGCACCCAGCCCCGGCGGGCCGCTAGGACGGCGAGCGTTCCTCGCCAAAGGCGCGCAGCTCGCTCCAGAGACCGCGGTAGGCCCGCGTCGCCGCGGTGTTAGGCGCGAACACGACGACCGGGGCGCGCTCGACCGACATCGTCTCGATGACCGACAGAGCCGGTATGACGGTGCGAGCCACCTCGGTCCGTTCGACAGAAAGCTTTTCTGATATTTCCCGGTGCAGTTTCTTGCGCCGATCGACCATCGAGAAGAACGCGAGCAGCTCCGGACGGTGGCCGTTGAACTCGGCCACGAATCCGACCAGCTGCTCCAGGGTCCGCACCGAGAGCGTGGTCGGAATCAGCGGGACGAGGATGACGTCGGCCGCGTGCAGGACGTTCTCCGACACCAGCGAGACCGACGGCGGGCAGTCGAGGAAGACCGCGTCGTACTCGTCGGCCAGCGGCGCCAGCAGCTTGGAGAGCCTGCGGGCGGGCTTGCCGCCGGGAGCGTCATCGCCGCCGCCGCCACCGCCGCCACCGCTGGCGTCGAGCAGCAGGTCCATGTTCCGGTAGGTGAAGTCGGCCGGGATCAGGTCCAGATTGTCGAAATCGGTGCCCTTGATCGCGTCGTCGAGCGGCCGCTTGCCCTTGATGAGCGCCTTGCCGCCGCCCTTGACCTTCGGCTTCACCCTGAACATGAAGGACGCGGCGCCCTGCGGGTCCAGGTCCCAGAGCACGGTCCGCAGCCCGCTCTCGGCCGCGAGGAAGGCGAGGTTGACCGCCGTGGTGGTCTTCCCGACGCCGCCCTTGATGTTGTAAGTCGCATAGATTCGCATATCAGCTACCGCCCCGGTGTCCCCCGCAGCAACGACGATATCCGGCGCTGCCCGTCGATCCCGGCAAACGCCGCGAACCGGCGACCAAAGTCTTCCCGCGCGGCCCGCTGCCGAAGCGCGAGCCCGGCCGTGACCTCGCCCATCGCCAGCAGCGTGACCGCCGGCGCCTCGCCCGCCGCCAGCATCGCCGTCGCCAGCGCCCTGATCTCCCCGACCTGCACCTCGGTGTCCTGGAACTCGCCCAGGCAGTCCTGCAGCCGCTTGAGCTCGCCGACCACCTTGGCCTGGGCCTCCCGGTCGTGCAGGGGGGCGAAGAACTCCAGCGCGTACCGCAGCTCCTTGGCCCGCTTGCGCAGGTCATGGAGGGTTTCTGCGGGCGACTCGGGGGTGATCGCGGCGCCGCGCCGCACCGTTTTGGCAAAGGCGGCGCGGGTTCGCTCCATCGCCAGCGCGCCGGTGGTCTCCGCTGCCGCTTGCCGGTCTTTGCCCGAACGGACCGGGGCGCCTGCGGTCTTTGGACTTCCGTCTCTGATCGCGGTCAGCCGCTCCCGCCAGTCCCTGGTCAGGCCGGTGAACCTAGCCGACCGCA
Organism: Trebonia sp.; assembly: GCA_036509215.1. Classification (GTDB taxonomy): domain Bacteria; phylum Actinomycetota; class Actinomycetes; order Streptosporangiales; family Streptosporangiaceae; genus Trebonia. Next base: position 2,212 of record DATCGA010000554.1, read on the forward strand.
GGCCCCGGGTCAGGAGGCGGAACTCCCGGCGCCGGCGCTGCTCGAGGTAGGCCCGGAACGGCTCGAGGTCGTCCGGCTTGGCCGCGCTGAGCGAGCGGGCGGTGTCGTCGAAGTCGAGCAGGTGGACGTCCAGGTCCCTGGTCGGCGTGGTCAGGTCGCCGACCCACTTGAACTCGGCCGCGAAGAACGCGGTCTCGCCCTCGGTCAGGCCGCCGCGGCCGGTGAGCGCGTCGCCGAACAGCTTCAGGGCGCTGCGGGTGCGCCGCACCGAGACGCGCAGGTCGTGCAGGAACTCGGTGTCGGTGTCGGCCAGCACGCCGCCGATGTTCGCCTCGACGGTGTCGAGCAGCCGGAGCAGGATGGTCGCGGCCGCCTGGCTGGCGGGCTGGGCGGCGGTGATGACCGCGTCGACCTTGTTGGAGTAGTCGCCGGGCCGGCGGCCGACCGCCCGCAGCGCTTCCGTTTCCGTGGGCGTGCTGGCCGGCTCGATGCCGGTAGCCGCGCTTAGTAGCTGAGTCGCTCCGCGGGCGTCACCTGGATAGCCCCTGACCTCGGTGATCGTCAGCCGGGGGGCCAGCGGCGTGGGCGGCGGGCCGGGGACCGACGCGTGCTCGACGTGCAGCCGGGCGACCATCTTGCCGTCTTCGTTCAGCAGCCGGTAGGTGGTCGTCGAGCTGGTGACGGTGACGACCGGCAGCAGCGCGCGGTTGGCGACGAGGTCGCCGATCCGCGACGTCACCGGGCCGTCGGGCAGCTCGCAGGCCAGGTGCGGGCGGGCCGCCTGCCAGCCGTTCACCGGCTGGGGGATGGCGGCGCCGGCGGCGGCGCCGGAGAGCAGCAGGTCGCCGCCTCCGGGGCGGCCCGCGTACTCCAGCGTCAGCCCGGCCCGGTGCAGCCGCCAGTCGAAGGTGTCGAGCCAGCTGCGGCGGCGGGCGGCGGCGGGCCGGCCGCTGCGGTCAGGGATAACGTCGAACCCGGTCCCGAGCGCGTCGAGCACTCCGGCCACGACCTCGTCCCAGGCGCGCGCGTCGTCTCCGGTGGCGATGAAACCTGCCAGGCCAGGGGTCACCTCGCAACTCCTTCCCGGCGATGTGATGCAGGCATCATTTAAGCACAAATTCACCGTTAAGCGTTAATGGTGTTTGCCCTCTGTTAACCTCCCGTTTACTTTATCGAGTCGGGTGGGTGTTTGCCCAGGTCAATCGGCCTTGAATTAGCTTGATGGGACCGGCCAGGAATGGCCGGTGGCGGCGAGAACGTCGGCCGGCCTGGGCATGCCCGACTGGGTGCCCGGGCGGGCCGCTGCGGCGGCGCCTGCCGCGGCGGCGGCGGTGACCGCGTCGAGCGGCGGGAGGCCGGCCGCGAGGGCGACCGCGAGCGCGCCGACGAACGTGTCGCCCGCGCCCACGGTGTCGACGGCGGTGACCTTGAAACCGGGGACGGTGACGACGTGGGGGCGGTCGGCTGCGTTTGCGGTTGCGGTTGCGCCTGGTCCGCAGTAGGCGGCGCCTGCGGCGCCGGCGGTGACCACCGCGTTGCGCGCGCCCGCCGCGACCAGGTCGGAGGCGGCGGCGGCGGCCTCGGCCAGCCCGGCCACCGCCCGGCCGAGCACGGCGGCGGCCTCGGACTCGTTCACCACCAGCCAGTCGGGGCCGAGCGCGACGAGGTCGGCCGCCTTCACCTGCGATGGCGCCGGGGCGAGGTTGAGCACCCGCAGCGAGCGGCCCGCCGAGGCGGCCAGCGCCGCGCCGATCACCGGGAGCGGCACCTCGGCGCTGATCACCAGCACCTCGCGAACGGGGCTGGCCGCGTGTGGGCTTGACGGGGCGGGGGTGGCGAGGCTGGCGATGTCGGCGGTGCTGACCTCGTGGTTGGCGCCCGGGGAGACGGTGATCATGTTCTCGCCCGCCCGGTCGACCGTGATCATCGCGATCCCGGTGGGGACGCCGGCCACGGTGCGGACCGAGCGGTCGTCGACCCCCTCGGCCTGCAGCGCCGCCCGCAGCGTCCGGCCGAAGTCGTCGTCGCCGGTGCAACCGATCATCGCCACCGGCATCCCGGCCTCACGGGCGAGCCGGGCGGCCGCCACCGCCTGGTTGGCGCCCTTGCCGCCGGGGGCGAAGACGGCGGCCCGGCCGAGCACCGTCGCACCGGGGACGGGCAGGTCCGGCACCGTGACCGAAATATCCATGTTCAGGCTGCCGAGCACGGTCAGCCTCGCCGCGAAGACCACGACCGCACCGTACTCCCGGCAGGCCCGGCAGGCGAGACGGGGCGGGCGTTGCCGCTCGTTCGGGCCGGCGCGCATGTCACGCTGGGCGCGGGTAGTGATAACGGATGGCTCGCGGACGGTCCGGTTTGAGCCCGACTGGACATAACCCCATAACGCGATATATCTTGTTACCTGGAGGCAATCATGAGCGAGTTCGAGCGTCGGATCAGGGATCTATGGACGCGTATCACCGCGGGGCTGTCAGGCTCCGCCAAGAGCGCCGGGCGCAAGCGCAGCGAGTCGGCCGCGCAACTGCGCAAGGAGGCGGCCGCCCGCGCCCAGCAGGCCGCCGCCAAGGCCCGCGACCTGCGTGACACCGACACGGCCAAGAAGGCCGCGAGCGCCCTGCACGACCTGCGGGAGGGCGAGGCGGCCAAGAAGGCCGAGGCCGCCATCAGCGACCTGCGCTCCAGCGACGCCGCCAAGAAGGCGGAGAGCGCGATCGCCGACCTGCGGCAGCGCGAGCCGGTCAAGAAGGCCGAGGAGAGCGCCCGCAAGGTCATGCACGACCTGTTCTCCGGCGACGGTTCGGCCAAGACCTCCTGACCGGAAGATCGGTCGCGGCGGGTTGTCGTGGGTGATGCGCGAAAGCGCGCATTCCCACGACCCCGCCTTCGACTGTGTCCGCCTCCGGCTGGATTCGGCAATCGCTGAGCGGCACAAAGTTCGCATATCGCCGATAGCATGCAATCGTGAGCGGGTCGGCTGATGTCTGCGGGAATTGCGGCGCGCCGCTGGACCTGAATGAGGACGGCGAATGCCGGTGGTGCCGCACCAAGGTACGGGCCAGACATCGGCCGTTCTCCGGCGAGGGTCGGCGCGGCGTCAGCTGGAGATGGAACCGGCGCCTCGCGGCGCTCTCGGCGATCGCCATCGTCCTGGCCGCCGGGCTCGGCATCGGCATCGCCGGCTACGTCGGCTCGCACCAGTCTGGCCCGCCGACGGCGACCGCCACCGGTAGCCCAGAAACGGGATCTGCGGCACCGGGATCGACGGACCTGCAGGCCCTCAGGCAGGACTTCGGCCCTTGGCGGCAGCTTGCCGATGGCCCAACCGACAGCCCGGCTCTGCTCCTGCTGGAGAGCGGTGCCTCCTACGCGTCCGAGCGGTGGACGGTGGCGTCCACCGCGACGTGGTGGGCCCAGGACCTCGGCGGCAACGTCAGCTCCGTAGCGGCCTCTGGAGATCACGCCACCATCGAAGACGCTGATGGCGTCAGTTACACCGTTGGCATCAATCAGGCGTTCGTCATCTCCAGTAATCCCGATACTGTGCTGCTGATAACCCCGAGCAGCATTGTCATGTCGATGCCCCTGGCGCAGGCGACAGCCGTGCGACAGCCCCTCGGAAGGTAATCGATGCCCCCGGTACTGCTTGGCCTTGTCTGGGCCGTCACGTTCGCCGTGCCGGTGAGCTTGCTCCGCCGGCTGCGGCTGCGGTTCAGGCTGCGGAGGGTGGCAGCATCCCGGCCTGCACCGCGCGCGGGCGCGCACTCCGGGCACGGCCAGTCGGCACCCCAGGCAAAGTTCGCGACCGCGCTGTCCTGGAAGGGCACCGCCTGGCTGCTGGCGGTCAACCTGGTTCTGCTGTACGTCGTCGACGGTCTTGCCTCTTACGCCGGCCGCCCGATGATGACGTTCGGCGGCCTGGTACCGCTGATCCTGGTGAACCTGGTCCTCATGGTGATCACCGCCGCGGTCTCCACCCGCGGACGGCTCAACGCGGGCAGCGCCGTCGCCGTGCTGGCTGCTGTGACCTTCGGCGCCGCCTGGCTCGTCGGCCATAACAGCGGGCACAACTCCTTCCTGGCGTCACACCTGGTCAGCGTTACGGTTGCGCCCGGCGACCAGTTGCCGGCCAGCAGCACGGACCACATGGTGGTCGTCTCGCCTGACATCGCCACGACCAAGGCCTCACAGGCCATGGCCACCGGCATCGCGGGACAGCGCAACTACAGCACCTACCTCCTGCTCGGCCCGGCGACATTGCAGTACGTGGACGGCCGGATGTGGTACGTCTTCCCGCTCGAGTTCGATGGCGCGGGCAACAAGGCGCGGCTGAACGCGATCGAGCCCGGCTACATCATGGTGTCCGCCGAAGACCCGAACGCCGTCCCGGTCGAGCACTACGACGGGCCCTATTCCATGATTGTCAGCCTGGGCGGCGGGCAGGGCAGCGAGCCGGCCCGGTGGGCGTACAGCCATGGCTACAGCGGATACCTGCTAGACGATCCCACGCTGGAGATCAACGACCAGGGTCTGCCTTATTACACGGTGACACTGCTGTCGCCTCGGCTGGGCTGGACGTTCTTCGCTCCGGCGGGCGTCCTGGTGATAAACGCGCACACCGGCCAGATCACCCGGTACGCCCTCGGCGATGTCCCGTCATGGGTCGACCGCGTGTACAGCCAGCAGGTGGCGATGACGATCGCGAACTGGTACGGGGAGTACTCTCAGTCCGGCTTCCAGGGCATCGGCAGCTCAAACGCCAACCGCTTCCAGGTGTCCGGCCAGCCAGTCATGGTCTATACCGGTGCTGGCCACCCGGTCTGGCGGATGTTGCTGACCAGTTACAACAGCGACAACTCGGTGTCCAAGATCGTCGAGATGAACGCCGCCACCGGCGCGATGACGATCTACACGCCGCAGCAGCCGATGGGCATCGAGGGCACGGTCACCCAGGCATTCGATAACGCCTCTGGTAACGGCGCCTCGCTGGTCAAGGCCGACCACTACCAGGCCGTCGACCTGACCCTGCACGTCATCTACGGCCACCTCACCTGGGTGGCCACCTACGAGCCGGAAGGCTCGAGCCCGAGCTTCGTCGGCATCGGCCTCGTCGACGCCTACGAGGCAACGGCGAACAACGTCGTCTTCGGCAACAGCAAGTCGGCCGCGCTGCAGAACTACCTCGCCCAACTCGCCACCGAGGGCACCGCTAACGGGACAGCACCCGAACAGGGCGGCCAGTACCAGACGATAACCGGCAAGATCGCCGCCATTGGCTGGGACATCACCGGCGGGCAAAAATACTGGTACATCAGCCTGGTCGGCCAGCCGAAGCAGGTGTACGTCGGAACTGTGGCCTCGGTCGGACCCGCCCTCGTCCTCGCGCAGCCCGGAGACCCGGTCACGATCAGCATCCTGAACATCGGTGCCCAGGAATCAACCGAGACGATGCAGTCCTTCGCCGACGCCCGTGTCCCCCTTCACGCCGCGGGCTCGTAAACGCATACACCCGTTCGAGGCGGGATCACGGTTTGTGCCCCTTTATGCGGCCGCCATTCTGTGTCAGGTGCGCCAATATTCGGTTGCCTGCGGCGGTCGCCTGATGCGATAGTTCGACGGAATCAGGTTCGGCGCCGACTCAGGTGGAGCACTCCGCCGAGAGGTCGGCCATGTGGAAGGGAGGCGTCTGTGATGCCAGCGCCCGTTGCGGGCTTCATTAGCCCTGCCTTGACCACTTCCTGCCTGAGGAGCTTCACCAGTGCGCGACAGCGCGGATTCCTACGACCCCGCCTTCGGCCGGGTCCGCAAGACGAACAACAAACGGCAGCGTAACCGCCTCGACGACGAGGCGACGTTCGCCAAGCGCGACCGGCACGTCCGGCGCCTGGCCTCGGTCGATGACGCCGCCGGGGCAACCGACGGCCTGGCCGAAGACGAACGCTGGTCCACCTGGGACCAGTCCACCCCGACCGAGCGCGGGCCCCGGCCGCACCCCCAGTGGCTGGTGACCGACCTCGCCGCCATCGACACCGAGCTCGGCATCGTGAAGACGGGCAAGGAAGCTGACGTCTTCCTGCTCCGCCGGGCGGTTCCGGCTACGGATTCGGTCACGGGCCGGTCCTGCCTGCTGGCCGCGAAGCGTTACCGCGACCCCGAGCACCGGCTGTTCCACCGGGACGCCGGCTACCTCGAGGGCCGCCGAACCCGGGACTCCCGGGTGTCGCGGGCCACCGCCAACAGGACCGCGTTCGGCCGCCAGGCGATCGCCGGGATGTGGGCGAACTCCGAGTTCACCGCGCTCTGCCGGCTGTACCAGGACGGGATACCCGTCCCCTATCCGGTGCAGATCACCGGCACCGAGGTGCTCCTGGAGTTCATCGGCGACGCCGACGGGACCGCCGCGCCGCGGCTGGCCGAGACGCGGCCGGACGGCCGGGAGCTGTCCGACCTCTGGGATCAGCTGGTGGCGGCCCTCGTCACGCTGGCCAGGAACGGGCTCGCGCATGGCGACCTGTCGCCTTACAACCTGCTGGTCAACGCGGGCACGCTCGTGATGATCGACCTGCCGCAGGTGGTTGACGTCATCGCGCATCCGGGCGGACGCGGGTTCCTCGAGCGGGACGCGAAGAACGTCGCCGCCTGGTTCACCGCCCGGGGGCTGCGGGCGGCCGACCAGGAAAAGCTGGCGGGCCTCCTCGTCGAGGAGGCCCGCCTGGCCTTACCCGGTCACATTGACGTCAGTCCCGGGGCCGGGCCGGGAGGGACCCGGCCCCGGAAGCGTGCCTAGACCTTCTGCTTGACGGTGAGCTTGCCGTTGCGCATCGTGCCGAGGCGCTGGGCGCGGCGGGCGACGGCGCTGTCGTGGGTCACCATGACCATCGACAGCCCCTTGTCCCGCCAGAGCTTCTCGAGCAGGGCGATGATCTCGTCGCGGGTGTCCTCGTCCAGGTTGCCCGTCGGCTCGTCGGCCAGCAGCACCTTGGGCTCCTTCACCAGCGCGCGGGCGATCGCCGTCCGCTGCTGCTGGCCGCCGGAGAGCTCCGACGGCAGGTGGCGGGCCCGGTCGGCCAGACCGACCGAGGCCAGCGCCTCGGCCGCCCGTGCCTTCCGCGACGCGCCGCTGACCCCGAGCGGCACCAGCGCCGTCTCCACGTTCTCCTGCGCCGTCAGCGTCGGGATCAGGTTGAACGTCTGGAAGATGAAGCCGATCGTGCTGGCCCGCATCTTCGTCATCGAGCCCTCGCCGAGACTGGTCAGATCGGTTCCGTCGAGGAGGACGGAACCCGAGGTGGCCCGGTCGAGGCCGCCGATAATCTGCAGCAGGGTGGACTTGCCGTGACCGGTCGGTCCCTGGATGGCCATCCACTCGCCGTCGGCGATCTCCAGGTCAACGCCCCGCAGCGCGTGGACGGTCTGACGGCCCTTGGGATAGTCCTTCTTGACGTCCGTGAGCTTGTACATGAGTTCTCTTCTCCCTTAATCCGGCCGTCAGGCGACCTTGGACAGGGCCGCGGCCGGGCGCAGTCGCGCCGCCCGCCAGCCGCCGAACGACCCGGCGATCAGGCCGCCGAGGACCGCGAGGATCACCGCTGCGAGGACCGCCTCGAGCGTGACCGGTGCGGTCAGGTGCTCGGTGACGGTCGGCACGGCATTGGCCGCCGCGTGGGTGAAGCCGCCGGTGAACCCGCCGCCGGTGGGACCCCCGCCGGTGGTTCCGCCGGCGCCGCCGCCGAAGCCCCCGCCGCCGGTGAACGCGCGCGCGCCGCCTGGGGTGGCCGAGGCGGTGGTGCTGCCGAGGGAGGCGGTCAGCGGGTGCGCGAAGTGGCCGACCGCGGCCGCGCCGAGGAAGCCGAGCCCGACGCCGATGGCGCCGCCGACGATGCCGATCGCGATCGACTCGCCCATTACCTGGCCGACCACCCGGCGGCTCTTCCAGCCGAGCGCCTTGAGCGTGCCGAACTCACGGATCCGGCGCGACACGGCCGACATCGTGAGCAGGCTGGCAAGCAGGAACGCCGCGATCAGGACCGCGATCGCGAGCCACTTGCCGAGGTTGTTGGCCAGCGACGACGCGCTCGAGATGGAGCCGGTGACCTGGCTGGCCAGGGTGTCCTGGTCGGTGATGGTCGCGCCGGAGACCGACTTGGTGATCGCGTTCGCGACCGAGGTGATGTCACTGCCGCTGGTCGCCGCCACGTAGATCGTGTTGACGTCGTTCTTCAGCCCGGATAGCGACTGCGCCACGGCCAGCGGGATGTAGACGTTGGTCGTGTCATCCCCGGCAGGCTCGGTGACGATGCCGACGACGGTGAACTTGGTCGCCGCGGCCTTGGAGTTGCCGATGTCGATGGTGCTGCCGACCTTGAGCTTGTTGGTCGTCGCGTAGCTGGAGTCGACCAGCGCGACGTCCTTGGTCGCGTCGGCCGAGGTGAAGGTCTGGCCGGAGCCGATCGTGCCGGTGGACAGCGGGCCGAGCTCGCCGTTGGCGAGGTCGACGCCGCTGACGACGAAGCTGTTGGTCTTAAAGGAGCTGGTGCCGCCGCCGGTGAACCCGCCGCCGGTGCTCCCGCTGCCGCTGCCGCTGCCGCCGAAGCCGCCGCCGCCGCTTCCGCTGCTGCCCGTGTTGAATGACGGCACGGTGCCGGTGACGGTCCGGTCGGTGAGGGTCAGCCCGCCCGCCGCCGCGGCCACGTTGTCCAGCTTGGAGATCGTGGTGACGTCGGCCGCGGTGATCGACGAGAGGGTGAAGTCGGACGCCAGCGTGTTGTCATTGATCGCCGACCCCGCCTTCGGCCTAGCGCTCGTGCCGACCCCCTGCTTGAAGCTGAAGCCGAACCCGCCGCCGGCGGTGCTGCTGGTGGTTGGCGCCTTGGTCACGGTGATGTCGGTGCCGACGCCGTACAGCGAGTGCAGGACGGACGCCTGGGCGTTCTTGACCCCGGCCGCCGCAGCGGTCACCGTGATCACCAGCCCGATCCCAAGCGCCAGCCCGATGGCTATGAAGATCGCCTGGCGCGCCCGGCGGCGCAACTCGCGCCAGAGGTATGTGAAAAACATCAGACTCCTCAGCGGACTAAGCAGATATATGGCGGTGCGGACCTGTCGCAACCGGGGGAGCGCATCAGACCCCGGCGCTACGTCCGCACCGCCATGAACTCTGGCGGCCCTACCTGAGGGGCAGCTGAACTAGGGCTCCAAACAGACCATCAACCGCCGCGCTCGTTTAGCGGGCCTCGGCCCTCGCCCTCGCCCTCGTCTTCGTCTTCGCGGCCCATTACCGCGCTAACACGGCACCCGGGCAGACGGCAGGAAACGCCCGCCCTCGGCCCGCGGTCGCGAAGGACGCGGGCGAGCTCACCGGCCGTCTGGCATTGCGCGCGCTCAGTGCTCAGGTCCGAATACCCGAAGCGCATCGTGACGATTTTCCCGGTCGCGAGATTGCGCCGGTCCCGGCGTCTATCGCGCCATTGCTCCCCGGCCGGATGGGCGGCGGCCCCGTCCAATTCCACGCACACCAGGTAGCCCTCATAGAGGTTGTCCAGGTAGATGCTCTGGCCGCCGACCTTGATCCGCGCCTGACGGATGGGGACTGGAAGCACATGGCGGCGCTCGACGCCGCACAGGTACCACCGTTCAAGGTTGGACAGCGCTCCCTGCCCGGCGTCCCTCAGCGCCGATTCCGCCTCCGGGCGATCGCGGAACCGCTTCCGCTTTGTCAGGGCCAGCCGCAGGCGCGCTGCCGTGGTCAGCCGACCGCCAATGGCCCGGCAAATCAGGTCATATCGATCAGCTGGATCGTCCATCCCCTCGATAAGGTCGAGCACCGTGTCCTCGATCCTCGTCCGCGGCGGCAGCAGAACCGGGTGCCTGATCCGGTCGAGAATCCGCGATCGATGCACGACCACCCCGGAAATCCGGCCGGACTTGGCCGGGTTGCTGGTGGCGGGAACGGTCACGTGGATTAGCGAACCCGGCTGCTTTACGAGGCCGTAAAGCTCGGCCGCGGTCTGATGGCTCAGCACCGCCCCCGGCCCGGCGCGCAGCAGAGCGGCCCACAGCTGGGACTCCCTGGTTACCTCGCCGGAAAAGGTCGCGTACACCCCGCGCTGAATCCGCTGCCACTCCCCCATTCGCGCCCGATGACGCATCGAGTGCGAGGAGAGCCCGAATTCCAGCGCTTGGGTGCGCCCGATCACGCCGTCTTGACGAGCGAGGAGCTCGCCGCACTCAGAAGAAATTTTCAGGGTCATGGCCCAAGCGTGGCAATTCCCGGCCGGCTACGCGATACGCATCCCAAGCCTGTGGATAACACGCGCATTACATCCCGTGCCTGTGGATAACCATTGGCGATCGCGCTCATCGTGTGCTAAAAGCGCGGCGCTTCATCGACGTTCAACGTGATTGTGTTCCGTTGGGGGCTCTATACGACCCGTCCGGCACACGCTATGGGGTGATGTGGCTTTTCGAGGCCGGGCGGCGTTGCCATTGGTGCTGGCGTGGTCCGTGGTTCTGGTGGGGTTGATGCTGGTTGTGTCCGTGGTCTTGTATGGCGCTAGTGGGGCTAGTGGGACTGGTGGGA